>NZ_JBAXIM010000010.1:0-29159 GCF_037138395.1 Phenylobacterium sp.
TGCGATCGCGGGGGTCTTCGAGAGAGAGTAACGATGACGAACGCGGCGATCTTCAGTCGGTTGCAGGCCTGGGATCATGGGATCTACCTTTCATCGCTGATCGGGTTCGGGCTTTTCGCGGCGCTTCTGGTCTGGGCGCTGATTGTGGCGCTGAGGGTCCGCGTCTGGCGAGCGCCGCCGCCCAGTCTCCGCCATCTGACGGCATGGGCGATGCTGCTGACCATCTCGTTCTCCTGGTGCATCGCACTCCCTGAGCTGGAGCGAACCGTCGTACTTGACCGATATGAAGCCTTTCTCGCCAGCGGCGTCGTGCGCGTGAGTGTTGATGGTGCTCAGGTCAGCGATCCGCGACCGCTCGTGAGGGCGTTGACCCATCTCTTCGACGGACATCCGGAAGACTCCGTTCCGACCACGCCTTATGAGGTCATCGTCGAAACCCGAGCCGGGACACTTCATCTGATCCTCCGCCCGGACAGCAAAGATCCAAGCAACGTTTGGGTGTATGACCCCGTTTTGTCGCTGACACGTAAGAATGCGATTGGGCATGCCCGCAGCAAGTATTTCACGCTCTGAGGAGGGCCACTCCTGGATACGCGGCGCTGACATCGATCGAGGCCTGCGCCCGGAACCTCTCCAGGTCCCGCGCGGCCAGGACTAGGCCTTGATCTGGCCGTCCAGCATCTTGCGGATGCCGGGGCCGTAGGGCGGGCGCAGCATCTTCAGTGGACCGATGTCGTTCTTCATCTGGCTGAAGATGGCCTTGCGGTGGCTGAATTCCCGGAAGCCGTCGACGCCGTGATAGCTGCCCATGCCCGAAGGGCCAACGCCGCCGAAGGGCAGGTCTTCCTGGGCCACATGCATGATCACGTCGTTCACGGTGACGCCCCCAGCCGTCGTCCGGTTGAGCACCTCCTCGCGCTCGGCGGGGTCATCGCCGAAGTAGTAGAGGCCCAGGGGCCGGTCGTGGTCGTTCACATAGGCCAGGGCCTCGTCGAGGGTCTCGTAGCTCTTCACCGGCAGGACCGGACCGAAGATCTCCTCCTGCATCACCTTCATGTCGTCGGTGGGGTCGAGGATCAGGGTCGGTGCGATCTTGCGATGGGGCTGCTGGGAAAGGTCCTCGCCCTCGGGCTTGAGCTCGATCACCCGTGCGCCCTTGGCCCGGGCGTCGTCGATGTAGCCGGTAATCCGGTCATAGTGCCGCTGGGCGATGATCGAGGTGTAGTCGGGGTTGTCCTTGATCGTCGGGAACATGGTGGCGACGGAGGCGCGGGCGGCGGCGACAAAGCCCTCAACCTGGTCCTTCGGCGCCAGGACATAGTCGGGAGCCAGGCAGATCTGGCCCGCATTGAGCGTCTTGCCGTTCATGACCCGGGCGGCGGCCACCTTCAGGTCGGCCGACTTGCCGAGGATCACCGGGCTCTTGCCGCCGAGCTCCAGGGTGACAGGCACCAGGTTCTCGGCCGCGGCCCGCATAACGTGGCGGGCGACCGAGGTCGCGCCGGTGAAGATCAGGTGGTCGAAGGCCAGGCGCGAGAAGGCCTCGCCCACCTCAGGTCCGCCGATGACCACGGCGATCTCCTCCTCCGAGAAGGCGCCTGCAAACATCGTCTGCATAAGTTCGGAAGTGGCCGGCGTGAACTCCGAGGGCTTGATCATGGCCCGGTTGCCCGCCGCGAGTATGCCCGCCAGCGGCGCAAAGGTCAGGTTCACGGGGAAGTTCCAGGGGCTGATCACCCCCACCACACCCTTGGGCTGGAAGCGCACCTCCGCCTTGGCGCCGAACAGGCCCAGGATGGCGGGGGTCGGCTTGCGCTTCTCGGGGCGCATCCACTTGGCAAGATTGTCCCGGGCATGCTGCAGGGGGCCGATGGAGCCGGCGATGTCGGTGAAGGCCGTGGCCTCCCGGGACCGGGAGCCGAAGTCGGTGTTGAGGGTCTCCTCAATGGCCTGGCGGTTTTCCCTCAGCAGCCGGATGCAGCGGTCGATGCGCTCGATCCGGAGCGCTGCGCTGGCCTCGCCGTCGCGCAGGTGGGCCGCCTTCTGGCGCTCGAGAATGGCCTGCATGTCCATGGGGATCCCTCCGGTCTGACTGGGAGTGAAGAGGCCCAGCGATTGCGATCTCGTCAAGAGCGTACAGCGGCGACCCTGCGGGACGCCGCGTGCTCGCGCCAGGTGATGAAGAGGGTGGAGGCTACCACCACGGCGGCGCCCAGGATCGTCCAGACGGTGGGGATCTCGGCGAACAGGAAGAAGCCCACGGCGGCGGCAAATACCAGGCGGATATAGTCCACCGGGGCCATGGCGGCCGCCTCGCCGACGGCCATGCCACGGATGTAGAAGGCCTGGGTCGCGGTGCCCATGATCCCCATCACGGACAGCAGGGCCAGGTCCACGGGCTCGGGCCAGCGCCAGGACAACAGGGCCCCCGGGATCGAGAACACCATCCCGAGCGTCGCCGCCCAGACCAGGAGAACCGTCGGGGCGTGGTCCCGGGTCAGCACCTTCATGCCCGTCACCGTCAGGGCGAAGAGGAAGGACGAGGCCAGCATGGCCAGGGCCGGTAGCCCCAGGGCAAAGTGCCCCCCGACGCCGGGACGGACCATGATCAGCACGCCGGCGAAACCCGCCAGGGCGGCGAAGATGCGCAGGGGTCCGATCCGCTCGCCCACCACGAAGGCGGCCAGGGGCACCAGCCAGAGGCTACGGGTGAAGGACAAGGCGTTGGCGTCCGCCAGGGGCATGTTCTGGAAGGCATAGAAGGACAGCATGGTGCCCAGGGTCCCCGCCGCAGCCCGGAAGACCAGCAGGTCGGGCCGGGTGGTGGCGAAGGCTGCTGACCTTTGCCGCAGGATGATCGGCAACAGGATCACGAAGCCCGCGGCCTGGCGGTAGAAGGTCTGCAGCCCCGGCGAATAGCCCGCGCCAAGGAACTTGATGAGGGTCGACATGACCGTGAAGGCCAGGGCCGACGCCGTCATCCAGAGGGCACCCCGGACGTTGGGGGAAAGCCCGGCGAAGGCGGCCGCGGCGCGGTTCAACCCTGTCCGGAGCCCGGAGCCATCTGCATGAGGGACTCCCCGAAGATCGCTGCAAACGGAGACCCGGCCTCGGGGTCCCAGCTGTGCCGCGAGCCCACCGTGATGCCGCCATCCACCACCAGGTGGGTCCCGGTCACGAAGGCCGAGGCGTCGGAGGCCAGGTAGAGGGCGGCCTGGGCGATGTCCTGGGGCAGGCCGGGCTTCTTCACCGGCTGGGCGATCTTAGCGTTTTGGGCCACCAGGGCGGCCATCTGGTCGGCGGCGTCCCGGGTCATGCCCATGGTGGCGCCGAAGATGGAGGTGGCGATCAGGCCCGGGCAGATGGCGTTGACCCGGATGCCCTGGGGCGACAGCTGGGCGGCGGCACAGCGGCTCATGTGCACCACCCCGGCCTTGGCCGTGGAATAGGCGATCGGACCCCAGCCCGCCTGCAGGCCGGCGATGGAGGCGGTGTTGATGATCGACCCGCCGCCACGCTTCAGCATGGCAGGAACCGCATGCTTCATGCCCAGGGCCGGGCCCCGGACCAGGATGTCGAAGATCCAGTTCCAGCCGTCGGCGGTGACCTCGGTGATGGCCCCCATCCGGTCCGAGATGCCGGCATTGTTGAACTGGATGTCCAGGCCACCAAAGGCGCTCTCGGCCAGGGCCACGGCCGCTGCGATGTCCGCCTCGGCGGTGACATCGCAGCGCGCATAGCGCACGGCGTCCGGGAACCGGCGCTCAAGCATGGCGCCCTTTTCGTCCTGGACGTCGGCGGCGATCACCCTTGCCCCCTCCGAGACGAAGAGCTCCAGGGTTCCCAGGCCAATGCCTGAGGCCGCCCCCGTGATCATCGCCACCTTGCCGTCGAGCCTTCCAGCCATGTCCGTATCTCCTGTCCGAAACGCTTCAGTCGCCGAGGGTGACGACAACCTTGCCCATGGCCTTGCGGCTGCCCAGGTGGGCGATGGCGTCGGCGGCCTTCGCAAAGGCGAAGCGCTCGGAGACGTAGGGCTTGATCTTGCCCTGGGCGTAGAGGTCGATGAGTTCGAGGTTGGCCTTCTGGAAGAGGTCCGGATTGCGGGCCGTCCAGTTGCCCCAGATCACGCCCACGATGTCGCAGCCCTTCAGCAGGGGCAGGTTCAGGGGGATCCGGGGGATCTCGCCGGCGGCGAAGCCGATCACGAGGTAGCGGCCTTCCCAGGCGATGGAGCGCAGGGCGGGTTCGGCATAGTCGCCGCCAATGGCGTCGTAGATGACATCCGCGCCCGCCTCTCCGCAGGCCGCCTTGAAGAGCTGGGCCAGCTGCTTCTGGCCGTCGCGGTCAAAGGGACCCCGACCGTAGACCACGCCGGATTCGGCGCCGTGACGGATGGCGAGGTCGACCTTCTCCTGGGTGGAGCAGGCGGCGATGACCCGGGCGCCCATGGCCTTGCCCAGCTCGACGGCCGCCAGGCCGACGCCGCCGGCTGCGCCGAGGACCAGCATGGTCTCGCCGGCCTTCAGGTGACCCCGGTCCTTGAGGGCGTGGTAGGAGGTGCCGTAGGTGAGGATGAAGGCGGCGGCCTCATCGTAGGGCATGGCGTCCGGGATCGGGGTCAGGCGCCCGGCGGGGGCGACGATCTCCTCGACCAGGCCGCCATGGCCGATCTGGGCCAGGACGCGGTCACCCACCTTCACCTCGGTGACGCCATCGGCGATCTCGGTGACGATCCCCGAAACCTCGCCGCCCGGGGCAAAGGGCCGCGGGGGCTTGGACTGGTACTTGTCCTCGATGATCAGGACGTCCGGGAAGTTGATGCCGACGGCCTTGACCTGCACCCGGGCCCCGCCTGGGCGCAGGGCGGGGGCGGGAATGTCCTCGATCACCAGGGTTTCGGGGCCGCCGACCACCTTGCTCAGGACCGCTTTCATGTCTCTCTCCCCCAATTTTTTGCGCGCGTAGCGATAGCCGCGCACGCTAGCCCAGCCGTCCTGCGCGCGGAAGCCGTCGGGGCCAAAGAATCAGCGGATTTGGCGGGCGCCCCGGCCTCGCCTATAGTCCCCCCTCCCTTTGCCGAGGCTTCCGTGACCATCACCCTTGACCTTTCCCGGTCCCGAGACGCCGCCGCCGCCCCGGCGCGGCGACCGAACCTGACGGGCCTGACCCGGCCGGCCCTCGTGGCCGCGCTGGAGGCGGGCGGCCTGGTGCAGGCCGGCAAGGCGAAGATGCGGGCCTCGCAGCTCTGGCGATGGATGCACCACTACGGGGTCACAGACTTTGCCCAGATGACCGACGTGGCCAAGGAGCTGCGGGCGGCCCTCTCCGACGCCTACGACCTGTCGCGCCCCGAGGTGGTCGCCCGCCAGGTCTCGGTAGACGGGACCCGGAAGTGGCTGATCCGAATGGCGCCCGGCATCGAGGTCGAGACTGTCTACATCCCGGACGTCGGCCGGTCCGGGGCCCTGTGCGTTTCCAGCCAGGTCGGCTGCACCCTCAACTGCACCTTCTGCCATACAGGCACCCAGCCCCTGGTGCGCAACCTGACGGCGGCCGAGATCGTCGCCCAGGTCCAGGTGGCCCGGGACGAACTGGGCGAATGGCCCTCGCCCAAGGAGGATCGCCGGCTCTCCAACATCGTCTTCATGGGCATGGGCGAGCCGCTCTACAATCTCGACGGCGTGGCCGACGCCATCGACATCATCGCTGACAACGAGGGGATCGCCATCTCCCGCCGGCGGATCACCGTCTCCACCTCGGGGGTGGTTCCCGAGCTCCAGGCCCTGGGCGAGCGCACCCAGGCCATGCTCGCCATCTCGCTTCACGCCACCAACGACGCCCTGCGCGACGAGTTGGTGCCCATCAACCGGAAGTATCCCATCGCCGAACTGCTCGCTGGCATCCGGGCCTATCCCGGCCTGAGCAATGCCCGCCGGGTGACCTTCGAGTACGTCATGCTCAAGGGGGTGAACGACAGCCCAGCCGAGGCCCGGGCCCTGGTGAACCTGCTGGCCGGCGTTCCGGCCAAGATCAACCTCATTCCCTTCAACCCCTGGCCCGGCAGTCCCTATGTCTGCTCGGACTGGGGGGCCATCGAGGCCTTCGCCGCTATCCTGAACCGGTCGGGCTACGCCTCGCCCATCCGCACCCCCCGGGGTCGCGACATCCTGGCCGCCTGTGGCCAGCTCAAGAGCGAAAGCGAGAAGGAGCGGGCGTCCGTGCGCCGCGCCCGGGACCGCGCCGTCGTCGCAGGCGACTCTGCGGGAACAGATTCCCGGGACCCGGACTGAAGGAAGCCCCATGCCGAACGCCCTCGCCTCTCCTGAGATCCTGGCTTTCGCCGCTGGGTTTCCCCTGGCCCTGCTGCACGCCGCGACCACCCTGGCCATCCTCGTCGCGGGCGCAGGCCTCTACCTGGTGCTCACCCCGCATCGCGAGATCGCCCTGATCCGCGAGGGCAACGCCGCCGCCGCCCTCTCCTTCGCAGGCGTCCTGGTAGGCCTGGCCCTGCCCCTCGCCGCCGCCATGACCGCCTCGGCCTCCCTGCTGGAGATCATCATGTGGGGCGCGCCGACCGTCGTGGTGCAGTTGCTGGTCTTCCGCATCGTCGACCTCATGCTCCACGGGCTTCCCGGGCGCATCCGGGAGGGCGAGATATCCGCGGCCGTGCTGTTGGCAGGGGCCAAGCTTGCCTCGGCCATCGTGCTCGCCGCCGCTGTCGCGGGGTAGGAGACGGCCGTGCACTTCCCGCGGCTCAGCGATTGGCTGGTCTATATCGCCATCATCCTGGCTGTGATCGTGGTGGCGGTCGGCCGGCGGGAGCGTGCAGACGCGCCGCCACCGCCACCGCCGCCAGCGGCGGGAGAGGGCCTTCCCCTCGGGCCCGCCTCGCCCTTCGACCCCTCGGTCATTGTCGACGCGCCGGCAATGCCGGAACCCGGTTCCGGGACCGCCTTCTCGATTGACGACCGGGGCGTCTGGATCACCGCCCGACATGTGGTCGACGGCTGCCGCAGGGCGGCGGTGGTCGTGTCCGAGGGCCGCGGCGTCGCCGCAGAGGTGCGCATCGACCCGCACGGCGAGGTCGCGATCCTGACCACGGAGGGCGGATCGGCACCCCTGCCGATCGCCATCGGCCGGACCCTCAGGCGGGGCGAGCGCGCCTATCACCCCGGCTTCCCGCAGGGCCGGCCCGGCGAAGCCACCTCCCGCCTGATCGGTCGGGAGAACATGGTCATCCGCGGCCGTGGAGAACGCACCGAGCCAGTCCTGGTCTGGGCCGAGACCGGGCGGACGGACCAGCTACGGGGGAGCCTGGCAGGCCTGTCCGGGGCGCCGGCCCTGGACGACGCCGGACGGGTCATCGGCGTGACCGTGGCGGAGTCGCCGCGCCGGGGCCGCATCTACACCACCTCGCCCGAGACCCTCCTGGGCGCCCTGCGGTCCGCCAACGAGAAGCCCGAGCCCGGCGCCGTCGGGGAGTCCGTCACCACAGGCAATTACGGCATCGTCGCCGACAGCCTGAGGCGGGACCTGCGGGTGGCCCGGGTCATCTGTCTAGAACCGGCCTGAGCCCTCAGGCCGGGCGGCGGATGAAGTCGAGCCAGACGGGCGCGCAGTCGCCCAGGCGCTTAGCCTCGTAGCGGGTCGGGGAATGGTCCGCCGGCGGCTCCCGCCAGTCTGCGGCGCACTGGACCGGCCAATCGAAGCGCCCATCGGCGAGGACCACAGCCAGCATGACGTCGGCATAGGCGGCCCAGTCCGTAGCCAACCTCAGGCGTCCAGCGGGACCCAGGAGCCGGGCGGCCTCTGCGACGAAGGCCGGGCTGAGCAGCCGGCGCTTGTGGTGGCGAAGCTTGGGCCAGGGATCCGGGAACAGGACGAACATGCGCCGCAGGCTGGCATCGGGCAGGCGCGACATCAGATCGCGGACGTCGCCGTCGTGAATACGAACATTGGACAGCCCCAGGTCGTCCACATGGCGAAGGGCGCTGGCGACGCCGTTCACGAAGGGCTCGGCACCCAGGATCAGGACGTCCGGATGGCGCGCGGCCTGGGCCGCCATGTGCTCGCCGCCGCCAAAGCCCACCTCCAGCCAGGTCTCCGCAGCGGCGGGCCAGAGACCGGCCGGGTCGACGGGTCCCTCGGCTGGCGGGCGAAGGGACGGTAGCAGGGTGTCCAGGAGCGAGGCCTGCCGAGGCTTCAGCGTCCGCGAACGGATGCGCCCGAAGGATCGCAGGGGCGGCGGGGCCTCCACGCGGGGGTCAGGCCAGCCCGCGCAAGGCGTCCGCCAGATCCGTCCGCTCCCAGGAGAAGCCGCCATCAGAATCCGGCTCACGCCCAAAGTGGCCGTAGGCGGAGGTGCGGGCGTAGATCGGCCGGTTGAGGCCCAGATGCCGGCGGATGGCCGCAGGCGTGGCGCCACCGATCATCTCGGGCAGGGCCGTCTCCAGCTTGGCGGGATCGATATCGCCCTCGCCGTGCAGGTCGACGTAGAAGCTCAGGGGCGCCGAAACCCCGATGGCATAGCTGATCTGGATCGTGCAGCGGCGAGAAAGCCCGGCCGCCACCACGTTCTTGGCCAGGTAGCGGCAGGCGTAGGCGGCCGAGCGGTCGACCTTGGTGGGATCCTTGCCCGAGAAGGCGCCGCCGCCATGGGGCGCAGCCCCGCCATAGGTGTCGACGATGATCTTCCGGCCTGTCAGGCCAGCGTCACCGTCGGGGCCGCCCTGGACGAAGCGACCGGTAGGATTGACGTGCCAGACCGTATTGGGCGTGAGGAGGCCGTCGGGGAAGACGCCCTCAACCAGAGGCCGGATGGCGTCCTGTATCCGGGCGGGGGTGGCGAGCCTGAGGCCGATCCGCCGGGCGTGCTGGGTCGAGATGACGAGCTGGGTGACCTCGACTGGCCGCCCGTTCTCGTAGCGCAGGGTGACCTGGCTCTTGGCGTCGGGCTCGAGGAAGCTCATCTCGCCCGAGCGGCGGGCGGCGGCGAGGCGGCGCAGGATCTCGTGCGAGTACTGTAGCGTGGCTGGCATGAAGGCCGGGGTCTCGTCACAGGCGTAGCCGAACATGATCCCCTGGTCGCCGGCGCCCTCGTCCTTGGCGTTGGAGGCATCGACGCCCTGGGCGATGTCGCCCGACTGGCCGTGCAGGTGACAGGCGTACTTCGCCCTCTTCCAGTGGAAGCCCTTCTGCTCGTAGCCAATGTCACGGACGGCCTCCCGCACCTTTGGCTCGAGGGTCGAGATCACCTCCCGGGTGAAGGCTCGGTTCTCAGTCTTGTCGGCGCCGGGTCGTGTCGCACGTACCTCGCCGGCGAGAATGATCCGGTTGGTGGTGACCAGGGTCTCGCAGGCGACCCGGGCCTCGGGATCGGCGGCAATGAAGGCGTCGACCACCGTGTCGGAAATCCGGTCCGCCACCTTGTCGGGATGGCCTTCGGAAACGCTTTCACTGGTGAAGATGTAGGAGGGGCGGGTCAATTGACGGCTCCGTCTGTATCGCGGCTTGCCCCACGTGAGCGCCTTTGCTGGAAAAGTCCTATAAAGATTTCTTTATGTCCTGCAAGCGCGGCTGAGATCAGCAGCAGGACCAGGAAGGGGCCGTCGCCGAAGCGGACATAGGGCGTCGGCGGGCGGGCGGCGGGCAGGGGCCGGTCGATGACGCCGACAGTGCCGAGCCCGAGGACGGGTCCGGTGAGCCGGCCGCTGGAATCAATCACGGCGGAGACCCCCGTCGGCGTGGAGCGCACGATGGGCAGGCCCTCCTCGATGGCACGGTAGCGGGCCATGTTGAGATGCTGCCAGGGTCCGGAGGCGCGGCCAAACCAGGCGTCATTGGAGATGTTCAGGATCCAGGCTGGCCGCTCGCCGGCCCGCCGGGCGGCGGCGCGGGTAAAACCCGGGAAGAGGGCCTCATAGCAGATCATCGGCTGGAACGCCGGCAGGCGGGCAAGATGGAGGGGTCGGGGTGGTGGTCCGGCGGTGAAGTCCTCGGGCATGTGGACCAGGCTGCGCAGGCCGATCCGCCCGGCCAGGTCGCCGAGGGGAATAAACTCCCCAAAGGGCACAAGGTGGTGTTTGTCGTAGACGCCGGCGACCGCCAGGTCGGACCCGGTCCCCTCCAGCAGGACGAGGCTGTTGTAGTAGGCGACGCCCCCGTCGGGCCGGGCCTCGGCCCGGTTGGCCCCCATGGCCAGGACCTGGCCGGGCGCGAGGGCGGAAGCCAGGGCCTCCCGCCAGCCTTGTCCGGGGATCATAAGGTCATTGATGATCGCCGGCAGGGCGCCCTCTGGCCAGACGACGATGTCAGGGGCCTGGGCCGCCGGGCTGCGGGTCAGGTCAAGGTAGGTCTTGAAGATGGAGGGCAGGTTCTCCGGGCGCCACTTGGTCTTCTGGTCAATATCCGCCTGGACGATGCGGACCCGGGGACCCGCCGCCCCGGCAGGTGTCCCGGCGACCCTGTGGGCCCCCCAGGCGAAGAGAACGAGGGCGGGCGCCAGCACGATGGCAGCCCGCGCCAGCCTGCGGCCCGGGGAACCCGGGTCAAGGATCCAGGCAGGCGCGGCGGCAAGGGCCAAGGTCATCCAGGTCAGGCCGTAGGCACCCACGACGGCAGCGCCCTGGGACAGGGGCGAACCCGCCGGCCAGGCTTCACCCGGTAGGTTCCAGGGGAAGCCCGTCAGGAGGTGCCCGCGCAGCCACTCGACCCCTGCGAAGAGCCCAGCGAAGATCAGGACACGGGCCCCGCCCTGAGGCCGGAGGCGACGCCAGGCCGCGCCCGCTGCCGCCCAGAAGAGGGACAGGCCGCCGGCCATCAGGACGAGGGCGAAGGGCGCCATCCAGCCATAGGTCCGCTCGTCCACCAGGAAGGGCTCGACGATCCAGGCCACCGAAACCGAGAAATAGCCCAGGCCAGCGAGCCAGCCCCGGAAGGCCGCGGCGCGGAGGGGGTGAGAGGCGGGGCAGTCCAGAGCCCAGAGGATCAGGGCAAAGCCCGCCAGTCCCGGCAGGAGGCCGAAGGGTGGGAAGGCGAGGGCGGCCAGGACACCGCCGGCGAGGGCGGCGAGGCCGGCCAGGACGGCGGAGCGCGGAGGCAAGGTCAGTCTGCGGGAGGCGGCGGCGGGGTGGAGGGGCGGATCCGGACCCGCTTGATCCGGCGAGGGTCGGCGTCCAGCACCTGGATCTCATAGCCATCGCGAAAGGCGATCACCTCGCCCCGGCGGGGAAGCCGGCCGGCGACGGCGGCGACCAGGCCTCCGACCGTGTCGATCTCCTCATCCATGTCCGGCGGCGTCAGGTCGAGTCCGAGCATGGCCTCGAGCTCCTCCAGCGGCGCCCGGGCGTCGGCATCGAAGGCGCCGTCCGGCCTCGCCATGACGCCGGCGACCTGGGCCTCGTCGTGTTCATCATCGATTTCGCCCACCACAGCCTCGACCAGGTCCTCCAGGGACACCAGGCCGTCCGTGCCACCAAACTCGTCGATCACCAGGGCCATGTGGGTGCGGGTGGCCTGCATCCGCAGGAGCAGGTCGGCGGCGCGCATGGAGGCGGGCACGTAGAGGACGTCCCGCCTGAGCCGCATCAGGACCGATTCCGCCGCCGCGCCCCGGCGGCCGCGAGGCCGGACACCTGTGGCCATCTGCTTGAAGACGTCCTTCACGTGGACGACGCCCAGGGGATCATCGAGGGTCTCCCGGTAGATGGGCATTCGGGAGTGCTCGGCTTCGATGAAGCGAGCGACGACCTCGTCGAAGGGGGTGTCCACCTCGACGGCAACGATATCTGCCCTCGGGGTCATGACGTCGTCGACCCTCAGGGACTGGAAGGCCTGGGCCTGGTCGACCAGGCGGCCCCCGGCGGACTCCGCCAGAGCCGCCGCCGCTGTGGCGTCAGGGGTCCGGTCGCGGGCCCCGAAGATCCGGAGGATCCGGCCTACGAGGCCCCGCCCTTGTCGCCCCTCCGGGGCGGGCGCTTCATGACTGGCCATGGTCTCCTCTTTCGGCGGCGTAGGGGTCAGGTGCCCCCAGGCCAGCCAGGATTTCCGTTTCGAGGCCCTCCATCTCGGCGGCCTCTTCGTCGGTCTCGTGGTCATAGCCTACAAGATGCAGGACGCCGTGCGCCACGAGATGTTGCAGGTGATGCTCAAAGCGCTTGTCCTGGGCCTCGGCCTCCCCCCGGCAGGTTTCGAATGCCAGGGCGACATCACCAAGCCAGCCCCCGGGATTGGCGGGGGCCGGGAAGGACAGGACGTTGGTAGGTCCGACCTTTGACCGGAAGGCGGCGTTCAGCTCCGCCAGGCGGGCGTCGTCGGCCAGGAGTATGGCCAGACCGCCCCGGGCGTCCGCTGCCGCCAGGGCGGCCTCTGCAGCCTTCCGGGCAAGGCCTGGGGCGTCCGCGGAGCCGAAACCCCAGTTGCCACCCTCTACGAGCACGTCGATCCCACCCATCCCGGAATCCGGCGTCATTCAGCAGAGCCCGGCGGGCGGCTATCGGCCTCGTAGGCCCGGACGATCCGCTCGACCAGGGGATGGCGCACAACATCCTCAGGCCCGAAGCGGGCGATGCCGATGCCCTTCTCGCCCTCCAGAAGGGCGACGGCATGGGCCAGGCCAGAATCCCGGGGGTGGGGCAGGTCGATCTGGCTGGGATCGCCGGTCACGACCATCTTGGCCCTCTCACCCAGGCGGGTCAGGACCATACGCATCTGCATACGGGAGCAATTCTGCGCCTCATCCACGATGATATAGGCCTCGGACAGGGTCCGGCCCCGCATGAAGGCGATGGGCGCAAGCTCGATCTCGCCCTTCTCCCGGCGGCGGCGGAACTGCTCGGGGCCCAGTATGTCGGTCAGGGCCTCCCAGACCGGCGCCATGTAGGGGTCGACCTTCTCGGTCAGGTCGCCAGGAAGAAAACCCAGACGCTCGCCGGCCTCCACTGCCGGGCGCGAGACGATCAGCCGTTCGACATCACCCCGCAGGAGGGCACCGACGCCGGCGGCCACGGCCAGGAAGGTCTTGCCGGTGCCGGCGGGGCCAAGCCCGAAGACCAGGTCGTTGTGGGCCAGGATTTCGAGATAGCGGGCCTGGGCGGGGGTCCGCGGCGACACGGGGCCCCGACGGCCTGAGGGCAGGGCGCCGGGCGGCGAGCCGCGCCCGGTCCGGGCCTGGCCGATGGCCACGCGCACGTCCGCCTCAGCGACCTCCAGTCCCCGTTCCGCGCGGAGGGCCAGGGACTCGAAGACCTTCTTGGCAGAGGCGCGGCCGCGCACGTCACCGGTCAGGGCAACGCCCCCGCCGGGGGTCTCCACCAGGACGTCGAAGGCGTCCTCGATCAGGGCTGCATGTCGGCTGGAGGGGCCTGAGACCGCCCGGGAGGCGGCGTCGGAAAGGGTGACGAACTCTGCAGTGCGGCTCATGCGGTCTGGGTCTCAGCAACAAGGGTCCCCGCCAGGCTCATCCGGGCGGCGGCGTCGATGCGGACAGAGGCGATCCGGCCGATCAGTTCGGCGGGGCCGTCGCAGTGCACGGCCTGCAGGTAGGGGCTGCGGCCGGACAGCTGGCCCGGTTGGCGGCCGGGCTTTTCGAAGAGGACAGACAGGATGCGTCCCTCCTGGGCGGTGTTGAAGGCCTTCTGTTGGGACTCCATCAGGGCGTTGAGGCGGGCCAGCCGCTCGTCCATCACCGCGAGGTCCACCTGTCCGGGCTGGGCCGCCGCCGGGGTCCCGGGTCGCCGGGAATACTTGAAGGTAAAGGCCGAGGCGTAGCCGACCTCCCGCACCAGGGCCAGGGTGGCCTCGAAGTCGGCCTCGCGCTCGCCGGGAAAGCCGACGATGAAGTCGCCGGACAGGGCGATGTCGGGACGGACGGCGCGGATCTTCTCTACCAGGCGCAGGTAGGACTCGGCGGTATGGCCGCGGTTCATGGCCTTGAGGATCCGGTCGGACCCAGACTGCACGGGCAGGTGCAGGTAGGGCATGAGCTGGGGCAGGTCGGCATGGGCAGCGATCAGGTCATCGTCCATGTCCCGGGGATGGCTGGTGGTGTAGCGGATCCGGTCCAGACCCTCGATCCGGGCCAGCTGGCGGGCCAGGCCGCCAAGGCCGCCCTCTCCCGACCAGGCGTTGACGTTCTGGCCCAGGAGGGTGACCTCGCGCACCCCACGGGCGGCGAGGGACCGGGCCTCGGCGAGGATGTCGCCTGCCGGGCGCGACCACTCCGCCCCCCGGGTGTAGGGCACGACGCAGAAGGTGCAGAACTTGTCGCAGCCTTCCTGAATGGTGAGGAAGGCGGTGACGCCAGACGTCGTCCGGGCAGCACCCAGGGCGTCGAACTTGGCCTCGGGGGCGAAGTCGGCCGCCAGGCGGTCGCCGCGGGCACGATGGGTCCGGGCGATCAGCTCGGGCAGCTGGTGGTAGGCCTGGGGTCCGACCACCAGGTCGACCGCCGGCTGGCGGCGGAGGATTTCCTCGCCCTCGGCCTGGGCGACGCAGCCGGCGACGGCAATGGTCATGCCCAGCCCGGCGGCGGCCCGCTCGGCCTTGAGGGCCTTCAGCTGTCCCAGCTCGGAATAGACCTTCTCGGTGGCCTTCTCCCGGATGTGGCAGGTGTTCAGGACAACGAGGTCGGCCTCTTCCGGCCGCTCGGTCAGGACATAGCCCAAAGGGGCCAGGACATCGGCCATGCGCTCGCTGTCGTAGACATTCATCTGGCAGCCGTAGGTGCGGATGTAGAGCCGCCGAGTTGGCGATGCGGACGGGTCACTCATGGATGGGAAGGCCGTAGAGCTCCAGCCGGTGATCGACAAGGCGGTAGCCAAGCCGCCGGGCGATGGCTTCCTGGAGGGCCTCGATCTCGGCGTCGACAAACTCGATCACCTTGCCGGTAGTCATGTCGATCAGGTGGTCGTGATGGGTCTCGGGCGCTTCTTCGTAGCGGGAGCGGCCGTCCCGGAAGTCATGCCGGGAAATGATCCCCGAATCCTCGAACAGCCGCACCGTGCGATAGACGGTCGCAATGGAGATGCGCGGGTCCACGGCGTGGGCCCTGCGGTGCAGCTCCTCCACGTCGGGATGGTCCTGGGACTCCGAAAGCACCCGGGCGATCACCCGGCGCTGGTCGGTCATGCGCATGCCCTTGGCGATGCAGAGGTTCGCGATACGGTCCAAGCGGGGGTCTCCTCGCCCTGAGAATAGGGTCTTCAAGGCTCCGTGTTAAGCGCTCGCCGCAGAACAAGGGCGTCAGCCGCCCCGCCGTCCGGGCGGGGATAGTAACGCCTCCGCCGCCCGACCTCCCCGAAGCCGCAGCCGGCGTAGAGCCTCAGGGCCGCGAGGTTGTCTTCGGCGACCTCCAGGAAGACCCGCTCTGCGCCGTCCGCACGTGCGGCCCCGAGGGCCGCCTGGACAAGCCGGCCACCGGCGCCAGCGCCGCGCGCCTCCGGTCGGACGCCCACGGTGAGGATCTCGGCCTCCCCAGCGACGGTTCGGACCAGGATCATGCCGGCCCCGTCCTCGATCAGGGCGACGGCGCCCAGGGCGGCGATCTCGGCGGCGCTCCAGCCGGGACTGAAGGCGGTGGCATGGAGGTCGGCGAGGGCGCCAAGGTCCCCGGTCCCGGCGCGGCGGACGGTCACTCCGGCAACCTGCCACCCGGCAGGCGGGCGTCCGGTGCACGCATGTAGAGCGGGATCAGGGGTCCGGGCGGGCGCAGGACGGCCATCTGCGCGGCGACCGCGACGTCGGGAACCGCCAGGGCGAGTCTCTCGGCCCCCGGAAAGCGGCCCGGCGCCAGGGCGACGTCGCCCAGGATCCGCGCCACAGGCGCCAGGGCCTCCAGGTCCGCCTCAGGCCCGAGGACCGGGGGTCCGCGGGCGATGCCGCCCTCGAAGACTTGATGGCAGATCGCCTCTCCCCGACCGGGCAGGAGAACCAGGGTCCGACCGGGCGACCCGGCGAAGGGCGCAGCCAGGACCTCGAGGCAGCCGAGGCCGATCACCGGGCGGCCGAGGGCCAGGCCCAGGCCCTTGGCGAAGGCCAGGCCCACCCTGAGGCCGGTGAAGGACCCCGGGCCCAAAGTGACAGCAATGCGGTCGAGCTCTGCGAAGGCCAGGCCAGCACGGGCCATGACCTCCTGCGCCAGGGGGGCCAGGCGCTCCTGGTGTCCCCTGTCCATGGGCTCCGAAGTCGAGACCACCGGCCTCTCCCCGTCCAGGACGGCAACAGAGCAGGCCGCCAGACAGGTGTCGATGGCGAGGACCCGCACGCCGGCCTAGAGGGTCTGTTCGACCCGCACGACCTCGGGGACATAGTGCTTGAGCATGTTCTCGACGCCCGACTTGAGGGTGGCGGAGGACGAGGGGCATCCGGCGCAGGCGCCGCGCATGTGCAGCCAGACGGTTCCGGTGTCAGGCTCGAAGCGGTCGAACAGGATGTCGCCGCCGTCCCGGGCGACGGCCGGCCGGATGCGGGTGTCGAGTAGCTCGCGGATCTCCGCCACCACCTGGGCCGTCTCGCCCTCGTAGGTGCCCTCGTCCCCCGCCGCCTCAGCGCCGACCCCGAAGAGGGGTTGGCCAGAGGTGAAGTGGTCCATGATCGCCGCCAGGACTGGGGCCTTGAGATGGTCCCAGTCCGCCGAGACAAGCTTTCCGACGGTCAGGAAATCGGCGCCGAAGAAGACGCGGTTCACGCCGTCGAGGTCGAAGATCGCGGCGGCCAGGGGCGAGGCCCCGGCCTCCTCGGCGGATCGAAAGTCCCGCGATCCGGCCTCCATGACGACGCGGCCGGGCAGGAACTTCAGGACCTGAGGGTTCGGTGTGGTTTCAGTCTGGATGAACATGCAACAGATTTGGGCCCTTGCGGGCCGCGACGCAAGATCACTGCAGGCCAAGGGGGCATCCTGTGGCGCGCATTGAACCCTCACAGGAAAGGGTGTATCGCCCCCGGCGCCCGTCGGCATGTAGCCGCCGGGGCGGGGCGCAGGCCCCCCGGGGATAAACATGGCGGAAGTGGCTGGGTCTTCGGGCGACGCGCCCCCCACCTCGACCAACTCCCACCAAGGACACGGCGATGGCTTCGGGGCCCTCGCCCTGGGTGCCCTTGGCGTGGTCTTTGGCGACATCGGGACCAGCCCCATCTACGCCATGCGCGAGGCCCTCGCCCACTCGCGGGCGGACGTCTCCTCCGAGCTTTCTGTCCTGGGCGTCATCTCGCTGATCACCTGGGCCCTCGTCCTGGTGGTGACCGTCAAGTACGTCGTCTTCCTGATGCGGGCGGACAACAAGGGCGAGGGCGGCACCCTGGCCCTGATGGCTCTGGCCCAGAGGGCCTTGTCCAAGCGGTCCGGCGCGGTCCTCTTCCTCGGAATGGTCGGGGCGGCCCTGTTCTACGGCGACGGGGTCATTACCCCGGCCATCTCGGTGCTCGGCGCAGTCGAGGGCCTGAGGGACGCCCCGGGGGTCAGCCCCGAGCTCGGGGCCCTCGTGCTGCCGATCTCGGCGGCCATCCTCATCATCCTGTTCCTGGTCCAGTCCCGGGGCACAGCGAGAATCGCCCGGGCGTTCGGACCCATCACCGCCGCCTGGTTCCTGATCCTGGGAGCGCTGGGCGTCTTCCACATCTTCGAGACCCCCTCGGTCCTGCGGGGCCTGATGCCGCACTACGGGATCCTGTTCCTGCTGGACAACGGCTTCGTCGGCTTCGTCATCCTGGGCAGCGTCTTCCTGGCGGTCACCGGGGCCGAGGCGCTCTATGCCGACATGGGCCATTTCGGGAAGGGGCCCATCCGGGCAGCCTGGCTCTACCTGGTCCTTCCGTCCCTGGTTCTGAATTACCTGGGTCAGGGCGCCCTGGTGCTGGCCCACCCCGAGGCGCGGGGCAACCCCTTCTTCGGGATGATCCCGGTCGCCGTCTATTGGCCGGTCCTGCTGATGGCCACCGCCGCGAGCGTAATCGCCAGCCAGGCCGTGATCACCGGCGCCTTTTCCATGACCCAGCAGGCGGTTCAACTGGGACTGCTGCCTCGCATGGACATCCGTCGCACCTCCGAGACCCAGGCCGGGCAGATCTACGTGCCCCAGGTGAACACCTTCCTGATGATTGGCGTGATCGTGCTGCTGTTCTCGTTCAAGACCTCGTCCAATCTGGCGGCGGCCTACGGTATCGCCGTCACGGGTTCCATGTTCGTCGACACCCTGCTGTTCTTCGTGATCATTCGGTACATGTGGAAGAAGCCCCTCTGGGTGGCGGGGCTCGCCGCAGCGGTCTTCGGCCTTCTCGACATCGTCTTTATTTCCTCGAACATGCTCAAGCTGCCCCAGGGGGCCTGGCTGCCCCTGGTCCTGGGCGCGCTGCTGGTGGTGATCATGTGGACCTGGAACCGGGGCACCCGGATCCTGAGCGAGAAGACCCACCAGGACTCCGTCGCCCTGGCCGATCTGTCGGACATGCTCCTGGCCCGGCCGCCCCACCGGGCCTCGGGCTCGGCGGTCTTCCTGACCTCGGACCCCGACGTCGCCCCTGTGGCGCTCATGCACAACCTGAAGCACAACAAGGTGCTGCATGAGCGCAACATCATCCTGACCGTGATCACCGCCCAGACCCCCCGGGTTCGGGACGAGAACCGCATCCGGATCGAACCGGTCAACGCGGACTTCAAGAGGTTGACCGTGTCCTACGGCTTCATGGAAAGCCCGAACATTCCCCGGGCCATGACCCTCTGCCGGCAGCAGGGGCTGAAGTTCGACATCATGGCCACCAGCTTCTTCCTTGGCCGCCGGTCGGTGGTGGCGTCTGCCAGCTCGGGCATGCCCCTGTGGCAGGACAAGCTGTTCATCTTCCTGATGCGCAACGCCGCTAACCCGACAGACTTCTACAAGATCCCGCCGGGCCGCGTGGTCGAGCTGGGCACCCAGGTCACCGTCTGAGGCCTTGCGCACCCCGCCCCGTCAACGCTAGAGCCCCCCCGTCGTCCCTTCGGATTGCCCGCCATGACCCGAGACATCAAGAAAGTCGTCCTCGCCTATTCCGGCGGCCTCGACACCTCGATCATCCTGAAGTGGCTGCAGACCGAGTACGGGGCCGAGGTGGTGACCTTCACCGCCGACCTCGGCCAGGGCGAGGAGATCGAGCCGGCCCGGGCCAAGGCCCTGGCCGCCGGGGTCAAGCCCGAGAACATCTTCATCGAGGACGTGCGCGAGGAATTCGTCCGCGACTACGTCTTCCCCATGTTCCGGGCCAACACCGTCTACGAGGGCCAGTACCTGCTGGGCACCTCCATCGCCCGGCCCCTTATCGCCAAGAAGCAGATCGACATCGCCCGCCAGACCGGTGCCGACGCCGTCAGCCACGGCGCCACCGGCAAGGGCAATGACCAGGTCCGGTTCGAGCTGGGCTACTATGCCCTGGAGCCCGACATCCACGTCATCGCCCCCTGGCGGGAGTGGGACTTCAAGTCCCGGGAGGCCCTTCTGGCGTTCGCCGAACAGCACCAGATCCAGATCACCAAGGACAAGCGCGGCGAAGCGCCCTTCAGCGTCGACGCCAACCTCCTGCACTCCTCTTCAGAGGGCAAGGTGCTGGAAGATCCGGCCGTGGAAGCACCGGAGTTCGTGCACATGCGCACGCTCTCGCCGGAGGACGCCCCGGACGAGCCCACCGTCTTCACCCTGGACTTCGAGGGCGGCGACCCCGTGGCCATCGACGGCGTGCGCATGAGCCCGGCGACGCTCCTCACCCGTCTGAACCAGCTGGGCCACGACAACGGGATCGGCCGGCTGGACCTGGTGGAGAACCGCTTTGTCGGCATGAAGTCCCGGGGGGTCTACGAGACCCCCGGTGGCACCATCCTCCTGGCCGCCCACCGGGGCATGGAGTCCATCACCCTCGACCGCGGGTCCATGCACCTGAAGGACGAGCTCATGCCGCGCTATGCCAGCCTGATCTACAACGGGTTCTGGTTCGCTCCTGAGCGCGAGATGCTGCAGGCGGCCATCGACCTGTCCCAGAAGCACGTCACCGGCCAGGTCCGGGTCAAGCTGTACAAGGGCAATGTGTCCGTGATCGGCCGCACCAGCCCCTGGTCGCTCTACGACCAGGACCTCGTCACCTTCGAGGAGGGTGCGGTGGCCTACGACCACCGCGACGCCGCCGGCTTCATCAAGCTGAACGCCCTGCGGCTGCGGGTCCAGGCCCGTCGGGACCGGCGGAACAGAGGGTAGTTCCCTCCCGGGGCGGAGCATGTCACCCTCCCGGAAACTGGAGGAATCCACATGAGCTTCCCGAACCTCACCGCCGTCGTCACCCTTCTCGCCCTGCTGGCCTATGTCTGGATGGGGGTCCGGGTCGGCGGCGCCCGCCGCACGTCCGGTATCGCCGCCCCCGCCATGTCCGGCGATCCGACGCTCGAGCGCTACCTGCGCGTCCAGGGCAACACCCTGGAGTGGCTGCCGATCTTCCTCGGCTCCCTCTGGCTGTTCGCCCACTACTGGGGCGACCTGCTGGCGGCTGGCATCGGCCTCGTCTGGATCGTCGGCCGGGTGCTCTACGCGGTCGGCTACTCCGCATCGGCGGACAAGCGCGAGCTGGGCTTCATGGTGCAGATGATTGCCTCGGCAGTCCTGCTCTTCGGGGCCCTATTCAAGGCGGTCCTCTCGGCTATCGCCTGAAGTATTGGGCCTGATCTCCTGGGCCTGACCTCCCGCCATAGTTTCGTCGAAGATGGGCGCGACCCTCTTCGCTCCCGTCTCCGCTGGAGTTCCCGATGCGACTGAAGACCCTCGCCCTGGCCGCCGGCCTCGCCCTTGCGGCGGGCCTGTCCGCCTGCACCACCGCGACGCCCTACCAGCCCCTGCTGGCCGAGTCCCCGGGGCTGGGCGGGTATTCGGATGTGCGGATCGAGCCCGGGCGCTACCGGGTGAGCTTCTCCGGAAACAGCCTGACCTCCCGCGAGACGGTCGAGCTCTACCTGGCCTACCGGGCGGCCGAGCTGGCCCTGGCCAACGGCTACGACACCTTCACCCTCGTCTCCCGGGATACAGACCGGAAGACCACCCTGCGGATGGACCCCGGACCCGCGCCCCTGCCCTACTGGAACCCCTACTGGCGGTACTACGGCTCCTATGGGTGGCGAACCTACGATCCCTGGATGGAGGGGCCCTTCGGCCGTCAGCCCCTAGAGGCCTCCACGATCGAGAAGTTCACCGCCTCTGCAGAGATCGTCCTCGGTCGCGGCCCGAAGCGGGCGGATGACCCCGAAGCCTTCGACGCCCGAGCCGTGATCGAGAACCTGGGCCCGCGGATTCAGCGCCCTGATGATGGGCGAGTCGGACCTTAAGGTCGGAAGCTAGACCGTCTCATCGGTGAAGGTCAGGCCCGCACGGGCGGCCAGGCGCTCGATCAGGGGCACGCCCAGGGCCGCACCCGGGGTCCAGACGCCGCCCGCCGTCGCCGGGGTGCGGATGAGCTGGATCGCCGTCTCGGCCATCATCTTGGAGGTCGAGCCGTAGCCAGGGTCGCGGTCACCCTTGACCGAGACCCGCACCTTTCGCCCGTCGGCGCCGATACCCACGAAGAGGATGTCGTAGAAGCCGTTCTCGCGTTCCTCGAGGCTGGGCCCCTCGCCCGGCTTCGGGGCGCCGGCACCGCCGAGGTCCGTGAAGGACGTGCTGGCGCCCGGCGCCGTGACGGACATCTCGTCGTAGGCGAAGTCCGTCCCCCAGGGATGGCCCTGAAGGAAGTTCGAGCGGTGGACGTTCTTGGTATTGATGGCCGCCATCATGAAGGGACCGACCTCGGCGTCGACGTCCTCGTCGAAGGCCGTCTCATTGCCTGACGGCTGGGCCGGGCCGATGAAGCCGGGCGTCAGGGCGAAGGGGTCCATCATCAGCTGGAACAGGGCGGGGTTGCGCCGGATGGCGTCCATGGTCGCGGCGCCGCTGGCGGCGGTTCCGCCGGACAGCCCGCCGCGCATGTTCCGCACACGGCCCTTTACCCGCGGGACGGGGTGGCCGAGGCGGCGCTTGGCCGTCTCCTCGGCGAACAGGACGCCCAGCTCGAAGGGGATGGAGTCGAAGCCGCAGGAGAAGAGGATGCGCGCGCCCGAGGCCCGGGCGGCCTCGTGGTGGGCGGCGACCATCTCAGCCATCCAGTTGGATTCCCCGCACAGGTCCAAATAGTCGGTCCCGGCCTCTACGCAGGCGGCGACGAGGTCGGACCCATACAGTTGGTAGGGCCCGACAGTGGTCACGATGACCTTTGCGCGGCGCACCATGGCACTCAGCTGGGCGGGGTCGGCGGCATCGCAGACCACCAGGGGCGTGGAGGCCGGGGCGCCGATCAGGTCGCGGACCTCAGCCAGCTTGTCCGCGGAACGGCCGGCCATGGCCCAGGAGACCTCGCCCCCCGGCGGCTGGGTACGAACCAGGTGCTCGGCCACGAGGCGGCCGGTGAAGCCGGTGGCTCCGTAGACGATGATGTCGAATTCCGCGTCGGCCCGCATGGGTCTCTCCCTGTCTGACAGGAGGGGTATGCCTCCTCCCGGGTCTTCAGCCAAGCCGTCGGCGCGCCAGCCAGACCGAATGCCCGCCGCAGTCCGGATCTTCAGGCGTGAACTGGAGGACCTCGAAGCCCTGTTTTGCCAGCAGGTCGCGGTACTCGGCCGGGGCAAGGCTGGCATGGTGCAGGGGATCGCCGCCGAACACCCCCATGGCCGTCCCCGCCTCCGGGCCGGAGGTGAACATGAGCCTGGCGCCCGGAGCCGCGTGGACACCTAAGACCGGGAAGAGGGCCCTCTGATCGTCGTGCGTCAGGTGGAACAGGCTGTCCCAGGCCAGGAGGCCGTCAAAGGTCTCTCCCAGGTCCAGGCCGCGCATGTCCGCGCAGAGCCAGGTCCCGGCGGGCAGGCGGCGGCGCGCCCGTTCGACCGCGGGCGCCGAGCCGTCGACGCCAGTCACGGCAAAGCCGCGGTCCAAGAACCAGGCGCCGAGGGGCCGCCCCGTCCCGCAGCCCAGGTCCAGCACCCTCCCGCCCGGGGGCAGGCCGTCCGCGAACCGTGACAGCCAGGCACCTTCGATCCGGACCTCCGCCCCCCGGGCCGCATCCCAGGCGTCCGCATGGCGGGTATAGAGGCCGATCACGTCCCCGGCGGCGCGGTGGACCTCGGAGTCGTCCATCTTGGGCGCTTCAGGCATAGGTCTAGGCTGACATGGCCCTGCGCCGGGCACCAGACCGCGCTGGAGCCCCCGAAGCGCCCGTTCAGGCTCCACTTTGCCCGACCCCCCTTGCCCGACCGCCCTTGCCGGAGCGACGGGCGGGGCTTATCGAGACAGTTGGAGCTTGATTCCGCCGTCCCCGCCGTCATCCGGATTGCCTGCCATGCGCCAGTTCAGCCTCCAGACCCGGCTTATCGCCTTCATCCTGCTCCTGCTCCTGACCTCGGTGGGCGTGGTGGCGGGCCTGGGCTATGCCAGCGCCCGCAACGCCCTGAAGGCCGCGGCCCTGGCCCAGCTCCAGGGTGTCCAGACCTCCCGGGTGAAGCTGGTGTCAACCCTTCTCCAGGCTTCGAGGAACGAGGTCCTCGCCCTCTCCGGCCTGCCGGAAGTCGGCCGGATGGGCGTCAGACTCCGGGCCGGCTACAGGGCCCTGGGCGATACGCCGCCGGATGCCGCGACCCGGGCCGCCGTGACGGCCTTCTACACCCACGACTTCGCGCCGGCCCTCAGCCGGGGGATCGACGCGACGGTGGAGCCTGAAGGCCTCCTGCCAGCCTCGAACGCGGGATGGCGCGCCCAGGCGGCCTATGTCGTCCCGTCGGCGCGGCCCTACACGGGCTCCCAGCCCCTGCTGACAGGCACAGATCCCACATCTTACGGACGCGCGGTGGCAGACACCCACGCCCGGCTTGGGGATATCCTCCGCCGGTTTGGCTTCGAGAACATCCTGCTGGTCGACCCTGATACCCTTGAGGTCTTCTTCAGCTACCAGGCCAACGCCGCCCTGGGGACCAGCCTGGAGACCGGTCCCTACGCCTCCAGCAACCTGGCAGAGGCGGTGCGAGGGCTCCGGCGCAGCCAGAACGTCGACGACTACCGGATGTCGGATTTTGAGTTCTACCGGCCCGCCCTGGGCAAGCCCCGGGCTTTTATCGTCACCCCCGTCTTCTACCGAAACCGGCTGGTGGCCATCATGGCCCTTCGCCTGGCCACGAACCAGGTCGAGGCGGCCCTGTCCAATGACGGGATGGGAAAGACCGGCGAGGTCTTCCTGATCGGCCCCGACAAACGGCTACGGACCGAATCCCGCTTCATGCAGGAAGACCCCAAGGCCTTCGTCGCTGGCCTGCGTCATTCCAAGCTCACCACCCACACTGTGGACCAGATCGAACGTCTCGGCACCGCCGTCCTGCTGGCGCCCCAGACCGGCGAGGCCGCGGAGGCGGCCCTGGCGGGGCGCAGTGGGGTGGACGCCGACGACGTGGACTACAGGGGAGAGCCGGTCTTCACTGCCTATGGGCCGGTAGACCTAGACTCCCTGCGCTGGGCCGTGATCGCCCAGGTCGACCAGAAGGAGGCCCTGGCACCCGTCCGCGCCTATGCCGCCCAGGCCCTATTGGCGGCGGTCGGCCTGGCCCTGCTGGGCTCACTCCTCGCCATCGCCTACGCCTCGCGGATCACCCGCCCGATCAGCGCCCTGGCCGCCGCCGCCGAGCGGGTCGGGCAGGGCGAAAGCGACGCCGAGGTCACGCCGCCACGGGATCCTGAACTCCGCGCCCTCGGGGACTCCCTCAACCGGATGATCCGGAGCCTGCGGGCGCAGAAGGCCGAGGTCCAGGCCCAGGCCCAGGAAAGCGAACGCCTGCTCGAGAGCCTGCTGCCGGCCTCAGGCGCCGCCCAGATGCGCGAGGGCGGGCACGACACCCCGCGCGCCTTCGCCGACGTCACCGTGGCCTTCGTCAATCTCTTCGGCCTCGACGCCCTGGCCCTCACCCTGGGCGAAGAGGCTGCGCTCAGCCTGCTGAGCGACATGGTGGGCGCCTTTGACGAGGTGGCGGAGGGCCTGGGCGTGGAAAAGGTCAGGACCATCGGTTCGTCCTACCTCGCCGCCTCGGGCCTTTCGGCCGAACGGCCGGACCATACCCTGCGCATGGTCGAGTTCGCCCGGGAGGCTGTCCGGATCGTACGCCGGTTCAACGCTGAACGGGGCCTGGAGCTCGTGGCCGAGGTGGGCATCAACAGCGGGCCCGTGACCGGCGGCCTGGTGGGTCGCCGACGGTTCATCTACGACCTCTGGGGCGACACCGTCCGCCTCGCCCGGGGTATCGTCTCGGATGGGGAGACCTCCATCCAGGTGACAAAATCGGTTTACGACCGGGTGCACGACCTGATCGATTTCGGGCCTGCCGTCCCCACCGAGATCAAGGGCATGGGTGGGATCGAGCTCTATCCCCTGATCGAGGCCAGCACCTCGAGGAAACCCCTGATCGAGGCCAACGCCTCCCGGAAACCGCTGAAAAAGGGACGAGGGCGCCCGAAATGATGCCTTCCGAACCGGGCGGCCTGGCCCTTGGCCCGGCCCTGGCCGTGGGCCTGGGCCTGCCCCTCGTCCTGCTGGTCATGACCGAGGCCATCCAGGTCGCCGGACGCCGGGGCCACCCCGTCGCCGGTCCCCTGCGCTGGACCCGGAACTGGTTCATGCCGGTCCTGGCCCTGGTGCTCTTCCTGCGGGTGGCCGTGGGCCTGCCGGGCTCGAGCCTGCCAGTCCGCCTCGCCGAGACCGTCCTGTGGATCTTCCTGGCGGCAGGTGCCCTCAACTACATCAACAGCCTGGTCTTTGAGGCGGCGGCGGTGGGAAGCTGGGCGACCCGGGTGCCGCGGCTCCTGCGCGACCTGATCCGGATCCTGCTCGTCGGCTTCGCCGGCGCCGTGGTCTATTCCACGGTCTGGGGAAAGGACCTGTCGGGCGCCCTGGCCGCCCTCGGTGTCAGCTCCATCGTCGTGGGCCTGGCCCTCCAGGAACCCCTCGGCAATCTCTTCTCCGGCGTCATGCTCCTTATGGAGCGGCCCTTCGAGGTGGGCGACCATATCGAGATCGGCGACGTCTCCGGCGAGGTAAAGGAGATCAACTGGCGCTCCGTCCACCTCAAGGCCTTTGGTGGGTTGACGCAGGTGGTGCCCAACTCGGTGCTCAACAAGGAGGTCATCACCAACTACTCCCGGCCGCGCCGGATGAGGATGGAGATGATCGAGGTCTCCTTCAGCTATGACGACGCGCCCAACGATGTCCGCGCCACCCTCCTTGAGGTTGCCGCCGAGACCCCTGGCGTCCTCGCCGCCCCGGCGCCCATCGCCGCCACCCTGAACTTCGGCGACTTCGGCATCGTCTACCGCCTGATCTACCGGACCCTCGAGGATGACCGCTGGCCCGTGCGAGGCGAGCTCATGACCCGGATCTGGTACGCCGCCCGGCGGCGAGGCCTGAACATGCCCTATCCCGTGACGGTCAACCTCGACTACCAGCAGAAGGGCGTCTTCGGGCGCACCCCGCCCCGGGCCCAGGACCTCCTGGCCGGGCTGGGCCGCTTCCCGGACCTGTCCGGCCTCGCCGAGCACGCCCTGGAGACCCTGGATTTCGCGCGCCAGGAGGTCCTGTTCCGGGAAGGCGACCCCCTGACGGGCGTGCTGGTCCTCGTCCGGGGCGAAGTCTCCCTGCAGATGGGAGAGGGCGAGGCCGCCGTCGAGATCGCCCGGGCGTCTCCCGGCGAGATCTTCGGCGAGAGCGGCATGTACGGACGCCAGGCCTCCAGCCTGTGCGCCGTCGCCCTGGAGGACTGTCTCGTGGTCCGCATGGCACCCGACGCCATCTCGCAGGTTTTCGAGAAGAGCCCGATCCTGGCGCGGGAGGTGGGGCAGCTGGTCGAGGCGCGCCGCAGCTCTGCCCAGGCCGTCCGGGAGAGCCGGCGCAAGGCCTGATCAGGCCTCGGTCTTCAGGACCGGGATATCTGCGGTCTTCAGCGGCGTCGTGGGGTCTCACCCCAGCCCCGTCCGCCCTCATGGACCCCTGCGGCACGCATCTGGTCGCCCAGGCCGCGTCCGGCTACCCGGCAGTCGGCGGCCACCCGGTCCCAGCTGCGCCCGCGGGAAACACAGTCCACCTGGCGTCCGGCGGTGATCCGCTTGAGGGTGTCCCGGGCCTCGCGCCCGCCCGGTGCCTTAAGCTCGGGGGCGTAGAAGTCGGCGAGCCGCACCTCCACCCAATCCGCGCCCCGGCGCGGGCCCACCGCCAGGCACAGGGAATCCCCGTCGCCCACATGCACCACGGGGCCGGAGAAGCGCTCGCCCCGGGCGAGGCTGGTGGGCATGGGCCCCTTCTGGGGCACCGCGCGGCAGGGATCGGCCAGGGCGGGGACGGCGCAGGCGAGAATGCCTCCGACAAGGAGGAGGGCCGCCCGGCGCGGTTTCACCTCAGCGCCCCAGGCCCGGAAGGTCAAAGGCTGCCAGGGCCCGGCGGGTGAGGTCGGCGTCGCCGGAAAGCCGGGCCGCGCCCGAGGCCTCCAGATCAGACAGCCTGACCTGGCCGCAGAGCGCCCTGACGAGGTCAGCCCAGGTCACGGCGACCGAGGCCCCTGCACCCGAGCCATCCGTGGCGACGCTGACGCCGTTGCGCACGTGCAGGCCGGCGGGCGTCGCGTCCGGGAAGTCGAAGCGGACATGGTGGTCGATCCCCTCGGCCCGGTCGGGGTCGATCATGACCCGCAGGACGTGCAGGGCCTCGCGCGGGGGCCGGCCCGCCAGCTGGGCCGGACGCAGCCGGTGCTCGGCCACCCGCGACAGGTCCAGGGCACCCTCCAGCTCCAGGGCCCGGGTCAGGCACCAGTTGCGGATGTTGGCCGCCGAGGTCCCCTGGGCGAGGGCCCGCAGCACGCTCGCCAGCAGGGCCCGGTCACCGGCCTCCGCCTCGGGCCGTCCGACCAGCCAGGAGGCCAGCTCCAGGGCCCAGCGCAGGTCGCCCGCCCCCAGCGCGGCGCTCGCCTGGGCGTGCACGGCTGCTGCCCCGCCGAAGCCTTCGACCAGGCGCTGCGCCCGCTCGGCCGGGGGCAGGACGAAGAGCTTGCCCGGCTCGCCGTCGAACCAGCCCCGCAGGCCGGCGGCGATCTGGCGAACATGGTGCTCGGCCACGCCGTAGAACTCGCTGGTCAGGTAGTCGTCGTCGCAGGCCGCCGGCAGACGCACCTGGTGGGCCAGGGCGTCGGCGGTCAGGCCCCGGTTCAGCCCCCGCACCGTCTGGTCCCAGAGGAACTGGATGGAGTCGCGATAGCGCGTCACCCGGGCGGCGATCTCGGCAGCGCCCGAGATCGGTGGGCCGTGGGCACCCACCAGGTGCTCTGCCCCCAGGGAGAGGATGTGGTCGATCCCGGCCAGCAGGACCTGGGGGTCGCGGTATTCCTCGCCGCGGATGGCAAAGACGTTGAACAGGGTCGGCCAGACCAGGTTCTGGACGCAGGTTCCAAGCTCGGGGAACCAGAAGGTGACGCTGTCGTCGGCGTCAGAGGGGGCGTGGTGGATCTCCACCGTCAGTCCCGCCAGGGTCAGCCGCTCGCCGCCCCGGAAGAAGTCCGTGGGCGGAACATACCCGGGGGTGAAGGGCGCATGCTCGGGATTGCGGAAGTGCAGGCCCAGGCCCTCATTGACCAGGGCGTCAGGCCCCTCGGGGGGCAGGCGCAGGCCGAACTGGTGGATCAGGCCCCGGGAATAGGCCGGGCCGATCTCGCCCGAGGTCCGGGCCAGGTTCAGGGGAATGCGCTCATGCCCCAGTATGGGCAGGTCGGCGCGGCCCGCATCCGCCAGGGCCGCCGTCGTACCGCCGATGTAGTGAAAGTGGCTGTAGAGCACCGCCACCAGGGGCGCGGAGGTGTGGGCCCGCACCTCGGCCAGGGCCGTGCGCATCTCCTCCACGCTCTCGCCCGTGTCGATGGCGATCAGGCCTTGCGGCCCCTCGAGGAAGGTCTGGTTGGACAGGCCATTGCCCACCAGGGTCCAGACCCCCGGCCGCACCGCGTGCAGCCGGCGCTCCAGCCGGGCGGAATGGTCGATTTGGCGAAGGTGCGCCCTCTGGCCGAGGGGGCCCGTGCCAACCTGTGCCGGATCGGCGTCGAAACTTCGCATGGA
>NZ_JBAXIM010000011.1:0-28860 GCF_037138395.1 Phenylobacterium sp.
CCGAGATCGGCCAGGGGGTGAAGACCTCCATGCCCATGATGATCGCCGAGGAGCTGGATGCGGACTGGTCGAAGGTGCGCACCGTCCAGGCGGACTCCGATCCCGGCCTCTATGGTCGCCAGTTCGCTGGCGGGTCCATGTCGACCCCCCTGCACTGGGATGAGCTGCGCCGGGTCGGTGCCACGGGGCGGGCCCTGCTGATCGCCGCCGCCGCCAAGTCCTGGGGCGTCGATCCCGCGACCTGCTCCACCGAGCCCGGGCGGGTGGTGCACAAGGCCTCGGGCCGCTCCGCCAGCTACGGGTCGCTCGCCGCGGCCGCATCGACCCTGCCAGCGCCAGATCCGCGAAGCCTCAAGCTCAAGGACCCGAAGGACTTCCGCATCATCGGCCGGCCCATGGCCCAGGTGGACACGCCGTCCATCGTCACCGGCAAGCCCCTGTTCGGAATCGATGTCGTCGTGCCCGGCATGCTGTTCGCCACCTTCGAGAAGGCACCGGTCTTCGGAGCGGGTGTGGAGGCGGTCGACCTCGACGCCGCCCGGGCCGTGAAGGGCGTGCGCAAGGCCTTCAAGGTCGAAGGCGCAGGGGCGCCAGATGCCCTGTCCCCCGGAGTGGCCGTCGTCGCGGATACCTGGTGGCAGGCCCGCAAGGGACGGGACCGCCTCAATATCCGATGGAAGGCGCCCGGCGAGCCGGGCCTGTCCAGCCGCGACCTGGAGGCCCGGATGGCCTCAACCGCCAAGTGGAGCGTGGACCGGATCGAGCGGCATGACGGCGACGTGGATGCCGCCCTGAAGGGCGCCGCCCGGCGGATCGAGGCGACCTACCACTATCCCTACCTGGCCCATGTTGCCCTCGAGCCGCAGAACTGCACGGCGCACTTCAACAACGGCCGCATGGAAATCTGGGCACCGACCCAGAACCCCGAGTCCGGCCGGCAGCTCGTGGCCAAGACTCTGGGCATCCGGCCCGAGGACATCACCGTGCACATGGTCCGCTGCGGCGGTGGATTCGGTCGGCGCCTGTCGAACGATTACATGGTCGAGGCCGCCTGGATCGCCCGCGAGGCCGGCGCGCCGGTCAAGCTCCTCTGGACCCGCGAGGACGATATCCGCCACGACTTCTACCGCCCGGCCGGGTGGCACAAGTTCGAGGGTGGGCTGGACGCCTCTGGCCAGCTGGTGGCCTGGCACGACCACTTCCTGACCCCGGGACAGGGCGTGCAGACGGCGCGGTCGGCCGGCATGTCCCCCACCGAGTTTCCCGCCCGTTTCGTGCCGAATTTCCGCTACGGACTTTCCGTCCTGCCCAGTCCCACCCCGACCGGACCCCTGCGCGCGCCGGGGTCCAACGGCATCGCTTTCGCCGTCCAGGGGTTCCTCGACGAGCTGGCGCATGCGGCGGGTACCGATCCACTGGCCTTCCGACTCAAGCTCATGGGCGAGCAGGGGATGGTGGGAACGCCAGGCCGGGACGGATATGACGCCGGCCGGATGCGCGGGGTCCTGCAGAAGGTCGCTGAGGTCTCCGGCTGGGGGCGCACTCGCATGGCACCGCGACAGGGCCAGGGCGTCGCCTTCCACTTCAGCCACCTCGGCTACTTCGCAGAGGTCGTCCAGGTCCGGGTGGCGGATGACGGGCGGATCCGGGTCGAGAAGGTCTGGGTGGCCGGGGATGTCGGCCGGCAGATCGTCAACCCTTCCGGGGCGATCAACCAGGTGCAAGGCGCGGTGCTCGACGGCCTCTCCGCCGCCCTGGGGCAGGAAATCACCCTCGAGGGCGGTGCCGTCGTGCAGGGTAACTTCGATAGCTATCGTCTGATGCGGATGGCCGATGCGCCCCCGGTCGAGGTCCATTTCGTCCTGTCCGACAATCCGCCCACCGGACTCGGCGAGCCGGCCCTGCCGCCAGCCCCGCCGGCCCTGTGCAACGCCATCTTCGCGGCCACCGGAAAGCGGGTCCGCCGGCTTCCCGTCGATCCGGCCCTGCTCGTGGCCGGCTGAACCAAACGGCTCCCGTAGGGGATCAGTGCGGAATGTAGGTCCGCAGGACGTCCTCGATGATGCGTTCGAGCTGCTCGAGCGTATTGCAGGTCTTGGCCACGTGGCAGAACCGCTCGTAGCGGTTCATCACGCTGTCCCCCTGGCTCCAGTAGCTTTCCGGCTCGGGGTTCAGCCAGATGACCGCCCGGGACCGCTTCTGGATCGTGGCCAGGATGTCGAGGCGGGGGTTGGCATAGTTCGACCGCGCATCGCCCAGGATGATCACCGTGGTGTGCCGGTCGATGCGGTCCATGTGCTGGTCGGCGAAATCCTCCAGCGACTTGCCGTAGTCAGTCTGCTGGAAGCCGATCTGCTTCAGAACCTCGAAGATCGCGGTCTCGACGGGATGGTCGTCGAGCACTCCATTGACGCTGATCAGCCGCCCGGAGAAGGCGAAGGCCTCAAGCCGGTCGACGACCTCGTTCAGGGAGTACAGGAAGGTCAGGAGGAACTGGGCTGCGGCGGCCACCGACTTGGAGACGTCGCAGATGGCGACGATCGAAGGTTTGTCGACCTTCTTGGTCTTGAAGACGATGTCAAAGGGCATGCCCCCATAGCCCATCGATTTCCTGAGGGTCCGCCGGACATCCAGGTGACCCGTCCAGGCGACATTGCGGCGTCGCGAGTAGCGATCTGCGAGCCGCTTGGCCATCCGCTTCACCAGGGCCTGCATCATGGCCTGGTCTACCGGATCGATGCCGCCCTCGGCGTTCAGCGCCTTCCGCGCCAGCATTTCCTCGCGCAGCCGCTTGCCGCTGCCTGAGGCGTAGAGCTCGTGCTGGCGCTCGACATAGGCCGCCGCCTGGGCCGCGAGGGCCTTGCGCGCCGCGTCGAGCCGTTCGGCTCCGGCCTCGCCCGGTCCCCCCAGCCGCCGCGCCGCGGCGAGGATGCGCTCGATCTCCGAAAGCCCCATCTCCTCGAGGAGCCGGCGGGACAGTCGTGCGCGCTGGGTCGAAAGCCGGATCCGGGAGACCTCCGCCCGTTCTGCCGCCGCCTCCATGGCCTGGGCGAGGGCGGCACCGTCGCCCGCCATCAACATGCGCGCCAGGTCAGACTCCTGCGCCTCCGGGGGCAGGCCCTCCATCGGGTCGCCCTGGCCCTCGGGCGGGGCCACTGGAGGCGGGGCCTGGGAACGCCGGTCGAAGAAGGTGTCGAACACCGCTTCGAACCGCGTCACCTCGGCGGCGGTCTTGGCGAGGGTCGCGCAAAGGGCGTCGCGGAACAGTTCGCGGTCGGCGAAGCCCACGACATCCACCGTGCGGTGGGCATCGATCGCCTCGACCGGGGAGACCCGAACATCCGCTGCCCTCAGGGCCCGGAAGAAATCCTCGAGCGCCGTCTGCACCGGAGGCTCAGGCTCCGGCCTGGCGGATGAGCTCGGCGATCTGGGGCTCGACGGCGACGATGTCCTGCTCGAACTTCAGCAGCACGTTCAGGGTGTCGCGAACCACCTCGCCCTCGAGGGCGTCGGCGTTGAGCAGGATCAGGGCCCGGGCCCAATCGACGGTCTCCGAGATGGAGGGCGACTTGCGCAGGTCAAGGCCGCGCAGGGACTGGACGAAGTCCACGAGCTGGGCGGTGAGCCGCGCCTCGATCCCCGGCACCCTGCTGGCGACGATCTTCTTCTCAAGGGCGGCGTCGGGCAGGGGGATGTGCAGGTGCAGGCACCGCCGCTTCAGGGCGTCGCCCAGGTCGCGGACATTGTTCGACGTCAGGAAGACGATGGGCGGCGTCTCGGCCTTCAGGACCCCGATCTCGGGAATGGACACCTGATAGGCCGACAGCACCTCCAGCAGGAAGGCCTCGAAGGCCTCATCAGACTTGTCGATCTCGTCGATCAGAAGGACGCAGCCGGTCGGTTCCTGAAGGGCCTTCATGAGCGGCCGGGGCTCGAGGAAGGGCTCGGAGAAGAACAGGTCTCCCATGCCGTGCAGCCGGTCCATGGCCGCGTCCATGTCCGGGGCATCCGCCAGGGCCACGCCCATCCGGTCCTTGAGGATCTGGGTGTAGAGGAGCTGCTTGCCGTACTTCCACTCGTAGAGGGCCTTGGACTCGTCCAGGCCCTCGTAGCACTGCATCCGGATCAGGGGCTGGCCCAGCAGGGCTGCGGTACAGAGGGCAAGCTCGGTCTTGCCTACCCCCGCCGTACCCTCCACCAGAATCGGTTTCTGCAGGCGGACGGCCATGTAGAGCGAAGTCGCGATCCGCCGGGAGGCGATGTAGCCCACCTCGGCAAGGCCTGAGACCAGGGCGTCGATGGAGGCGAAGTGCGGGGACTGTGCGGCGTCGAAGGCGGCTTCGGCGGAAGAGGTCAAAGTTCAGACTTTCAGAAACTGCGGCGTAATTCCGCCGGAACGAGAAACAATATGGGTAGCTTGCCCGTGGCGGACGGGGCGGGGCAAGCTCTGAATGCGGTCAGCCGAACCCATAAGGCCTGTAGGGACCCAGGATAAGCTGCTCGAACACGCCCATGCCGCGCACGGGCGCCTCCCCCGGCAGGGTAAGGGTGACGTGAGACAAGGCCTGGATGTGGAGGTTCTCGGGGCGCTGGAAGTCCACGCCCGAAAGCGCGATGTCCTCGCGCTCCACGGCGAGCTCGCCCTTGTAGCCGCCGTGTCGCCACTCGGGATGGCCGTAGCCAATGCCCCGCATGAGGAAGGTCAGGAAGGGCTGGAAGGCCACCTTGGCCGCCCCCTGGGCGAGGGGAATGCTGAGGGTGGCGCTGGCGATCTGCCGGGTCCCCGGGATCATCACCACGTCCTCCATGGCGGCCTCACCGGTGTGCCGTCCGCCGCCGGGGCCCGCCCCATCAGGCGCGATGACCGCCCGGGTGTTCCAGGGCGCGCCGTCAGGATCGGCGTTGACGTGGAAGAAGACGCTGCGGTCCTCGAAGTTCAGCGGGGTCCATTGCCAGAAGAAGCTGGGGATCCGGTTGGGGACCACAGGCTGCGGGTCGGGGGCCCCGATGGGCCGGATGCCCCAGGACCGGTCCCGGGTGCCGACCGAGCCGGGTGCCAGGACCCGGCGCACGCCGTCCACCTCGATCCACCCGGACACCCTGACGTTCACGGTCAGCCGGGTGTAATCCATGAAGGCCCGGGGCCCGTTCCGGTAGACGAAACGGGGCTCCTCGATCGGGAAGGACCTGCCCTCGAAGGTCAGGTCGGCAGCGATCCCGTGGCTCGCTTCGACAATGACCCGGAGAGTCTTCAGGGGCTCGACCACCTCAATGCGGATCGGCCCCGCCGAGATGTCCATGCGCTCCATGTTCAGGAGGCGCGAGGCGTGCAGGCAGTGCTCCACCCCGTCGCGGATCACCGAGAAATGGGCATCGGCGACGTTCAGGTGCGGATAGACGCCGAAGGCGACGGCGAAGAACTCGGTTCCGTCCGGCTGATAGCCGTTGAAGAAGTAACGATCGTAGAAGTTCCGGTCCGTTCCCGAGAAGGCGATGGGCTCCGGGGTCTGGTGAATCGGATAGTCGTCGCCCTTGGTCAGCATGTGCCCTCCTCCGCGGGCCGGGGCCCACCTTGACTGTCCTGTCTGGGCGCCGCTTGCGGACGCCTTGCCGGTCGAAGTATCAGTTGCATCGGGACAAGGCGACACCTCCCGGCGGACCTCCGCCGCCAGGCCGCCCCTGGAGGACGAAATGGCCGAAGCCAACGTGCGCATACCCGACGACCATGCCCGTAACCTGGTGGACCCCGTCGCCTATGCCGACGGTCGGGTCTTCCGGACCTATGACTGGCTGAGGTCAAACCAGCCCCTGGGGCGCGCGGAGATTGAGGGCGTCGATCCCTTCTGGGTGGTCACCCGTCACGCGGACATCCTGGAGATCAGCCGGCAGAACGACCTGTTCCTGAGTGGGGACAAGTCGCCGACCCTGGTCAGCCAGGAGGGGGACGCCCGGATCCGCGAGATGATGGGGGGCAGCCCGCACCTGCTGCGCACCCTCATCCACATGGATGCGCCGGACCATCCCAAGTACCGCGCCCTGACCCAGGCCTGGTTCATGCCCCAGAACCTGCGTAGCCTGGAGACCCGCATCCGCGAAATCGCCCGGGCCTCGGTGGACAAGATGGCCGCCACGGGCGGACGCTGCGACTTCGTCCGGGAGGTCGCCCTGCACTTCCCCCTGCACGTGGTGATGGAGATCCTCGGCGTTCCGGAAGCGGACGAGCCGCGGATGCTGACCCTCACCCAGGAACTGTTCGGCGCCACCGACCCCGAACTCAGCCGGGCCGCCAGCAGCGACGCCAAGTCCATCCCCACTGACGTCACTGGCGAAGGCCGCCGGATGGACCTTGGGGTGATCACCGACTTTTTCAACTACTTCAACGCCCTGTCCGCTGACCGCCGGGCCTCGCCCCGCAACGACCTGGCCAGTGTGATCGCCAACGCCCAGATCGACGGCCGGCCCATCTCCGAACTCGAGGCGATGAGCTATTACATCATCGTCGCGACGGCGGGCCACGACACCACCTCTTCCTCGACCGCGGGCGCCTTCTGGGCCCTGGCGGAGCGGCCCGATGAGCTGGCCAAGCTCAAGGCGAACCCCTCGCTGATCCCCGGCCTGGTGGACGAGTCCATTCGCTGGACCACGCCGGTGAAGACCTTCATGCGCACCGTGTCAGCCGACACCGAGATCGGTGGGCGGGCCATGTCCAAGGGCGACTGGCTGATGCTCTGCTATGCCTCCGGTAACCGCGACGCAGCCGTCTTCGAAGATCCCGACGAGTTCAGGGTCGACCGCTCGCCCAACAAGCACCTGGCCTTCGGTTACGGTGCCCACCTCTGCCTCGGCCAGCACCTGGCCAAGATGGAGATGCGCATCCTCTGGGAGGAGCTGATCCCACGCCTGAAGTCCCTTGAGCTCGACGGCGAGCCGGCCCTGAGCCAGGCGGTCTTCGTCAACGGCCCCAAGACCCTGCCCGTCCGATTCGAGATGGCCTGAAACGGTGAGCTCTGCGGACCTCGCGCCCCGGCTGGCGGCCTATGCGGCCCGCCGCATGCCGGCGGCCACTGGCGTCGAGGTCCGCGACCTGTCCCGGATCTCCGGGGGTGCCTCGCGCCAGACCTACAGGTTCCGGTTGACCTGGACCGAGGACGGCGCGCCCAGGGAGCGCCGGATGATCCTGCGCCGGGATCCCCCGGTCAGCCTCATCGACACCGAGCGCCGGGTCGAGTTCGAGGCCTACCGCGCCTTCTTCGGCTCGAAGGTCCCGGTGCCCGAGATGATCTGGCTGGAGGAGGGGACCGAAGCCCTGGACCTGCCCTTCTCCGTGGCGGCGGAGATCACCGGGTACGAGGCGGCCCCGGCCCTGCTCTGGACCGAGGCCTATCTCGCCGCCCACGAGACCCTGGCGCGGAACAAATGGTCCATCCTGGGCGAGATCGCCCGGGCCGATCCCTTCGCCCTGGGCCTTGACCGCGTCATGCCGCCCCCTGAGCCCGAGGGCTGCTGGGTCCGGGAGCTGGACATGTGGGAGACCGTGCTGGACGCGGACGAAGCCGAGCCCCTGCCCATCGCCCGGGCCGCTATCCGCTGGCTGAGGGCGAATCCGCCGCCCCCCGCCCAGAGGATCGGCGTCGTGCACGGCGACTTCCGGACCGGCAACTTCCTCTATGACCGCCAGGGCGACATCCATGGCGTCCTGGACTGGGAGATGGCCCACCTTGGTGACCCTCTCGAGGACCTGGGCTGGAGCCTCAATCCTGTCTGGAACTTCAAGCGCGACCTCGCCGGCGGCCTCGTCCCTGACGGTGTCGCCATCGCCTACTGGGAGGCGGCCAGCGGCCTCCGGGCCGATCCCGCCGCTGTCCACTGGTGGACTCTCTTCAACTGCGTGAAGGGCCAGGCGATCTGGATCTCCTCGGCCCGGGCCTGGATCGACGGCGGCAACCGCGAGCCGATCATGGTCCTGCCCGCCTGGGGCATGCAGAACCCCCAGGACCGCGCCATCCTCAAGGTCATGGGTCACCTGTGAAGCCCGACATTCCCGCCGTCCTCGCCGAACTCGCGGGCCTCGTCGCCCGCAACGCCGCCCCGGACCTGGACCCCGCCGAGCGCGCCGGTGCCCTCAGCCTCTCGGCGGCCCTGCTGGGCATGGCGGCGGAGGCCTGGGATGGTGCCGCCCAGCGCCTGGTGGAGGAGAACCGTGCCCTGCGCGCCCTGCTGGCCGACGCCGGAGACTATACGGGCCCGGATGCCGCACTCGCCGGGGCCGAGGACAGCGACCTGACGATCTCGGTCCTTTCCGCCGCGAACGCCCGGCTTCGGGCCGGACTCATCGCCCTGCAGGCGGACGTCGAGGCCGAGGACTCCCCGGAGGCCCGGGCCCTGGAGTCCCGGATCTGGCAGGAACTACGCCTGTCCACCGACCGGCGCCGGATGTCCTCTGCCCTGGCCTAGGCCTTGCCCAGTCGCGCGCTATCGACAACCCGACCGGGCTGGGCTTTCTTGTGCATCCCGCCATTTTGCGGGGCCCCGCCCTTCGGCGGGCGCTTCACGCCAATACCGGCCGCCCATACTGGCCCAAGTTCAAGGGGACGATTTCCGAATGGCCCGCATCCTGCCCGAACCCACACCGGAGACCCGGCATTTCTGGGACGGGTGCCGCGATGGCGAACTCCGCCTGCAGCGCTGCACCGAATGCAAGACCACCTATTTCCCGCCCAGGGCCTTCTGTCCGTCCTGCGCCTCCCGCAAGGTCGAGGTCTACGCGGCCAGCGGCCGGGGAGTCCTCTGGTCCTACGTGATCAATCACCGGCCTCGCCCGGACATGGGGACCGAGCCCTACGCCATCGCCGTGGTGAAGCTCGATGAAGGCCCGACCCTGATGACCAACATCGTGGGCTGCCCCCAGACTCCCGAGGCCCTGGTCCTCGACATGGCCGTCAAGGTCAGGTTCGAGAAGCAGACCGATGACATTTCCCTGCCGCTCTTCGAGCCGGCGCAGTCCTGAGGCGGAACCCGACCATGATGCAGAATTCTGTTGCGGTCGTCGGCGCTGCCGAGACCACCAAGATGGGCAAGATCCCGGACGTCTCCGTGATCGGCCTCCACGCGGATGCCGCCCTCAACGCGATGGCGGACGCCGGCCTCAGGCCCTCCGACATTGATGGCGTCGCCACGGCGGGGATCTCCCCGGTCGAACTGGCCCACTATCTGGGCATCAAACCGACCTATGCGGACGGCACCAGTGTGGGCGGTTGCTCCTTCATGCTGCACGTCCGGCATGCGGCGGCGGCCATCAACGCCGGCCTGGCCAAGACCATCCTCATCACCCATGGGGAGTCCGGCCGCAGCCGGGTGGGTTCTGGTGGCTTCGGCCGCTCGCCGTCCAGCCTCATGGGGCAGTTCGAGATGCCCTACGGCGTCACCAGCCCGCCTACCATGTTCACCATCCCGGTCCTGCGCTACATGAAGACCTTCGGGGCGACCGAGGCCGACCTGGCCAATGTGGCCGTGATCCAGCGGGAATGGGCGGCCCTCAACCCCCGGGCGAGCTTCAAGGACCCGATCACCGTCGACGACGTCCTGAACTCGCCGATGATCGCCTGGCCCTTCCGGATGTTGATGTGCTGCCTTGTCACCGACGGTGGCGGCGCCCTCATCCTGACCAGCGCCGACCGGGCGAAGGACTTCCCGCAGAAGCCCGTCTACATCCTGGGCACAGGGGAAAGCGTCGAGACGCCCATGATCTCGCAGATGTACGACTTCACCTCGTCCACTGCCTTCAAGATCTCAGGCAAGAAGGCCTTTGACGAGGCCGGCATCACCCATGCCGACGTCGACCACCTGATGATCTACGACGCCTTCGCCCACCTGCCCCTGTATGGCCTGGAGGACCTCGGCTTCTGCAAGCCGGGCGAGGCCAAGGACTTCATCCGCGAGCGCAACACCGCCATCGGCGGCAAGCTGCCGCTCAACACGAACGGTGGCGGCCTGTCCTACATGCACTCAGGCATGTACGGCATGTACGCCCTGCAGGAGAGCGTCCGGCAGATGCGCGGAACGGCGGCGGCCCAGGTCCAGGATGCGAAGATCAGCATCGCCCATGGGGTTGGCGGCATGTTCGCCGCCTCGGGGACCATCATCTTTACCAACGAAAAATAGGCGAGTTCCAAAGCTTTACCGCGCTTATGCTGCAATCTCCGAGTGCAGCATAAGCGCGGCTCAGGCTGGCCTTGGCCGCCGGAAACCCCGTCGGCTGTAGGAGAATGTTCGATGGGGTCTGCGCCGGTGGTCCCGGCGGCGCTGGCCAGGGATCCGTTGTATTGGAGTCCCCGCCTGCGCAACCTCTGAAGAACTTGTTAACCTCGGCTTGGTAGCTGATTGGGACGGGCGTACCGGCCTCAGGGATCGTGAGTGTGGTCCTGAGGCGGACTCGGAGCGGTTATGGGATTTTCGTCGGACCCACGTGCGCGCTTCAACCTCGAGCAGGTGTCGATCCTGTTGCTCGAGGAAACCCCGCTCGGCATGTCCATCCTGGTTCAGGTCATGAACGGTTTCGGGGCGCGGAAGCTTCACCGGTGTGACAGCGTCGCCAAGGCCGAAAGTGTGGCACGGGAGACCGAACTCGACCTCCTGATCGTCGACGCCATGGCCTCCGGCGGCGGTTACGATTTCGTCCATTGGCTCAGGAATTCGGGGATCCGGCCCAACTGCTATGCGCCTGTCCTGCTGACGGCGGCCCACACGCCCGCAGCGGCGGTGACGAACGCGAGGGACTGCGGCGCACACATCGTCATGGCCAAACCGTTGACGCCAAAGGCCGTGCTTGATCGCATTGTCTGGGTTGCGCGGACGGGCCGCAGGTTCGTAGAGAGTGACAAGTTCGTGGGTCCGGACCGCCGGTTCAAGGAAGCCGGGGTTCCGGAAAAAGTGGGCGTCGGGCGGCGAAGAGAGGATGCCGTCCCGGGGAAGGGTTAGGGGTGAGTCCGGCGATTTTCGCGGCGGCGCCAGTAGCGTAAAATAAGGTCGAGTTGAATGAGTGAGTCCTCCAAGATCCATGTGCCGGACGTCCCCCTGGGGCGGCTGATCCGTATGCCCGGTGGCAAGACGGCGGGCCAAGCCATTGCCGATGCCGAGCAGGGGCTCGCCTCCCTGCAGGGCGAGAGCATGAAGGAGCTGAACCGGGTCCTGGCCAAGGCCGAGACTTTCTATGCCCGGGCTGACGGCAAGTTCGACGCCCTGGTGGTGAGCGCCTTCTACGACCTGATTAACGGTGCCATCGGCCTGCCGACCGCCGGCAAGGACCGGGCCATTGACGCCATGCTGGTGAGCCTCGCCGACCTGCTGGACTATTACCGGACCTCCGGCGACTGGGGCGACAAGTCGGTCCAGGTTCACCTGGCGACCTTCCAGCTGCTCTTGAAGACCGAGGGCATCCGCGACCCCCAGGGCACCGAACTGATCCTGGCAGGCCTCAAGAAGGTCAGCCGCAAGGCCGCCAAGGGCTGATCGCCGGGTGGACCGGGCAGACCCGGCCTGCCAAGATCAGGCCAGTTCCGCCGGAGGCCCCCCATGAAGACCCGCGCCGCAGTCGCCTTCGAGGCCAAGCGCCCCCTGGAGATCGTCGAGGTCGACCTCGAAGGCCCCCGTGCCGGCGAGGTCCTCGTGGAAATCCGCGCCACGGGCGTCTGCCATACGGATGCCTACACCCTGGATGGCCTGGACTCCGAGGGGATCTTCCCATCGATCCTGGGGCACGAAGGGGCCGGCGTGGTCGTGGAGATCGGGCCTGGGGTCACCAGCGTCAGGCCGGGGGATCACGTGATCCCGCTCTACACCCCCGAATGCCGCCAGTGCAAAAGCTGCCTGTCGCGCAAGACCAACCTCTGCACCGCCATCCGTGGGACCCAGGGCAAGGGCCTCATGCCGGACGGGACCAGCCGGTTTTCCTACCGGGGCCAGGCCATCGCCCACTATATGGGCTGCTCGACCTTCTCGAACTTTACCGTCCTGCCCGAGATCGCAGTGGCGAAGATCCGGCCTGACGCCCCCTTCGACAAGGCCTGCTACATCGGTTGCGGCGTTACCACCGGGGTCGGTGCGGTGGTGAATACGGCCGGCGTCGAGGCCGGGGCCACCGTCATCGTCTTCGGCCTAGGCGGGATCGGCCTCAATGTCCTCCAGGGCGCGCGCCTGGTGGGGGCCGGAAAGATCATCGGCGTCGATATCAACCCTGACCGGGAGGCCTGGGGCCGTCGGTTCGGCATGACCGATTTCGTGAACCCGAAAAAGGTCGAGGGCGACCTCGTGCAGCACCTGGTGGCCCTGACGGATGGCGGTGCCGATTACACCTTCGACTGCACGGGCAATACCGACGTCATGCGCCAGGCGCTCGAGGCCTGTCATCGTGGCTGGGGCGAGAGCATCATCATCGGCGTGGCCGAGGCGGGCCGGGAGATCTCCACCCGGCCGTTCCAGCTCGTGACCGGACGCGTCTGGAAGGGCACGGCCTTTGGCGGCGCCCGGGGCCGGACCGACGTCCCAACGATTGTCGACTGGTACATGGAGGGCAAGATTCAGATCGACCCCATGATCACCCATGTCCTGCCGCTCGAGGCGATCAACCGGGCCTTCGACCTTATGCACGCCGGGGAGAGCATCCGCAGCGTCGTCGTTTTCTGAGCCCGGGGGCCGTCGGCCCTTCGGTCATTTCTATTCATTTTTGGGGGGCCAGGATCCCCAGGGGGGAATTCCCATGATCAAGACCCGCATTACCGACATGCTCGGTATCCAGTATCCCATCATCCAGGCGCCCATGGGGTGGATCGCCCGCTCGGCCCTCGCCTCTGCGGTCTCCAATGCTGGCGGAATGGGGATCATTGAGACCTCGTCCGGAGACCTGCCCGCCGTCCGCGAGGAGATCCAGAAGATGAAGGGGCTCACCGACAAGCCCTTCGGCGTGAACATCGCCCAGGCCTATGTCCGCGACCCCGACATCGTTTCCTTCGTCGTCGACCAGGGGGTGAAGTTCGTCACCACCTCCGCGGGGGATCCGAACCGATACTGCGCCGCCCTGAAGGCTGCGGGGCTGACAGTCTTCCACGTGGTGCCGTCCCTGGCGGCGGCCATCAAGGCCATCGATGCCGGCGTCGACGGCCTGGTGGTCGAGGGCGGCGAGGGCGGGGGCTTCAAGAGTTCCCGGGATGTCTCCACCATGGTCCTCCTGCCCCTGGTCTGCTCCAGGCTGGACGTGCCCATCGTGGCGGCGGGCGGGATTTCAGACGGACGCAGCATGGCGGCGGCCTTCGCCCTGGGCGCCGAGGGCGTTCAGATGGGCACCCGGATGGTCTCGGCCGCCGAGAGCCCTGTGCACCAGAACTGGAAGACCGCCATCGTCGAGGCGAAGGAAACTGACACGGTCTTCCTGAACCGCTTCGGCCCGGGTCCGGCCTGCCGGGCGCTACGCACCGAAAAGACGACCCTCCTGGAGAAGGAGCCCGGCGAGAACGGCGTCGCACCAGAGTTCCGGCGTTCCCAGGAGCTCTACTTCGGCGGCGACATGGAGGCCTCCATCGCCCTTTCGGGCCAGGTGGCCGGCCGGATCGATTCCGTGAAACCCGTCGCCCAGATCATCTCGGAGATCGTGGAGGAGTTCGAGACCCTCATGGACAGCCTGTCGTCGCGGTACGCCCGGACCCGCGCCTGAGGCGGGGCCGATCGCCTCAGGCCGCGAGGGCGGCCCGGGGCGCGGGCGCCTCGGCATAGCTGGCCTCGTCCCACAGGGCGTCCCATTCAGCCCAGCGGACCGAGGCCTCGCGCAGGCGGGCGTCGTCCCGGACCAGGATCACCTGGCCCTGGCCCTCGTCCCAGACCACCGTCAGGTCGCAGAGGCGCAGGTCGGCCGCCTCCAGGCGTCCCTGGCGGACCAGGTCCTGCGCCATCGCCGCAGACAGGCGCAGCCGGAGCCGCCCTCCGGACAGCCGTTCAGCGCAGTCCGCGTGCCGGATCACCTCGTCGATCATGGCGGGGGTCGCCGGCCGCAGGGGCCGTCGGTCGCCGAAGCGGAAGGCGAGGTCGGAGCGGGCGGGGCGGATAGACTGGACATTCTGCATCTGAGGGACCTTTCCATGGGGTCGCGCCGGGGTACGGATTGAGAATGCGCTGGCACTACGCCAGAAACGGACGTAAGTTTCGGGTCTGTTCTCACTTTTTCGCAGGGGTGGCATGCGACACGAAAAGGCGGCCCGACTTCTTGAGCTGGCCCGGCGGCTTGCCGCGTCTGCGGAAGGCCTGACCCTGGACGAAATGGCGGCGGCCCTGCAGGTCTCCCGGCGGACCGTCGAGCGGATGCGCGACGCCGTCCGCGAGGCTTTTCCCCAGATGGAAGAGATCGCCGATCCGCCGACCGTGCGGTTCCGCATTCCCTCGGGGCTCGACGGCATTTTCCAGGCCCCGACCGCCGAGGAGTTCGCCGCCCTAAGGGCTGCAGCTGACCACTTCCGCCAGTCCGGTGCCACCGCCCGGGCGGGGGCTCTCGCCGTCCTGGAGACCAAGGTTCTGTCGGCCATGCGGGCCGGGGTCCGCCGCCGCCTCGCACCCGACATGGAGGCCCTGCTTGAGGCCGAGACCATGGCCGTGCACCCGGGCCCGCGTCCCTTCGAGGACGAGGCGGTGCTGGGGGCCGTCCGCGAGGCCATCATCTCCCTGCAGCGGCTGCGCTTCCTGTACGATGGTGGCTCAACCCCCGGCCGGGAGCGGGAAGTGACGCCCTACGGCCTGCTGTTCGGGCGCTCGAATTACCTGGTGGCGGCGGAGGGTGCGGGGGGCGAGCCCCGGAACTGGCGACTGGACCGGGTGCGCGACATCCGGGTGGTCCAGATCCCCGGCTCGCGACCCGCCGACTTCTCCCTGGCGGCCTACGCCTCGCGCAGCTTCGGCATCTACCAGGACGCGGTTGAAGACGTGGTTCTCCACATCCTGCCCCATGGGGCGGAGGAGGCCCTCGGCTGGCGCTTCCACGCCACCCAGGTCCTAGAGCCCCAGGCGGACGGCTCGGTCATCGCGCGTTTCCGCGCCGCCGGCATGCGCGAGCTGGCCTGGCACCTCTTCACCTGGGGGGACAGCATCCGAATCCTGGCCCCGGAACGGCTCCGGGCGCAGATGGCCGAGGAGCTGTCGGCGGCCACCAGGGCGCACGGGGTACCCTGACGTCCCCGCCTCAGGTGGACTTCAGGGCCGCCAGCACCGCCTCGGGCCGGATCGGGAGGCGCCGGACCCGGGCCCCCACGGCATTGAAGATGGCGTTGCCGATCGCCGGCCCCACCACGGTGGTCGCCGGCTCGCCCAGGCCCACTGGCGCATGGTCGCTGTCGACAAACTCGATCTCCAGGTCCGGAACATCGCTCATCCGGAGCGGCGTGTAGGCGCCCAGGTTGGTCTCCTGGATGCGGCCGTCCCGGAAGGTTGCGCCCTCGTGCAGGGCCAGGCTCAGGCCCCAGAGGGCGGCACCCTCCACCTGGGCCAGGGCCCCGTCCGGATGGATGATGGCGCCAGCGTCCACGACGAGTTGGAGCTTCTCGACCCTGACCTCGCCGGTCTTCCGGTCGACCCGGACCCGGGCCGCGCAGGCGGTCCAGGTGGGCATGTCCCGGTCCTGGCCGAAGCTGGTGGCGAGGCCGAGGCCGACGCCTGCCGGCAGCTTTCCGCCCCAGCCCGCCGCCTTGGCCACGCGGGAGAGCACGGCGGCCTGACGTTTCGCCCCACCAACGGAACTTGGCGCGATGCCTGCATTGCGGCCTGCGCCGTCCAGCATCTTCAGGCGAAAGGCGAGGGGGTCCTGGCCGGTGGCGTGGGCGGCCTCGTCCATGGCGCTTTCCACGGCCCAGTTGGTCCAGCCGGGTCCCACCGAGCGCAGCCAGCCCGGCCGGAAGGCGCGGTTGGCCAGGTCGTTCGACAGGGCCCGCACCCGGTGGGTGCCAACGTTGTACCAATGGTTGGCGCCGTTGATCGCGAAGGGATCGTAGGGCCGGTCATTGGCGCCCTTGGGCATGAAGAAGGGCGCCATGACCTCAGTGGGCCAGCCGGCGGCGGCGGCGTGGTCCATGGCCGTCACGCGGCCCCCCTCGCCGAAGGCCATCCGTACTCTTTGGACAGAGGGCGAGCGGAAGCTGTCGAAGAGGGTGTCATCCTCCCGGGTGAAGACCAGCTTGACCGGCTTGCCCAGGGCCTTGGAGGCCAGGGCCGCGGGCACCGCATAGTCGCCGTTCAGTCGCCGGCCGAAGCCCCCGCCCAACAGGTAGGTCTTCATGACGATGCCGGTCTCGGGCCGGCCCAGGGCCTTGGCCAGGGTCGGCAAGATCAGGGACTGCCACTGGTTGCCGGTGTGGATCTCGAAGATGCCATTCCGCTCGAAGGCCAGGGCGTTCAGGGGCTCCATCTGGAAGTGCAGGGCGGCGTCTGTGGTGTACTCCGCCTCCAGCCGGGACTTCGCGCCCGAAAAGGCGGCGTCGACACCCGGGTCGTTCACCACCAGGGAGCCCGCGGCCGCGTCGTTGATCAGGGCCCGGCCCCGGGCCTCGAGGTCGGCGTCCGAGACCTTCGCCGTCGGACCGTTCTCCCAGGTCACCTTGAGGGCCCGGACTGCGCGGTCGGCGGCGATGAAGCTGTCGCCGAGGGCCACCACCCATCCCGGCACGGTCCCGGACGGGTCGTCGAGAACGAGGTGGCCGCGATAGCCAGGGACGCCCCGGGCACCGGACTCGTCGACAGAGACGACCTTGGACTCGTTCCGCGTCGGCGGGATAACGGGCCGGGCGTAGACCATCCCCGCCATTTTCGCATCCAGGCCGAACACTGCCGACCCGTCGGTCTTGGCCGGGATGTCGCGGGCCTGGAATTCCCCGCCGATCAGGCGCCTGTCAGCCGCCGGCTTAATGGGAAGGGCGGCCAGCTCCTTGTCGGTGAAGCCGCCGCGCAGTCCGCCGGCGGCGACGATGTCGCCGTAGCTGACCGAGCGCTTGCCGGCGAAGACGGCGCCCTTGCGGGCGATGCAGGACGACACGGGAACACCGAGGATCTTTGCCCCCGCCTCGATAAGGGCGATGCGTCCGGCCGCGCCCGCCTGGCTGAGCATGGGATAGCTCTGCCAGACCGACCAGGAACCGCCGGTGACCATCAGGCCCCACTTGGGATCGGTGTCCACGTGGACGATGCGGACCTTGTCCCAGTCGGCCTCAAGCTCGTCGGCGACGATGCGGGCCAGGGCGGTACCGACGTGCTGGCCCATCTCGGCCCGGACGACATTGACCGTCACCACGCCGCGCGCGTCGATGGCGTACCAGAGGGTGGGCTCGAAGGCAGGCGTCCCGGCAAAGGGGCCGAGGGAGACGGCGGCGTCAGCGGCAGCGGCGAAGCCGAAGGCTGCGCCCGCAGCGCCTGCAGCGATCAGGAAGCGGCGGCGGTCGGGAGAGCGAAGGCCCTGGGTACTCATGAGCGGACCTCCGCTGCACGCACCGCAGCCTTGCGCCGGGGCTTGGCGGCGGCCAGCTTCACGGCCTTGCGGATGCGGACATAGGCCATGCAGCGGCAGAGGTTGCCGTTCATGGCGACCTCGATCTCGGCGTCGCTGGGATTCGGGTTGGCCGACAGCAGGGCCGCGGCCTGCATGATCTGGCCGGACTGGCAGTACCCGCACTGGGGTGCCTGGGCCTCGACCCAGGCCGCCTGGACGGGATGGACCCCGCCGGCACCCAGCCCCTCGATGGTGGTGATCTCCAGGCCCTCGACCGCGCTCACCGGCGTCAGGCAGGACCGGACGGCCTGGCCGCCCACGTGCACCGTACAGGCACCGCATTGCCCCACCCCGCAGCCGAACTTGGTCCCGGTCAGGCCAAGCTCATCGCGTAGGACCCAAAGGAGGGGAGAGTCCTCGGGCCCGGAGGCCTCGACCTGTCGTCCGTTGACCCTGAACTTCGCCATGGCGAGAGCCCCTTTTCCTGGAGTTTCCGTCCCTCAGGTCACGCTGCGCCCGGCTTCGGCCTCTGTCCAGTCCCCGCCCGAGGGGTCAGGTCCGGAAGAGGCTGACCAGGTCGCCGACCCAGGCCTTCACGGCGTCCTTCTTGTCGGTCGACGTCCGGCCATGGCGCACCACGATCAGGTCCAGGTCTGGTACCAGGACAGTGAACTGGCCCTCATGCCCGTTGGCGGAAAAAGAGCCCGGCCCGCCCAGGTCCAGCCACCAGTGGGCGCCGTAGCGGCCGTCCGTGACGCCGGGCTGCTGGAAGGTCGGCGTGCGGGCATAGTCCACCCAACCTTGGGGAAGAAGCCGCTGCCCGTCCCAGACCCCATCGCGCAGGTAGAGGAGGCCGAAGCGCGCAAAATCCCGGGCGCTCGTAAAGCAGAAGGACGAGCCGATGAAGGTCCCGGCGGGGTCGAACCTGGGGATCGGAGTCTTCATGCCGAGGGGCTCGAAGAGGCGCTCGCGCATGAAGCCACCGAAGGCCTCTCCCCTGAGGCCGGTCATGTCGGCGAGGATCCTGCAGATGATATTCGTCGTCCCGGAGGAATAGCTGAAAACGGTCCCGGGCGGATGGATCAGGGGCTGGTCAGCCGCGTAGTGGGCGACGCTGTCCTTCCCCGAGCCCCACATCATCTCGATGGTGTCCGAGGGCTTGTCCACCTCGTAGACCTCGTCGAACTTTAGCCCGCTCGACATGCGCAGCAGCTGGTCCGTCGTGATTGCGCCCCGAGGATCTTGGGGTGTCCGCCATTCTGCGACGGGGGCCGGGTCGGAAATGTCCAGCCGGCCGTCGCCGACGACGATCCCCACCAGGGCATGGGTGAGGCTCTTGGCCTTGGACCAGGACTGGCAGGTGACGTCGGGGCCATGCTCGGGGCCGTAGCGCTCCAGCAGGAGGCGCCCGCCCTGGACCACTACGACGGCATGGGTCTCGTCGAAGTCCCTGAAGCCGCGTTCGAGGTGGGCCTCCAGGCGCTCGCGGTCCACCGACCCGGGAAGCTCACCGCCGGGCCAGTCCGACGTGGGCCAGGGAACGCCGGCGGGCTGGGACGGAAGCGGGGGTAGGGTGCCCGCCTGGGCCTTGCCGCTCATGAGACCAGGGCCCGGACTTCCACGACCTCCTCAGGGGTGAGGATCCACTCGGCGCAGCGCGCATTGGCCAGCACCTGCTCTGCGGTCGTCGCGCCGGCGATGACCGAGCTCACCGCCGGGTGCCCGAGGAGCCAGGCGAAGGCAAGGTCGAGGATCCCCCGTCCACGCTGCTCGGCCCAGGCTTCCAGCGCCTCGAGCCTGTCGAAGTTCCGGTCGCTCAGGACCGCTGCGCCCCGCGCCCCCCAGGCTGCCAGGCGGGTGCCCTGCCGGGGCGCCTCGCCGCGCGGGTACTTGCCGGTTAGGAAGCCGCTGGCGAGGGGAAAGAAGGGCAGGAGGCCAAGGCCGAAGCGCTCGCAGGCCGGCAGGACCTCGCGCTCCACGCCCCGCTCCAGCAGGCTGAAATTGTTCTGGGCGGAGACGAAGCGCTCGAGGCCCCCGGTCCGGGCGGTCCAGTCGGCGTCGGCGATCTGCCAACCCGAGAAGTTGGAATTGCCGATATAGAGCACCTTGCCGGAACGGACGAGGTCGTCCAAGGCCCGCAGGGTCTCGTCGATGGGCGTGTCCGCATCCGGCACATGCATCTGGTAGAGGTCGATGTGGTCCGTGTTCAGGCGCTTCAGACTGTCCTCGACGGCCTTGACGATGTAGCGCCGCGCGCCGCCCCGCAGATAGGCCCCCTCGCCCATCGGGTTGGCGAACTTGGTGGCCAGGACGGCCTTGTCCCGCCTGCCCTTCAGGGCGTCGCCGAGGAAGACCTCTGACTTTGAGCCGCCGTAAATGTCGGCCGTGTCAAAGAAGTTGACGCCGCAGTCCAGGGCTGCGTCGACCACCATCCGGGTCTGGGCCTGGTCGATGCGCATGCCGAAATTGTTGCAGCCCAGCCCGATAATGCTGACCTTGAGCCCGCTTACCCCCAGATTGCGAAGTTGCATTCCGTCCTCCCGAAACTGCCCGACATGCCGTTGATGCTAGGCCAGCCTTCGGCCCTGCGCCAGCCTGCGCGCAGGGGTCGCTTCCCGAGGGCGGAAGGATCGGCGTCCGACGTCAGATCGCCCGGATCAGCCTCAGGGTCTCTGAGCTTTCGACGGCGGCACGGCGCAGATTGACGGCCTCGAAATCGATGGTGGAGGCGGCTTCGCGATCACCGAAGGCGTTGTCTTCATCTTCGGTCTCAAGGGGCGCAAACCAGGGCCGGTAATTCATGGCGACCTCCGTCATATTACGAAGGCACAAGTTAAGGGCCGTTAACCTTTTCCCGCCAAGCCCCGGGGCGGGACTCTCACGCACAATTGACCGGCTGTCCTTTGCGGCGGCTTCTAGCCAAATCGCCCACTCGCGTTTGAAGACGTCTGGTCTTGCCCGTCGAGCCTCACTAAGAATAGGCCCAACGCCCGAAAAGTGGGATGGCGCAGGCCTCGGATCCGGAATCGGACTGGGCTCCGTCTATCTGGGCGACCAGGGAGGAAACGGGTCTTGCAACCAACGCGTACCGAGGGTCCCGACTACTATCACAAGGTAGTCGACTGCCAGTGGGCCTGTCCTGCTCACACGCCCGTACCGGAATACATCCGCCTGATCGCCGATGGCCGGTACGATGACGCCTACATGGTCAACTGGAAGTCGAACGTCTTTCCCGGCGTTCTCGGACGCACCTGCGACCGCCCCTGCGAGCCCGCCTGCCGGCGTGTCCGGGTGGAGGACGAGCCCGTCGCCATCTGCCGGCTAAAGCGCGTGGCCGCCGACAACAAGGCCGACGTCGTGCCCCTGATGCCGCCGATCGCTGCCAAGCGGAATGGCAAGCGCGTGGCCCTGATCGGCAGCGGCCCCGCCTCGCTCACGGTGGCGCGGGACCTTGCCCCCCTTGGCTATGAACTCGTCCTGTTCGACGGTGAGCCCCGTTCGGGCGGGATGATCCGCAGCCAGATCCCCCGTTTCCGCCTCCCCGAGGAGGTCATTGATGAGGAGGTGGGCTACGTCACCCGCCTCGGGGGTGTCGAGCTTCGCCTTGGCCATCGGATCGACAGCCTCAAGGCCCTTCTGGCCGAGGGCTACGACGCAGTCTTCGTCGGCTCCGGCGCGCCCCGCGGCCGGGACCTCGACATCCCGGGCCGCGAGGAGACCACCGCCAACGTCCATATCGGGATCGATTGGCTGTCGAGCGTGTCCTTCGGCCACATCGAGAAGATCGGCCGGCGGGTCATCGTCCTCGGCGGCGGCAACACCGCCATGGACTGCTGCCGCACCTCCCGCCGCCTGGGTGGTGAGGAGGTCAAGGTCGTCGTCCGGTCGGGCTTCGAGGAAATGAAGGCCAGCCCCTGGGAAAAGGAAGACGCGATGCACGAGGATATTCCCATCCTCAACTTCCGCGTCCCCAAGGCCTTCACCCATGAGAACGGCCGCCTGACCGGCGTGACCTTCGAGATTGTCCGGGCCGAGTACGACGACAAGGGTCGCCGCAACCTCGTGTCCTCGGGCGAGCCCGACGAGCATCACGAATGCGATGACGTCCTGGTCGCCGTCGGCCAGGAAAACGCCTTCCCCTGGATCGAGCGCGACATCGGGCTGGATTTCGACCGCTGGGACATGCCCGAGGTCAACCCGATCACCTTCGAAGCCACCCGCAAGGGCGTGTTCTTCGGGGGCGACGCTGCCTTCGGGCCCAAGAACATCATCTGGGCGGTGGCGCACGGCCACGACGCCGCGGTTTCCATCCATCGCCACTGCATGGGCGAGGACGTCCATGACCGGCCGCCTCCGGGCTTCTCCCTCGTCTCCCAGAAGATGGGTATCCACGAGTGGAGCTATGACAACGACGTCTCCCTCGACTACCGGCACAAGGTGCCCATGCTCGACAAGGCTGCAGCGCTGAAGAACGTGCGGGTCGAGGTCGAACTTGGATTCGATACCCGGCTTGGCCTCGCCGAGGCCCAGAGGTGCCTGAACTGCGATGTGCAGACCGTCTTCGCCGACGACCTTTGCATAGAGTGCGACGCCTGCGTCGACATCTGCCCCGTCGACTGCATCACCTTCACCGAGGACGGCGAGGAGGCTGACCTAAGGCAACGCCTGATGGCGCCGGCCCTGAACCTCGACCAGGACCTCCTGGTGTCCGGCGGCCTGCCGACCGGTCGGGTCATGGTCAAGGACGAGGACGTCTGCCTGCACTGTGGCCTCTGCGCCGAACGGTGCCCGACCGGGGCCTGGGACATGCAAAGGTTCACCCTGGAAATGACCCACGCCGATCAGATGGGAGGCGCCGCATGACCACACCCCTCGCCGCCATCAACGACTTCGTTGTCAAGTTCGCCAACGTCAATGGATCGGGATCGGCCAGCGCCAACTCCATGTTTGCCAAGGCCGTCCTGCGGATGGGCGTGCCGGTCGCGGTGCGCAATATCTTCCCCTCGAACATCCAGGGCCTGCCCACCTGGTTCGAGGTCCGGGTCACCGAGGCCGGACACCTGGGCCGCCGCGGCGGCGTCGACCTCATGGTCGCGATGAACCCCCAGACCTGGGACAAGGACGTCGCCGAGATCGAGCCGGGCGGCTACCTGTTCTACGATTCCACCAAGCCCATGCCGGCCTCCAGGTTCCGGACCGATATCACGGTGGTAGGCGTGCCCCTGACCGCCATCTGCAACGCCGCCTACACGGCGGCCCGCGAGCGGCAACTGTTCAAGAACATCATCTATGTCGGCGCCGTCGCCTCCCTGCTGGGTATTGAGATCGACGTGATCGAAACCCTGCTCGCAGAGCAGTTCGAGGGACGGGACCGGCTGATCAAGGCCAATGTCGCCGCCCTGCACATGGGCCGGGACTGGGTGGCCGACAACATGGGTCCCCTGGGCCTCCAGGTCCGCAGGGCCAACGCCGTCGGCGACCGGATCTTCATCGAAGGCAACCAGGCCGCCGGCCTCGGCGCCATCTATGGCGGTGCCACGGTCTGCGCCTGGTATCCGATCACGCCCTCGACCTCCCTGGCCGAGGCCTTCACCAGCTATTGCCAGGACCTGCGGATCGATCCGGTGAGTGGCAAGGCCAACTTCGCCATCGTCCAGGCCGAGGATGAGATCGCCTCCATCGGGGTGGTCATCGGCGCGGGGTGGAACGGTGCCCGTGCCTTTACCTGTACCTCAGGCCCGGGCATCTCCCTGATGACCGAGTTCATCGGCCTGTCCTACTTCGCCGAGATCCCTGCGGTGATCTTCGACGTCCAGCGGGGCGGTCCTTCCACGGGCATGCCGACCCGCACCCAGCAGTCCGACCTGATCGGGGCCGCCTATGCCAGCCATGGGGATACCAAGCACCCCATGTTGCTGCCGATGGACCCGGGCGAGTGTTTCACCTTCGGTGCCCTGGCCTTCGACCTGGCGGACCGCCTGCAGACCACCGTCTTCGTCATGCTCGACCTCGACATGGGCATGAACGAATGGCTGACCGAGCCCTTCAGCTGGGATGACACGCGCCGGATGGATCGCGGCAAGGTCATGACCCATGACGAGCTTGAGGCGGGCCGGGACTTTGGCCGCTACCTCGACGTGGACGGCGACGGGATCCCCTACCGGACCTATCCCGGCGTCCACCCGACCAAGGGCGGCTATTTCACCCGCGGCACCTCCCGCAATCCCTACGCCCGGTACTCGGAAGAGGGATCGGTCTATGTGGACAACGTCCAGCGCCTGCTGCGCAAGTTCGAGACCGCCAAGTCCCTGATCCCGGCCCCGGAGCTGCACCCGGCTAGCGCCCCCACGCGGGACGGGGTGATCTATTACGGCTCCACCGGCCCGGCCATGCACGAGGCCCTCAGCCTGTTTGAGAGCCAGGGCCGGCAGCTGGACGCCCTTCGCGTCCGCGGGTTCCCCTTCTCCTCGGAGGTGGACGACTTCCTGGCCTCGCATGACCGCATCTTCGTGATCGAGCAGAACCGCGACGCCCAGCTGCGCACCCTGCTGATGGCGGAGAACGGGGGCGATCCCTACCGGCTCGTCCCGATCCTGCACTATGACGGCACGCCGATCACTGCCCGCTTCATCGTCGCCTCCATCTCCAGCCTGATGGATGCAACCCAGCCGCCGGGCTCGCGCCCCCTCCGGGAGGCCGCCGAATGACCTACATCGCCAAGCCCAAGCTGCATCACCCGGCCCTGGCGCCCAACGCCCTCGGCTTCCTGCGCCGGGACTATGAGGGGTCGGTCTCGACCCTCTGCGCCGGTTGCGGGCACGATTCCATTTCGTCGGCCATCATCCAGGCGGCGTATGAGCTCGACCTGCCTCCCCACCGGGTGGCCAAGCTCTCGGGCATCGGATGCTCATCCAAGACGCCGGACTATTTCCTGGGCAATTCGCATGGATTCAATACCGTCCATGGCCGGATGCCCTCGGTCCTGACCGGCGCCAACCTGGCCAATCGCGAGCTGATCTATCTGGGCGTCTCCGGCGACGGCGACTCCGCCTCCATCGGCCTCGGCCAGTTTGCCCACGCCATCCGGCGTGGCGTGAACATGACCTACATCGTCGAGAACAATGGCGTGTACGGACTGACCAAGGGCCAGTTCTCGGCCACCTCAGACCGCGGGTCCAAGTCCAAGCGCGGGGTGGTCAATCATGACTCCGCCATCGACATGGTCAGCCTCGCCCTTCAGCTGGGTGCGACCTTCGTGGGCAGGTCCTTCTCGGGTGACAAGGCCCAGCTGGTACCCCTGATCAAGGCCGCCATCCGCCATCCCGGCCCGGCCTTCATCGACACCCTCAGCCCCTGCGTCCAGTTCAACAACCACGCGGGCTCGACCAAGAGCTACGACTATGTCCGGGAGCACAACGAGGCCGTGAACCGGCTCGACTTGATTTCTGACCGCAAGCCCATCGAGGTCGACTACGAGCCCGGGACGACCATCTCGGTGACCCAGCACGACGGTTCCGTCCTGTCCCTGCACAAGCTGTCCGCGCATTACGATCCCACCGACCGGATCGCGGCCCTGTCCTACCTGGCCGAGCGCCAGGCCGCGGGGGAGATCGTGACCGGCCTCTTGTACGTCAACCCGGAGCCCGGCGACCTGCACGGCGCCCTGGGCACCACCGACCGTCCGCTGAACAGCCTGTCTGACGCCGAGCTGGTGCCGGGACAGTCGGCGCTCGATCAGATCAACGCGGGCCTGCGCTAGTCGGGGTCGAAGACGGGGAGGGCGGACATGCTCAGCTGGCGGATTGGCGACGTGACGGTGACCCGTGTCGTCGAGATGGAGATACCGGTTCCCTACAACCCCAAGCGAGCCTTCCTGAAGGAGGCCACTCCCGAGGCCCTGGCGGCCATCCCCTGGCTTGCGCCACACTATGTGACGCCAGAGGGCCACCTTCGCCTGTCCATCCACGCCCTCCTGGTCGAGGCACCCGGCCTTCGCCTGGTTGTGGACACCTGCATCGGTAATGACCGGCCCCGCCGCCTGGTCGGGGGGCAGTCCCTGTCCACCGGCTTCCTCCAGGCCTTCGAAGCGACAGGCTGGGCCCGGGACAGCGTCGACGCCGTGGTCTGCACCCACCTGCATGTGGACCATGTCGGCTGGAACACGATGCGCGAGGGCGATCGTTGGGTCCCGACCTTCCCCAAGGCCCGTTACCTGATCGGTCGCCAGGAATACGATCACTGGAGCGCCGACGGCGACGACGAGCAGCAGGTCATCCTGTCCGACTCCATCCGCCCGGTCTTTGATGCTGGGCTGGTCGACCTGGTCGAGATGGATCACGTTATTTCCCCCGAAATCCGGCTGGTCCCGACCCCCGGCCACACGCCCGGCCATGTCAGCGTCCGGATCGAGTCTGCCGGCGAGGTGGGCCTGATCACCGGCGACATGGTCCACCATCCCTGCCAGCTTGCGCATCCGGAGTGGTCGTCGCCCTCCGACAGTGACCCCGTGGCCTCGGCCGTCATGCGCCGCAGCATCTTTGAGAGCACAGCGGAGCAGCCGGTCCTGGTCATCGGCACCCACTTTGCGGCGCCGACGGCGGGTCTTGTCCGCAGGGACGGGGACGCCTTCCGCTTCGAGGGTGCGCCCTCGGAACCCCCAGACGCCTGACAGGCTGGTCCCGGGACGGCCTGAGCCCCATATTCGTCGGGCGATTCGCGTGCAGAACCCCCGGGGTGATCCGATGAGCCAGACACTGGCCCACATCGCCGGCAGGCCCATCGGGCCCGGCCAGCCGCCCTATGTGGTGGCCGAGATGTCGGGCAACCATAATGGCGATATCCAGCGCGCCCTGGACCTGATCACGGCGGCGGCCGAGGCGGGTGCCGACGCCGTCAAGATCCAGACCTACACCGCCGACACCATCACTCTCGACCATGACGGGCCCGGTTTCCGCATCCAGGGCGGCCTTTGGGATGGCCGTCGCCTCCACGAGCTCTATGCCGAGGCCCACACGCCTTGGGACTGGCACGCGCCCCTGTTCGAGCAGGCCCGCAGGGTGGGTGTGACCCTGTTCTCCTCGCCCTTCGACTTCACGGCCGTTGACCTGCTCGAGGACCTCGGCGCTCCCGCCTACAAGATCGCCTCCTTTGAGCTGGTGGACCTGCCCCTGATCCGCCGGTGCGCCGCGACCGGCCGGCCCCTGGTCATGTCGACAGGCATGGCGTCCGAGGTCGAGATCGCCGAAGCAGTGGAGGCCGCCCGCGGGGCGGGGGCCAAGGACCTGATCGTCCTGCACTGCACGAGCGCCTACCCAGCGCCCATGTCGAGCATGAACCTGGCCACCCTGGCAGACATGGCTAAGCGCTTCGGGGTGATGACCGGCCTGTCCGACCATACCCTCGGAACGGCGGCCTCCGTGGCTGCGGTGGCCCTGGGGGCGGTCTTCATCGAGAAGCACTTCACCCTCAGCCGGGCCGCGGGCGGGGTCGATTCCGCCTTCTCCCTGGAACCTGCCGAACTGGCCGACCTCGTCCGCAGCTGCCGGGGCGCCTGGGAGGCCCTGGGCCATATCGCCTATGGCCCCGGCGAGGCCGAGGCGGGGAGCGCCAGCATGCGCCGGTCCCTCTATGTCAGCGCGCCAGTCCGCAAGGGCGAGGCCTTCTCGGCGGCGAATGTGCGATCGGTCCGGCCTGGCCAGGGCCTGCCCCCCAAGCACCTCGACGCCGTGGTGGGCCAAAGGGCGACCCGGGACATTCCCTTCGGCGAGCCCCTGGACTGGTCCATGGTCGAGGGCGGCGCCCCCGCCTGAATTGCCTCAGACGTCGGTCTCCCGGCGCGAAAAAGGCAGGGCCAGGATCTCCGCCGAGGTGAAGGCCGCATTGGCGGGGTAGAGTGCGGCATAGACCCGCTCCACGAAGCTGAAGTCCTCGGGCAGGTCCACCGTCCAACGCAGGGCGCTGTCATCCCGGTCCTGGACCAGGTCGCCCCGGCGGAAGGGTGAGCCGGGGCCATAGAGCCAGGGGGTCACATGCTCCCGGTCATAGGCCGACCTCGCCTCGGCGTGCGCCCGCCTCAGGGCCTGTGAGGTGAAGACCTCGACGTCCAGCCCTCGGGGCCAGGTGCGCACCTGACCGTTCGAGACATAGTCGAACCCGCCCTGCGTCCTCATTTCGACGCCGGCGTCGATCACCACCGGGTCCGCCAGAGGGCAATCGGCGGTCAGCCGCACCAGGTCGCCCTCCAGGCCCAGGGTGTCCATCACCTGGATGAAGCGGCCCAGGACGTCCTCAAGGGGGCCGCGGGCGGTCTCGACCCCGGCCTCGGCCAGGACCTCGACCAGGATGTCGTCGGACGGGGCTTCGCTGGTGGCCACGACAATCCGCTCGAGCCGCTGGCAGCGGCGCAGGCGTTCGATCTGCCGCAGGATCATGGGCTGTCCCAGGAGGGGCCTGAGGACCTTGCCCGGCAGGCGGCTGGAACTCATCCGCGCCTGAAGAATCGCCGTGGCCATGGCGGCCTCCCATACTGCCCTACCCATCAATAGACCGGGGCGGGGCCCGCGCAAGGGACCCCCGCGACCCGACAGGCGACTCGGGTCTACAGTGGGCGCGAGGGAAGGGGGCGGGACCCATGCTGGTGCTTCTGGGCGTTCTGCTGGTAGTGGCCGGCTTTGCCGTGGGCCTGAACCCCCTTCTGGTCGTCCTGGCCTCGGCCCTGGCCACGGGCCTGGCCGCCGGACTGTCGCCCCTCGAGGTCCTGGCTGCCTTCGGCAAGGCCTTCAACGAAAACCGCTATGTCAGCGCGGCCTGGCTGATCCTGCCGGTCATCGGCGTCCTGGAACGGTCCGGGCTGCAGGAGGCTGCGCGCGGCCTGATCGGGCGGCTGAGGTCGGTGACCTTCGCCCGGCTGATGCTGTCCTACCTCCTCTTCCGGCAGGCGACCTCGGCCCTCGGCCTGACCTCCATCGCCGGCCAGACCCAGACCATCCGCCCGATCATCGCCCCCATGGCCGAGGCCGCCCGGGCGGTGGAGATGGGCGTCGCCGAGGTCGCCCCCGCCGAGGCCCAGAGGGTGCGGGCCTTCGCGGCGGCGACCGACAATATCGGCCTGTTCTTTGGCGAGGACATCTTTCTGGCGATCGGCTCCATCCTCCTGATGGTCGGTTTCCTGGAGCAGAACGGGATTACGGTTGAGCCCCTGCACCTGTCGGTCTGGGCCATTCCCACAGCCATCGCCGCCTTTGGGGTCCATGGCGTGCGGATCCTGGGCTTTGGGCGGGGCAGGGGCCGGTCATGATCGGCCTGACCCAGGTCTACGCCCTCGCGGGCTTCGTCTTCGCCGGCTTTGCGGT
>NZ_JBAXIM010000012.1:0-28662 GCF_037138395.1 Phenylobacterium sp.
TAGAGGATTTCACCCATCCCCCACTTGGGGTTGACCTCGGTTCCATCCGGCTTCTTGAGCTGGACGAAGACCAGGCCCGTAGACTCCTTGTCGGTGAAGTACTCCCAGGAGCTCGTGACCCGCATGAAGTCGGTCGGCGGGATGTAGTTGTTCTCGCGCTGGAGACGCAGGCGCGGCTGGTTCAGGTAGGCGAACTTGTCGAGGCCCAGGAGAATCGGCTTCTCGCCGCCGCTCGTGTAGTTGATGCCCACGCGGCAGACTTCCTTGTTCGAGCCGGGTTCATACACCGTCAGGGTATAGGGCTTGGCCACGAGGGTCTGGGTGAAGCCGCCTTCCTTCTTGTTGCGCTTGAAGCCGGCGGCCGGAGTGGCGAGCTTGGCCAGTTGGCCGCCCCGCACGAGGGGCACGCAGACCGTCTGGATCACATTGAGGATCTGGCCGATCTCCCCATCGGTGGGAAGGGTCTCCACGACCGCGGGCGCGGCGGCCGGAGCGGCGGCGACCGGAGCCGCCGGGAGGGCGACAGCCGGAGGGGCCGCAGGCACTGGCGGAGCCGGAATGGCCTGGGCCAGGGCCGGAAGGGCGATCGCCGAAGCGGCGACGAGGGTCATGACGACGTTGCGCATATTGTTTCCTCGACTCGTATCCTCGGTCGCTCAAACCTGACGGTTCAGGTTTGTCAGACCATTTTGTCTGGATCGTGACGCCTGGCTAGACCTCGACTGCAGACTCCGCCAGTACGGTAAGACCTGCCGGGGTGACGTCGGCAAAGCCGCCGCGCACCTCGAATGTCGTGACTTGTCCGCCCCTGTAGAGGCGAATCTGCCCCTCCCGCAGGGTGGTCATGAAGGGCGTATGCCCGGGCAAGACACCGAAGTCGCCTTCCGAGCCCGGTGCGTCCACCTGGTCGACCTCTCCGGAAAAGAGCTCACGCTCCGGAGACACCAGCGAAAATTGCAGCTTGCCCGCCATGCCGATCAGGCTTCCGAGGCCAGTTGCTCGGCCTTGGCCACGGCGTCCTCGATGGTGCCGACATTGTAGAAGGCGGCCTCGGGGAGGTGGTCGTACTCGCCGTCTACCAGGGCCTTGAAGGAGCGGATGGTGTCCTCGAGGCTCACGAATATGCCGGGCATGTTCGTGAACTGCTCGGCCACGTGGAAGGGCTGGGACAGGAACTTCTGGATCTTCCGCGCGCGGGAGACCGTCAGCTTGTCCTCTTCGGACAGCTCATCCATGCCGAGGATGGCGATGATGTCCTTCAGGGCCTTGTACTGCTGCAGGGTCTCCTGGACCCGCCGCGCCACAAGGTAGTGCTCTTCGCCGATCACCAGGGGGTCCATGATCCGCGAGGTGGAGTCCAGCGGGTCCACGGCGGGGAAGATGGCCTGGGCGGCGATGTCGCGGCTGAGCACCGTGGTGGCGTCCAGGTGGGCGAAGGAGGTGGCTGGCGCGGGGTCGGTCAGGTCGTCGGCAGGCACGTAGATGGCCTGGACCGAGGTGATCGAACCCTTGTTGGTCGAGGTGATCCGCTCCTGAAGGTTGCCCATCTCGGTAGCCAGGGTGGGCTGGTAGCCCACGGCCGAGGGGATGCGGCCCAGGAGTGCCGACACTTCGGAGCCCGCCTGGGTGAAGCGGAAGATGTTGTCGATGAACAGGAGGACGTCCTTACCCTCCTGGTCGCGGAAGTACTCAGCCTGGGCGAGGCCCGTCAGGGCGACCCGGGCCCGGGCGCCGGGGGGCTCGTTCATCTGGCCGTAGACCAGGGTGCACTTGGACCCTTCGGTCGAACCGCCATGCTTGCGGGGATCGACGTTCACGTTGGACTCGATCATCTCGTGATAGAGGTCGTTGCCTTCGCGAGTGCGTTCACCCACGCCGGCCAGAACCGAATAACCGCCGTAAGCCTTGGCGATGTTGTTGATCAGTTCCTGCATGGTCACGGTCTTGCCCACGCCCGCGCCGCCGAACAGGCCGATCTTGCCGCCCTTGGTGTAGGGGCAGAGCAGGTCGACGACCTTGATCCCCGTCACCAGGATTTCGGCAGAGGTGGATTGTTCGGCGAAGGACGGAGCTTCCCGGTGGATCGGGCTGGTGAAGGTGGTGGCGATCGGACCGGCTTCGTCGATCGGGTCGCCAATCACGTTCATGATGCGGCCCAGGGTGGCCGGGCCCACCGGAACGGTGATGCCGGCACCGGTATCGACCACGTCCTGACCGCGGGTCAGGCCCTCGGTCGTATCCATGGCGATGGTGCGGACCGTGTTCTCACCCAGGTGCTGGGCGACTTCCAGAACCAGGCGGAAGGGCTTGCCGGTCCGCTGGTCGGTATTGGAGGTCTCCAGGGCGTTCAGGATCGCCGGCAGGTGACCGACGAACTCAACGTCCACGACAGCGCCAATGACCTGGACAATCCGTCCGTTCGCGACGGCGGACTTCGGGGCAGCGGCCTTCGGAGCGGCAGGTGCCTTTGCCGGCCTTGGCGCAGCGGCCTTGGCGGGAGCCTTCGTGGCGGTGGCCGTCTTCGCAGGGGCCCTGGGGGTCGTAACCATGGTTTCGGACTCTCTAGGTTAGAGCGCCTCGGCGCCGGAGATGATCTCGATCAGCTCCTTGGTGATCTGCGCCTGGCGGGTACGGTTTTTCAGCAGGTTAAGGGCGGCGATCATGTCGCCGGCAGCACGGGTGGCATTGTCCATGGCGGTCATCTGGGCGGCGAAGAAGCCGGCCTGATTTTCCAGCATGGCCGACAGGACCTGGACGTTGAGGTTGCGCGGCAGGAGGGTTTCGAGAATGTCCTCTGCGTCCGGCTCGTATTCATAACTGGCGCCCTGAAGATCGACGACACCGGATCCGGTGACCTGGGCAGGTATCATCTGCTGGAAGGTCGGGGTCTGGATAACGACGGACTTGAACTTGGAATAGGCCAGGGAGACCACATCAACCTCACCCGCCTCAAACATGGCGGCGACCTTCTGGCCGACGGCTTCAGCGACCGCCAGGGAGGGGCTCGCCCCCACCTCGAAGCTTTCCACGAACCGATCGCCATAGAGGCGCTTCAGCTGATCCCGCGCCTTCTTGCCCAGGGTGATGATCCTCACATCCTTGCCCTCGGCAATGAGGGTGGAGATCCGTTCCCGGGCCATGCGGACGATGGAGGAATTGAAACCGCCTGCAAGACCGCGGTCAGAGGTGGCGACGATAACCAGTTGTTTTAAGTCCTGGCCGGTGCCGACGAGGAGCTTGGGTGCCCCGTCGCCAGACACGCCCGCCGCCAGATTGGCGATGACGGAAGCCATGCGCTCGGCATAGGGGCGAGCGCTCTGAGCGGCCTGTTGGGCGCGTCGCAGCTTGGCGGCGGCGACCATTTGCAGTGCTTTCGTGATCTTTTGCGTGGATTCCACGCTCTTGATCCGATTGCGCATCTCCTTGAGGCTGGCCATCTCCTGAAAACTCCGCCGTTTCTTTAGGCGAAGGTCGAGGTGAAGGCTGCAAGGGCGCTCTTCAGCTGGTCTTCGAGGGGACCGCTGAGTGCCTTCTCAGTACGGATGGCATCCAGGATCGCCTGGTGCTTGCCGTGCAGGAAGGAAAGCAGTTCGGCTTCATAACGGCCGACCTGGGCGGTCGGAATGCCGTCGAGATAGCCGCGGGTGCCGGCGTAAATGACCGCAACCTGCTCTTCGACGGTCTGCGGCGAATACTGGGGCTGCTTCAGAAGCTCGGTGAGGCGTTCGCCGCGCGCCAGCTGGCGCTGGGTTGTCGCGTCGAGGTCAGAGCCGAACTTGGCGAAGGCGGCCAGTTCCCGATACTGGGCCAGTTCGCCCTTGATGGGGCCGGCGGCGGTCTTCATGGCCTTGATCTGGGCGGAGGAACCCACCCGGCTCACGCTGATGCCGACGTTCACGGCGGGGCGGATGCCCTGGAAGAACAGATCGGTTTCCAGGAAGATCTGGCCGTCGGTGATGGAGATCACGTTGGTCGGGATGTAGGCCGACACGTCGTTGGCCTGGGTCTCGATGATCGGCAGGGCGGTCAGGGAGCCGGAGCCATTTTCTTCATTGAGCTTGGCGGCGCGCTCGAGCAGGCGGGAATGCAGGTAGAAGACGTCGCCCGGATAGGCTTCCCGGCCCGGCGGGCGGCGCAGTAGCAGGGACATCTGGCGATAGGCGACGGCCTGCTTGGACAGGTCGTCATAGATGATGACGGCGTGCATGCCGTTGTCCCGGAACCACTCGCCCATGGCGCAGCCGGCGAAGGGGGCCAGGAACTGCAGCGGGGCCGGCTCGGACGCCGTCGCGGCGACGACGATGGTGTATTCAAGGGCACCGCGCTCTTCCAGGGTCTTGACGATCTGGGCGACGGTCGAGCGCTTCTGGCCGATGGCGACATAGATGCAGTAAAGCTTGGCGCTCTCGTCATCGCCAGCATTGATCGACTTCTGGTTCAGGATGGCGTCGATAGCCACGGCGGTCTTGCCGGTCTGCCGGTCTCCAATGATCAATTCGCGCTGACCGCGACCGACCGGGATCAGGGTGTCGATGGCCTTCAGGCCGGTTTGCACGGGCTCATGCACGGACTTCCGCGGAATGATGCCCGGCGCCTTCACGTCCACCCTGCGGCGCTCGGCCACGTTCTTGATCGGGCCCTTGCCGTCGATGGGCTCGCCCAGGGGGTTGACGACCCGGCCTAGCAGGCCCCGGCCCACCGGCACGTCCACGATCTCGGAGAGGCGGCGGACCTCGTCGCCCTCGGCGATGGCCCGGTCCTCGCCGAAGATCACGACCCCGACATTGTCGCGCTCGAGGTTCAGGGCCATGCCCTTCACCCCCGCCTTCGTGAACTCGACCATTTCGCCGGACTGGACATTATCCAGGCCGAAGACCCGGGCGATGCCGTCCCCGACGGACAGGACCTGCCCGACATCGGACACGTCGGCGTCCTGGCCGAAGTTGGCGATCTGGGACTTCAGAATGGCCGAGATTTCGGCGGCGCGGATATCCATGGCTTACGCTCTCTTGAGGGCGAACTTGAGGGAATCGAGCTTCGAGCGAAGCGAAGCGTCGAAGAGTTTGGAACCGACCCGGACGCGGATGCCGCCGAGAAGGGCAGGATCGACCCGGGTCTCGATCTCGGGGGCCTTGCCGAGGGCGGCCCGGAGCGCCTCGGCGACGCCCTTGGATTGGGCGGCAGTCATCGGGGCGGCAGTCGTAACCACGGCGGCGACGACGCCCCGGGCGTCAGCATGCAGGGCCTCGAAGGCGGCGACAGCGTCAGGCAGGGCGGCGGCGCGGCCATTACCCGCCAGGAGGCCGAGGAACTTCTGCGTGGTCTCTGAGAGCTCCGCCTTGTCAGCGAGGGCGGCCAGGGCCCTGGCCTTGTCCGCGGCGGTGAAGGCGGGTGACGCCAGAAGGGACCTCAGGTCAGCCGAGTCCGCGCGCATCCGGCGCAGGGCCGCGATGTCGGCCGCGACCGCCGGAAGGGTCCCGGTTTCGTTCGCAAGATCGAACAGGGCCCGGGCGTAACGGTCGCCCACATCTGAAGTCCTGGAATCGTCCGCCACTTGCTCCGCCCGCCCGATGCGTGTGTCACAGACGTCGGAAGAGGGTTCCGACAGCTAAAGGCTTAAAAGCGCTTGGAAAAGCACATACGCCGCAGGTCCCTTTCAGGACCCCCAGCTGGTAGCCGCGCGTCTGTTATCATGTGGCCTTCGGCGCCGCAACCGAAGGCGCAAGGCCGAACCCCCATCACGCTGCGGGAAGGCTGAAGACGCCGGAGCCGACGGCGATCATGCGACCGTCGGAGGCCAACAGGCGGGCCCTCACAAAGGCCAGGCTCCGGGTGCGGCGGTCGACCCACGCCTCGAGTTCGCCCGCCTGCGCCGATCCCCAGGCAGGCCCGAAGTCGAGGGAAAGGGAAACGGCGCGAAGCCCGCTTCCTGCGAGTTCCGATAGCCGTGCCTGAATGATGGCGGCGACCCCTGCGGGATCGGGCGGCACGGGTGTGACCTGGGTGACGTCCTGTCTCATGGCCGGGCCTCATGCCAAGGCCCGGCGGGGATGAAAAGGGGCTTTCGGGCGACCGGCGCAATCCAGTCGCGCGAGTCACTGGCCTGATGTATGCCTCAGGCGGCTCGGCGCGGGGGGCGCAGACCGGTCCGGAGACCCACGGCCATGGCCAGATCCGACTCCAGAGAGGGGCCACCCCGGCGGAGGCGATCCTTCCTCCAGGGTCTCGTCTACTGGAGCGCCGTACTGTGCGTCTGGGGCCTCATCTTCGCCCTGGCCTTCCTCGCGGTCTTCGCCTCCGACCTGCCCGACACCTCAAGCCTGAGCGCCCCTCGCCGGCAGCCTTCGGTCTCCTACCTGGACCGGTCAGGCTCCCTGGTCTCCGTGCGGGGAAGCCAGTACGCGCCTCCCGTCGACCTGGAGAAGCTGCCGCCCTACGTGCCCGCCGCCTTCGTCGCCATCGAGGACCGCTGGTTCTACTGGCACTACGGTTTCAACCCCTGGGGCATTGCCCGGAGCCAGGTGTACAACCTGACCCACAGGGGCGGTCCCCTCCGGGGCGGATCGACCATCACCCAGCAGCTGGCCAGGAACCTCTTCCTGACCATGGACCAGACCTATCGCCGCAAGGCACAGGAGCTGGTGCTGGCCGTCTGGCTGGAGACGAAGTTCACCAAGAAAGAGATCCTCGCCCTCTACCTGAACCGGGTCTATTTCGGCGCCGGAGCCTACGGGATCGAGGCGGCCTCCCAGCGCTATTTCGGCAAGCCCGCCGAACAGCTGACCCTCGGCGAGAGCGCCCTCCTGGCCGGCATGATGAAGGGGCCCTCCCGCTACAGCCCGGTCTCGTCGGCGGACCGCGCGGCCCGTCGGGCGACGGTGGTGCTCGACGAGATGGTGCGCTCCCGCGCCATCACGCCCCAGCAGAGGGCGGAAGCCATCCGGATACCAGTACGGGTGAATCCCACCCTGGCGAGCCAGCGGGCCCAGTACTTCACGGACTGGGTAGACGACCAGGTCCGAAGGCTTGTCGGTGAGCCGACAGAGGACCTCGTCGTGGAGACGACCCTGGATCTGCCGATACAGATTTCAGCCGAGCAGGCCTTGGCTTCGGGCATCGCCGGAGCCCGGGGCCAGGGCGTGCAGCAGGGCGCCCTTGTGGCGCTCGACGGCGAGGGCCGGGTCCGCGCCTATGTGGGCGGAATCGACTACGAGGACAGCCAGTTCGACCGCGCCGCCATGGCCCGGCGGCAGGCGGGATCGGCCTTCAAGCCCTTCGTCTACCTCACCGCCATCGAGCGCGGCCGGACGCCCGAGACGCCGGTGGTCGACGAGGCCATCCGCATAGGCTCCTGGGAGCCCAAGAACTACGCCGGGACCTTCCTGGGCCCGATCACGCTCCAGACCGCCCTCGCCCAGTCCGTGAACACCGTCGCGGCCAGGCTCGCCAACGAGGTTGGGACCGGGAATGTGGCAGCCACTGCACGCCGCCTCGGGATCCGTTCGCCGATCCAGCTCGACCCCTCCATGGCCCTGGGTGCCGTCGAGGTCAGCCCCCTTGAGATGGCACAAGCCTATGCGCCCTTCGCCAATGGCGGCTTCCTGGCACCCGCCTGGGCGATCGAGCGGGTGCGGACCGCAGGGGGCAAGGTGCTCTATGACCGCTCGGTGGCCCGGCCAGCGCGCACCCAGGTCATCGGCTCGCCCGCCCTGCCGCAGATGAACCAGATGCTGCGCCAGGTCATCTCCGCCGGAACAGGGACCCGGGCCCGGGTTGCCGGATACGATCTGGCGGGTAAGACCGGCACGACCAGCGACTACAGGGACGCCTGGTTTGTCGGCTACACCGGCGGCTTTGTCGCCGCGGTCTGGCTCGGCCGGGATGACAACACCTCCATGCGCAAGGTCACAGGGGGGGGCGCGCCCGCAGGGGTCTGGCAGGGCTTCATGTCGCGGACACTGCCAAGGCTCAGGGCCGAGCCCATCCCGGGGGGGCTGGCACCGCCTGCCGCCAGGGGAGACCCCATCGGGGACCTTCTGGACGCCCCGGTCTCGCCCCCTGCCAGGCCCGGCGCGGAACTGGCCCCGGCCCCGGGACAAGCCCCGGTTCAGGCGCCGGTCCCGCCGTCCCCACAGGCCGCACCCGCAGCCACGACGCCGGACCCGGGGGCCCCGAGGGCGTGAAGCTGAGGCCCCTCGCGCCTCAGCCACTCCCGGTGCGGCGCAGGATCACCGACCAGGTTCCGGACCAGGGCCCAGAAGGCTGGCCCGTGATTGGGCTGGAGTATGTGGGCGCATTCATGCGCCGCGACGTAGTCGGCCACCGGCGCCGGCGCGAGGGCCAGGCGCCAGACGTAACGGACCGAAGGCGGCGACGCCCCCCGCGCCGGGGAGCAGGACCCCCAGCGGGTGCGGGCGTCGTTGACGGAGACCGTAGGAAGCGGCGCCCCCAGGGCTTCGCAGTGCCTGGCGGTCAGCGACCGGAAGCCGGTCAGGGCCTCACGCTTCAGGGTGCGCACCACCGCGCGGGCGAAGACCTCTCCATCTCCTGAAGCGTGGAGCTCCAGGGCGCCGTCGGCGGCGTCGACGAGGCGCGTACGGCCTTCCGCCGCCATCAGCCGGCAGGTCCGACCGAAGACAGAGAGCTCGACGCCCGGGACGAGGGGCGACGGCGAGGGTGTCGATGCCAGGCGCGTCCGGATCCAGTCCGCCCGGCTACGGGCGAAGCGTGCGGCCTCGGCGAGGCCCCGCAGGTCTGGCGCGGTGGCGATGACCTCTCCCCGGGCCCGGTCGAGGCGAAGGGCGATGCGCCGGGACCGCGGGTTGACCCGTAACCGAACGGGCAGGCCCTCCACCTCGATGAGGTCGCCGTCGGCAGACGAGCGCCCGAAGCGGAACATCCCCGGTCGCCTCAGCCCGCCGAACCGGTGACCCGGGCTTCCTGCCGGGCGATGAAGGCTGCCACCCGGGGATAGATCTCTTCACGGAAGCGCCGGCCGTTGAAGACCCCATAATGCCCCACATGCGGCTGGATATAGTCCGCGTGCAGGTCATCAGGCAGGCCCGAGCACATGGCGTGGGCGGCCTGGGTCTGGCCGATGCCGGAAATGTCGTCGAGCTCCCCTTCGACTGTAAGGAGGCCGATGTCGGTGATGGCAGAGGGCTGGACAGCCCGACCGTCATGCACAAGTTCACCCCGGGGCAGGAGGTACTTCTGGAAGACGATGTCGACTGTCTGGAGGTAGAATTCCTCGGTCAGGTCTAGGACCGAGAGGTATTCGTCGTAGAACTCCAGGTGCTTGTCGGCGGAGTCCCCGTCACCATCCATCAAATCCTGAAGGTACTTAAGGTGGGCGTCCTGGTGACGATCCATATTCATCGACATGAAAGAGTAAAGCTGGACGAAGCCCGGATAGACCCTGCGGCCCGCCCCCGCAAAGGGCATGGGCACGGTGCTGATCATGTTCGACTTGAACCAGGCGAAGGGGCGCTCCTCGGCGAGCTTGTTGGTCACCGTCGGCGAGAACCGGGCGTCGAGGGGAGATCCCATGAAGGTCATGGACGCCGGACGGGCGTCCTCTCCGTCCTCGGACATGAGCGCGGCGGCAGCCAGGACAGCCGGTCCCGGCTGGCAGACGGCGACCACGTGGCAGCGGGGCCCAAGCCGGCGGAGCAGGGTCCTGATATGATCGAGGTAGTCGTGGAAGTCGAACCGGCCCTCCAGGAGCGGAACGTCCCGCGCGTTCGACCATTCGGTGATGTAGACCTCATGGTCCCGCAGGAAGGTCTGGACCGTATCCCGGAGCAGGGTCGCATAGTGGCCGGAGAGCGGCGCCACGATCAGCACCGCAGGCTCGGCCGCCGTCCGTCCAGCGCGGCGAAGATCCAGGGGATCGCGGGCGAAGTGGGTCAAGCGGACCCAGGGGTCGGCCCAGACCTGCACCTGGCGGACCTGGACGTCGACCTCGCCGATCCGGACGCTGTCGATCCCCCACTCGGGCCGGCCATAGCGGCGGGTAAGGTTGGAGAAGAGGTCCGCGGACGCGAAGAGCCGACGCCCCACAGGGGTCTCCCGGGCGGGGTTGAGCGGCGAGTTCCAGTAGGCCCGGGTGGCGCGAGCGGCCGACCGGAGCGGCGCGGCAGCATAGTAACCGCCTTCGTATAGGGTATAGAGCATGGCCAACCCTTAATGTTGCACCGCAGCATAACACGCCTATGCGGCGCGGATGTCCAGCCTTGCTTCCCTAACCCCGCTTAATGGCATCGCGGATCTGGCCGGCGAGGTCCTCGGGCGACATACCGTAGGGCAGGACCCGGGCGAACTGCCCGGACGGATCCATGAGGTAGCTGATCGAGGAATGGTTGATCAGGTAGGCGTCGCCCTCGCCTTCCTTCTGGTAGAAAACCTTGTAGGCACGGGCGACGACCGCGACCTGTTCGGGCGTCCCGGTCAGGCCGACGACCCCCTTGGGGTAGGCCGGATTCGCGAGGTAGGCGCCCAACTTCTCCGGAGTATCGCGCCCGGGGTCCACCGAGACGAAGATGATCCTGACCTTGTCCTTGTCCCTGCCCAAGAGGTCGAGGGTCCGCCCCAGGGTATCCAGGGTCGTGGGGCAGACGTCCGGACAGAAGGTGAAGCCGAAGAAGATGATGTTCCAGCGGCCCTTGAGGTCTTCCTGGGTGAAGGGCCTGCCAGAGGTATCCACCAGGCTGAAAGGACCGCCTGGCCCTCCCTGCGCCACCGCGGACGGCGGTGGCCGACGCGCACCGATCTGCACCGCCACGAGGGCCACTGCCGCCACGGCGAGGATGGCGACCATCCCGCGCAGGATCCACTTCAGAGACATGCCGGGCCTTCCGTCCTCAGGAGGAACCGCCGGACTACAAGGAAAGCCCCAACGGTTCCAGCACTGAGAGCCGGTTCCCACTTATCGGAACAGGATCTGGCAGCATGAGGCGACTTGCGCCAGGGAAGGCGAATTGCGAGGATTCCCTAAGGTCTGGTCCTGCGAGCGACGCTCATGAGTACTCCCGACACCAGTGCGACCGATACGGCAGAAGCCGAGCCTCTGGAGGTCCTCGGCGAGCTTCTCCTGGTGGACGACGACGCGCTTCACGCCCTGCGTACGGCCAGGGGGCTGGAGGCGCGCGGCTTCCAGGTGACCTGCGCGGGCAGCCTGGCCGAGGCGTCGACCCTCATTGAGGCGCATGCACCCGGCTTCGCCGTGCTGGAAATGCGGCTTGTAGACGGAACCGGACTGTCCCTGATCGAGCTCCTTCTTGGCCGGCGGCCTGACGCCCGGGCGGTGGTGCTCACCGCCTTCGGCGCCATTGCGAGCGCCGTCCCCGCCATCCGGCTTGGGGCGGCTGACTACCTGACAAAGCCGGCAGATCTGGACGACCTGACCTCGGCCCTGCTGGGGCAGGCGCCGCCTGCCGGCCTGGTCCTGCGGCCGATGACCGCCGACCGGGCGCGCTGGGAACACATCAACAGGGTCTACGAGTTCTGTGGCCGCAATGTCTCGGAGACGGCGCGCCGGCTGGGGCTTCACCGGCGGACCCTGCAGCGGATCCTGGCCAAGCGGGCGCCCCGCTAAATCAGCTAACTGAGACCTCGGCCTCAGATCTCGAGATTGACGGCCAGCACGCCCCCGGCGCGCAGGGCGGCCAGGCGGGCGAAGGCAATGGTCAGGGCCTTGCGCCGGCCCCCGGCGAGGGGGGAGAGCGGCGCCTCGCGGACCAGGACGCCGCCAAATCCGTCGCAGACCAGCAGGCCCGGGTCGTCAGGCAGGACGTGCTGGGGGAATTCCGGCGCTACGGCGAAGGCGAAACGGTCGCAGAAGTCCAGGTAGTCCCTCCACTTCCGGTCCACCCGGTAGTCCTCGATCGACGACTTGACCTCGACAATGAACAGTTCCCCGCGCGGGGAAATCGCCATCAGGTCCGCCCGGCGCGCATTGGGCAGGGTGACCTCGGCGAGGGCGACATACCCCAGGCCCCTGAGGGCGCGCACGGCACCCCGGGTCACCGCCGCAGTGACCTCTGGCCGCGTCGCTGCGGCGGGATCAGTGATGGGCTGGGAGGGGAAATTCAAGGGCGGCGACGTCATAGCCAAGCTGGCGGATACGGCTGATGGCATGGTTCCGGGCCGCTGCGCTCAGGACAGGCTTCTGGGCCACGAGCCAGAGGAAGCGGCCGTTCGGAGTGCCCAGAAGCAGCCAGCCCTGGTCGGCCCGGCTCTCAAGGACCCAGTACTCCACGTTCAGGATGCCACCGAAATAACTCAGGCGGATCCGCCCATCGGTGGGGGGATTGGAGATCCTGGCCTGGGCCTTCCACTGGGTGGGCGGCGAGGCGAGCGTCCCGCGGTGGCAGGTCTGGATGACGGAATAGCCCGTGGCGGTGCGCGACCAGTCAGAGGTCCCGCCCTGGCAGTCCTTCTGGATCTTGTTGGGAAGACGGGCGACCTCGTACCAGCGCCCGGCAATGCGCCCGACCTCGACCTTCTGGGTCGGCGGATGGATGTCGACTGCAAGGGCGGGTGCGGGTCCGGAGCATACGGCGACCACAATCAGGGCACCGCGAAGGCACTGGAAGGGTTGGGAGCCTTTCATGGGGCCCCTTTAACCGGAATCCGCAGGGTGGAGAAGATACCCGCCGTCACCGCGCCTCGATGCGGTCGATCTGTTCGTCGGACAGTCCGAAGTGATGGCCGATCTCATGGACCAGGACGTGGCTTACGAGTTCGGCAAGGGTGACGTCTCCCCGCTCGGCCCACTCGTCGAGCAGGGGACGCCGGAAGAGGAAGATCCACGACGACTCTGGCGCGGGACCCAGGATCGACCGCTGGGCGAGGTCCACACCCTGGTAGAGGCCCGTGAGCTCGAAGGGATCCTGGATGCCCAGGGCGTCCAGGACCTCCTCATCCGGAAAGTCATCCACCCGGAAGAGCACCGCCCCCGCCAGCCGGCGGAAGGCCTCCGGGAGTTCGACAAAGGCCGCCTCTGCCAGCCGGGCGATATCATCAAGGGAGGGGGCGAGGGAGGCAATAAGGCCCGGGGCTCCGCCCTCGTCACTCATCGGCAATCACCCGGTCGGGGTCCTCTGGCGCGCGGACCTCGAAGAGGCCGATGTCGAGGGGCTGCTGGGGTCGCACCGGTCGCAGGGGCTGCCGGGCGAAGGCGTTGAGGTCGGCCCCGGAGATTTCCACACTCCCGCGGCGGCGGACATGCCGGGCCTGGGCCTGGAGATGAGCCGGCGCATGGGAGACGGGACGCCAGAAATCTACCTGGAGCCGCCAGACCGTAGGCGGCGGTGGCGGCGGTGCGGGCCACCGGCGCTCGCCTTCGGACAAGGGCCTTGCCGGGGGCGGCGGTCGCGCACCTTCAAAGACCTCCACGACCCGGACCACGGCGGGATCGGGCGGCGATGGTGCCCCGGCGCTGAGCCGCGCCAGGAGTTCAAGGGCCGCTTCCCGGGTCGGGCAGGACGGACCGACCCGCTCAGAGGTGAAGACCACCGCCTCCCCCGCCAGGGCCTCGGCCTCCCGGGCCCGGGCCGCGTGGCCCTTGGGCATGCCAAGGGCGGACTCGCCATCGTTCGCCAGGGGGTAGAACAGGATCGCCATGGCCACATCATCGCCCAGAATCAGGCTTCGGCCTATGGTGACAAAATGATTCGCCCCTGCCGGGCGAAAAGCTGTGATCCCGCCCATGACCGGTGATGGCCTGATCCTGTCCGCCACGGCCGGCGCCGTCCTTCTGGCGCTATGCTCCGGTGCCTGGATATTGGGCGTCCGGCGCCAGGCGGACCAGCAGATCGCCTCCCTGGAGGGCGAGATCGAAACCCTGAAGGCTGGCGCTGAGGCGGCCCAGGCTTCAGCCGAGGCCTTCGACTCCGCCCTGCTGGCCGTCGAGGATGGTCGCGCCTTCCTGGCCTCCGGAGATGAGAGCCTCGCCGCCTGCGCCATTGCCCTGGGCACTGGCGCGGAACCCCAGGCCGTGGTGGCGGCCCTGATGCGGGCCGACCCCGACCACGCCCTGCGCCTCCGGGCCCTGTTCGAGCGCGGCGAAAGCTGCGGCTTTGAGGTGCGCGGGCCCTCGGGGGTCGTGACAGTGGAGGGCCGTGCCGCCGGGGCCCTGGCCTGGCTCCGTCTCTCCGCAGGCGCGGCGGGGGCCCGGGGGCTGCCGCCCTCCCCACGGTTCGCAGCCTTCCTCAACGCCCGCAGCGGGCCGGCCTGGATCGCCAGCGCCGACGGACGACCGGTCTGGGCCAACTCGGCCTGGCTCGAGGCTGTCGGTGCCACCGACGTCGAATTGGCGGCTGAAAAGGGCCTCAACCTGGATCCCGCCGCCGACGCCCTGGCCATCGAGGCCGCCAACCTGGCCCAGAGCCGGGACCTGGTGCGTTGGGTGAGCCTGGGAGGCCGCCGGCGGGCCCTCAGGCTGACCGCACGCCCCCTGGAGGGCGGTGGCGTCGGCGTCTGGACAGAGGATGTCACCGAGGCCGAGGAACTGCGTGAGGCCCTGCGGCGGAATGTCGAGGCCCACGACGAAACCCTGAACCACATCGCCGACTCCGTCGCCATATTCACCCCGTCCCGGCGACTGGACTTCCACAATACCGCCTTCGCCGAGATGTTCGGCCTCGAGCCGGCCTGGCTGGCCGAGCGGCCAACCCATGGCGAGGTCCTCGACCGGCTGCGCCAGCGCCGGCGCCTGCCGGAGACGGCGGACTACGCCCGCTGGAAGGCGGCTGAACTCGAGCGCTACAGCCAGCTCGACTCCGCCCCGGATGAGCTCTGGAGCCTGCCGGACGGCCGCACCCTGAGGGTGGTTCGCCAGTCCCACCCCCTCGGCGGCATCGTCCTGCTCTTCTCGGACATCACTGGCGAGCTACGTCTCAAGGCCCAGTACAACAGCCTGATCCAGGTTCAGCAGGCCACACTCGACAAGCTGAACGACGCCGTCGCGGTCTTCGGATCGGACGGCCGCCTTCGGCTGCACAACGAGGCCTTCGAGCGGTTCTGGAATATTCCCCACCAGGCCTTGGACGAGGTCATGGACTTCGAGGGCGTGGTCGAGCTCTGCCTGCCCCGCCTGCATGACCAGGGATTCTGGCGCGAGATGAAGGGACGGGTGGCCGACACCGACCCCGCCGCCCGGGCACCCGCCGCCGGCGAAGTCCGCACCTCGGATGGCCGGATCGTGGCCCACCAGTCCCGGCCCCTGCCGGACGGGGCGACCCTGATCGCCTTCACCGACGTCACCGACGCGCGCCGCCTCGAGCGGGCCCTCGCCGACCGCAGCGCCGCCCTGGCAGAGGCTGAGCGGCTCAAGCGGGACTTCGTGGGCAACGTCTCCTACGAGCTGCGGACGCCGCTGACGACGATCATCGGCTATTCCGAACTGCTGGAGGGGCTCGGCGAGCAACTGCCCGGCCGAGCGCTCGATCACGCCGGGGCGATTCGCCAGGCGGCGGAACATCTGGGCCGGTCCATCGACGACGTCCTCGACATGGCCCAGATCGACGCCGGAGAGATGGCGCTCGATCTCGAGGATGTGAATGTTGCCCGCCTCCTGGAGGCGGCGGCGGTACGCTGGTCCGACGCGGCGGAGGCTGGGCAGGTCAGGCTGGTGGCGGAATGTCCCGACGATCTCGGCCTGATGCGGGGTGACCCCCGGCGGCTGTCGCAGGTGCTCGACCACCTTATCGTGAACGCCCTGGGCCAGACCCCGAAGGGCGGCCGCATCACCCTGGGTGCCCGCCGCACCCTGGGCGAGGTCCAGGTCCAGGTGACCGATACCGGGCGCGGCATCCCCTTCCACGTCCAGGCCAACATCTTTGATCGCTTCGTCGGTCGCGAAAGGGGCGGGCCGGGCCTCGGCCTCGCCCTGGTGAAGGCCCTGGTCGAGCTCCATGGCGGCTGGGTGGCCCTGGAGAGCGAGCCTGGGGACGGGGCGACCTTTACCTGCCACCTGCCGGAACGCGCGGAAGGCGCAGCGGGCCACCCTGAACTGGAGTTCTGATCTCTAAGAACAGGCGGGTGACAGGCCAGCTTGCGCGAGCGCGTCACCAAGACCTACGGCCAATTCGACGACGGTCTGGTATCTGGCTTCAGGGTCAGACGCGGTTGCGTGCCCGATGACCGGCCCAAGGGCGGGACATCGATCAAGATTGTCGCCTGATGGAGGATCCAGCAGAACCGCCATGGCGCGTCCCAGCTGGAACACCATGGTGCGGGAGTCCAGCCATGCGCCTTGGTGATACTCCTCCGGCGCCCTGAAGCGGGTCGAGCCAAATGTTCTCGGCGCGTCCAACCGGAAGGGTGCAGGCTGATATTCGTCCACATCGATCAGGTGAACCCGATCATTGTAAAGCAGGTTTCCGTCATAGAGGTCGATGGATACGAAACCTGCCGCTTCAATGGCCACATGAACGTCAATGACGTCACAGATCGCGCGAAGCACGTCCCTCAGGGGCTCCCGCCGCATCCTCTGGGACTGTCTTAGGGTCGTGGCCTCTACCCAGGGGAAGACAAGGATGGGCCCCTGATCGCCGCCCAGCATCTGGATTAGGGGAACGAGGGTCGGGTGCTGCACCCGTGAGTGCACGACAATCGAGCGGCTCTGGCTGGCCAAACCGAGTTCACTGACTGCGAACTTTACGAAGTAACGGCTGCCGCCGTAATCAAAACCTACGCCCCGACACCCGAATTCCCCATCGCCGAGGTCGATAAACACCTCGCCCTCAGAAGTCAGACGATCCCTGATATTACCCGGGATAGAGTCAAACGGCAGCATGGGCGGGATTTCATGCAAGCTCGAACATCCGCTGGTTGCCCGGCGTGGTAAGCCCAAAGGCCACGGTAAGCCCTGAGGGCCGCAGGACTTTTGAGCAACCTGCGGCCGGATTAGAGCTTAGTGCTGGCTTTCAGGCAGGCGGACCACGATGCCGTCGAGGCCGTCGGTGATCTTGATCTGGCAGGCCAGCCGGCTGTTCGGCTCCACGCCCTCGGCGAAGTCCAGCATGGACTCCTCCATGGCAGACTTGTCGCCGGTCTTGTCGAGCCAGGCGGGGTCCACATAGACGTGGCAGGTGGCGCAGGCGCAGGCGCCACCGCAGTCGGCGTCGATGCCCGGGACGTTGTTCTTCACAGCGACCTCCATGACCGACAGGCCCGTCTTGCCGTCATGGACGTGCTCAGTGCCGTCGTGTTCGATGTAGGTAATCTTTGCCATATGCTCTTTCCTCGCCTCACCAGCTTACGCCGCGGCGACCTCTTTCATGGAAACCGAAGTGTCCGCAAGTCTCTGCTTGTCCACCGGCCTGCGGGAGCCGATGAGCTGCCGGCCCATCATGAATTCGGGCGGCGAATTGATCGCCTCCACCGCCTGGACCTGATCGCCCTTGAGGTGGAAGATCGCGAAGTGGCCCGAGGCGGGATCTCCCCGGACCAGGGACTGGTCGGCATCGAAGTTGTAGCCTGCGATCTGGAGCTTGATGTCGTACTGGTCCGACCACTGCCAGGGGGTCTCCCCCGCCGGCGCGGGCCGCCCGGTGACGGCGCAGGCAACCTGCTTGGCCTGTTCCAGGGCGTTGGGCACGCTCTCCATGCGGAAGTCGCGGCCGTAGATGGGCATCGGCCTCAAGGTCACGTCGCCAATGGCGAATATGGCCGGGTCAGAGGTCCGGGCCTCCAGGTCGACCACCACACCCCGGTTGACGGCCAGTCCAGCCTCCTGGGCCAGCTCCTGGTTCGGGACGGCGCCCACGCCCACCAGGGCGAGGTCGCAGTCGATCACCTGGCCATCGGCCAGCTCCACGCCGGTCACCTTGCCGCCCTCGCCGCGGAAGCCCGTGACCGAGGCCCCGGTCAGGAAGCGCACCCCGTGGGTCTCGTGGGCCTGGCGAAAGAAGTTCGACAGCACCTCGCCAGCCACCCGGGCCAGGATGCGGGGCTCACGCTCAAGGACCACAGCGTCGGCGCCGAGGGCCCGGGCCGAAGCTGCGGCCTCCAGCCCGATATAGCCGCCGCCCACCACCGCCATCGTCCTGCCAGGACCGAGGGCGGCCTTCAGGGCTTCAGCGTCGGCGGCGGTGCGCAGCTCAAGGACCCCGTCGAGGTCCGCCCCGGGAATCGGCAGGCGGATCGGGCGGGCCCCGGTGGCGAGAACGAGGACGTCGTAGGCGAGATCCGACCCGTCCGACAGGGCCAGGACCTTGCGGGCCCGGTCAATGCCGACGCCCCGGACCGAGGGCCGGAAATCGATCCGGTTCCCGGCGTAGAACTCAAGCGGCTTGAGAGCCAGGGACTCGGCGTCGGCCTCACCCTTCAGCCAGGCCTTGGACAGGGGTGGTCTCTGGTAGGGCGGGATGGGCTCCTCGCCCACGAGGGTGACCGCACCGGCATAGCCATACTGGCGCAGCAGGGCCGCCAGGGTCCCGCCAGCGTGGCCGGCCCCTACGATCACAACATGGGCGTCTGCAGAGGTCATGAGGTCCAGTTGCAGAAAAGTGACGGGGCCGTCAACTTACGGAATTCGGTGGGTGCCGCAGGACGGTCAGACGTCAGACCACCCGCTCCGCCATCATCTTCTTCACCTCGCCGATCGCCTTGGCGGGGTTGAGGCCCTTGGGGCAGACCTGGGCGCAGTTCATGATGGTGTGGCAGCGGTAGAGCTTGAAGGGATCCTCGAGGGCATCGAGCCGCTCGCCCGTGGCCTCGTCGCGGCTGTCGATCAGCCAGCGATAGGCGTGCAGCAGGGTGGCCGGACCGAGGTAGCGGTCGCCGTTCCACCAGTAGCTGGGGCAGGAGGTCGAGCAGCAGGCGCACAGGATGCACTCGTAGAGCCCATCCAGCTTTTCGCGATCCTCCGGGCTCTGGGACCATTCGGTCTGGGGCTCGGGGGTGGTGGTCTTGAGCCAGGGCTCGATCGAGGCGTACTGGGCATAAAAATGGGTCAGGTCGGGGACCAGGTCCTTGACCACCGGCATGTGCGGCAGGGGGCTGATTTGGCAGGTCGACCCATGCGCGTCTTCATGCCCGTGGATGCAGGCCAGGGTGTTGCGACCGCCGATGTTCATGGCGCACGACCCGCAGACGCCCTCGCGGCAGGACCGCCGGAAGGTCAGGGTCGGGTCCATGGTGTTCTTGATGTGGATGAGCACGTCCAGGACCATGGGGCCGCAGGCGGCGACGTCGACGTCATAGGTGTCCCAGCGCGGATTGCCGGTTCCCTCCGGGTCATAGCGATAGATCCGGAAGGACTTCACCGTCTTCGCGCCGGCGGGGGCCGGATGGTGGCGACCCTTCTGGACCCGGGAGTTCTTCGGCAGGGCGAGTTCGACCATGGGGCTCTTTCCTCGAATTCCGTCTGCAGGCCTGCGTCAGTACACCCGCGCCTTGGGCGGGATGGGCGCGATGTCGTTGGTCATGGTGTAGTCGTGCACGGGCCGGTAATCGATGACCACCTTGCCGGTGACGTCGTCCATCCAGGTTAGGGTATGCTTCATCCAGTTGGCGTCATCCCGGTCGGGATGATCCTCGTGGGCGTGGGCCCCGCGGCTCTCGGTGCGGTTGGCGGCCCCGGCGACGGTAACCACCGCCTGCACGACCAGGTTCTCGAACTCGAGGGTCTCGACGAGATCGGTGTTCCAGATCAGGCCCCGGTCGGACACCTTGATGTCCTTGCGCCGGTCCTGAACAGACTGAAGACGCTTCACGCCGGAAGCGAGGCTTTCGCCGGTGCGGAACACCGCGGCGTCCTCCTGCATGGCCTGCTGCATTTCCAGCCTCAGGGCGGCCGTGGTCGTCGAGCCGTCGGCGAACCTCAGCCGGTCGAAGCGGGCCAGGTGGCCGTCCGACATGGCGGGCTTCAGCTCGGGCTGGGTGGCCCCGGCCTTGAGGACGTCCGCCGCCCGCAGGGCTGCGGAACGGCCGAAGACCACCAGGTCGATCAGGCTGTTGGAGCCGAGCCGGTTGGCGCCGTGGACCGAGACGCAGGCGGCCTCGCCAACGGACATCAGGCCCGGAACCACGCGGTCGGGATCGTCGCCCACCCGGGTGACCACCTCCGAGTAGAAGTTCGTGGGGATGCCGCCCATGTTGTAGTGCACGGTCGGCAGGACCGGGATGGGCTTCTTGGTCACGTCGACGCCGGCGAAGATCCGGGCGCTCTCGGAGATGCCCGGCAGGCGCTCGGCCAGGATCTTGGGATCCAGGTGGTCGAGGTGCAGGTGGATGTGGTCCTTGTTCGGACCCACCCCGCGTCCCTCGCGGATCTCGATGGTCATGGCCCGGCTGACCATGTCGCGAGGCGCCAGGTCCTTCACGGTGGGCGCATAGCGCTCCATGAAGCGTTCGCCCTCGGAATTGGTCAGGTAGCCGCCCTCGCCCCGGGCACCCTCGGTGATCAGGCAGCCGGCACCGTAGATGCCGGTGGGGTGGAACTGGACGAATTCCATGTCCTGCAGGGGCAGGCCGGCGCGCAGGGTCATGCCGCCACCGTCCCCGGTGCAGGTGTGGGCACTGGTGGCCGAGAAGTAGGCCCGGCCGTAGCCGCCTGTCGCCAGGATGACCATCTGGCCCTGGAAGCGGTGCAGGGTGCCGTCGTCCAGCTTCCAGGCGGTCACGCCCCGGCAGACGCCCTCGTCCATGATCAGGTCGAGGGCGAAATACTCGATGAAGAACTCGGTGTTGTGGGCCAGGGACTGGCCATACATGGTGTGCAGCATGGCATGGCCCGTGCGGTCCGCTGCGGCGCAGGTACGCTGGATGGGAGCCTCGCCGAAGTTGCGGGTCATGCCGCCAAAGGCGCGCTGGTAGATCTTGCCATCCGGGGTGCGCGAGAAGGGCACGCCCCAGTGCTCAAGCTCGTAAACCGCCGCGGGGGCGTTCCGGCAGAGGTATTCGATGGCGTCCTGGTCACCCAGCCAGTCCGACCCCTTGACGGTGTCGTACATGTGCCAGCGCCAGTCATCCTCGCCCATATTGCCAAGGCTGGCCGAGATGCCGCCCTGGGCCGCCACGGTGTGCGAGCGGGTTGGGAAGACCTTGGAGATGCAGGCGGTTTTCAGACCGGCCTGGGCGCAGCCGAGTGCGGCGCGGAGGCCGGAGCCGCCGGCGCCAACGACGATGACGTCGAACTTGTGATCGGTAAATTCGTAAGCGGCCATGACGTCAGAGAGCGCCTCCGAGCGCGACCTTGAGGACGGAGAAGACCGCCAGGGCGGTCACGAGGACGGTGACGAACAGGTTCAGCAAAAGAAGCGCCGAGCGTCCGAGGGTCCGGTGGACGTAATCCTCGACCACCACCTGGGCACCGGCGTGCATGTGCCAGCCAGACACGATGAGGACAAGGAGGATCAGGACGGCATTCACCGGTTGGGAAACGAAGGCGACGGCTTGGGAGTATCCGGCCGTCGAAATCGTGAGGGCGGCGTAAATCATCCAGAAGGTCAGGGGGACCAGGGCAATAGCGCTGACCCGCTCGGCCACCCAGTGGGCGGCGCCATGCCCGGCGGCGCCCCGGCCGCGGGCGCGGGACAGGGGGGTCCTGAGATCAGTCATTGGGGGCCTCCATGGCCGAGGCCGATGGCCCAGACGATGATCGTCGCGACCACCGAGAAGGCCATGGCCAAGATCCCGGACTGGGTCGAGGTGGTGACCGAAAGGCCGATTCCGGCGTCCCAGAACAGATGCCGGACGCCGTTGGCGAGATGGTAGAAGAGCGAGAGGGTCAGGCCGACCAGGACCAGCCGCCCCAGGGGCGAGGCCAGGATGTCCATATAGGCCGGGTAGGCGTCGGGTCCGGCGCCAAGGGCCAGGGCCCATCCCGCGACGAGGAAGGCCCCCGCATAGAGTGCCATTCCGGTCGCCCTGTGGAGGATCGACGTCAGCATGGTCAGGTGCCAGCGCCACACCTGCAGGTGCGGCGACATCGGTCGGTCTCGAACGGGTCCGGTCATCTGTCTGTCCTGGCTCGCCCGGCGAACGCCCCCGCGCCCCGGGCCGGATGCCTGCATGTAATCTCCCCGGGGCGGGTGTCAACGGAGCCTTGCATTCAACGCAGGGTGCCGTCGCGGCAGGTCAGGGTCGGTCGGCGAGCCAGTCTGCCGATCGCATCTCCTGGAGCCGCGAAGCGGTGCGCTCGAATTCAAAGGCGCCATCCCCGGATGGGTAGAGGCGGGCGGGATCGGCCTCGGCCAGGACGATCAGCCGGGTCCGGGCCTCGTAGAGGGCGTCCACCAGGGTGACGAACCGCCGCGCCGCCTCCCGCCGGGACGAATTGAGCCGCGGCAGGTCCTCGAGGAAGACGGTGTGGAAGCGTTCGGCCAGGGCGAGATAGTCATTGGGGCCCAGGGCCGCATCGCAGAGCCGGGAGAACCCGCTACGGACCAGGCCGCCCGCCGCCATCGGGAAGTCCAGCCGCCGACCCATGACCTCGATCGATTCTCCCGCGGCGGCCTCGGGGCCCAGCATGTCGCGCCACAGGGCGTCGAAGGTGCGGCGGTTGTCCGGGTCGATGGGCGAGAACCAGGTCCCCGCCGCCCTTAGCCGGTCGAGGCGGTAGTCGTGGGGTCCGGCGACGGACACCACCTCCACCCGGGACTTCAGGAGCGCGATGAAGGGCAGGAAGAGCTGGCGGTTGATGCCGTCCCGGTAGAGGTCGTCGGGATGGCGGTTGGAGGTGGCGGCCAGGGTGACGCCCCGGGCGAACAGGGCCTCGAACAGCCGCCCCAGGATCATGGCGTCTGCAATGTCCGTGACCTGGAACTCGTCAAAGCAGATCAGGCTGGCGTCCCGGGCGACCAGGTCGGCGACGGGCGGCACGGGGTCATCGCCCCGCGCCTGGCCGAACCGCGCCTTGCGGGCCGCGGCATCGCCCGAGCGCCAGGCCCCGATCAGGGCGTGAACCTCGCGCATGAAGACATGGAAATGGGTGCGCCGCTTCCGGGCGACAGGAACGGTCTCGAAGAATAGGTCCATCAGCATGGACTTGCCCCGCCCCACCGGCCCCCAGAGATAGACCCCCTTGGCGGCCTCGGGCCGGCGCCGGAACAGGCCCGAAAGGCCGCCGGGGCGGGACGCAGCCAGCTCGGCCTCCAGCCGGGCCAGGCTGGCCAGCCCCGCGGCCTGGGCCGGGTCGGGGCGCAGGTCGCCCGCCGAGATGCGCGCGGCGTAGGCCGTTTCCAGGGCGGAGGTCATGCGGCGCGGAACTCTCCGGTCAGCGCATGGTCGGGATAACGAAGGCGGAGTCCTCGACCTCGCCGTCTGGCCAGCGGGCCGTCACCGTCTTGACCTTGGTGTAGAAGCGCACCCCGTCCATGCCGTGCTGGTTGGCATCGCCGAAGGCCGAGCGCTTCCAGCCGCCGAAGGTGTGATAGGCCAGGGGCACAGGGATCGGCACATTGATGCCGACCATGCCGACGTTTACCCGGGAGGCGAACTCCCGGGCGGCGCGCCCGTTGCGGGTGAAGATGGCGGTCCCGTTGCCGTAGGGATGCTGCGAGGGCAGGGCCAGGGCAGACTCGAAGCTGTCGGCCCGGACCATCTGGAGGACCGGTCCGAAGATCTCGTCCTGATAGCTCTTCATGCCCGGCGTGACCCGGTCGAAGAAGGAGGGGCCGATGAAGAAGCCGTTCTCATAGCCCTGCAGGCGGAAGTCGCGACCATCGACAACCAGCTCGGCGCCCTCGTCCACCCCGGTCTGGATGTAGTCGGTCACCCGCTTGCGGTGGGCGGCGTTGACCACCGGGCCGTAGTGGGCGCCCTCGTCGGTGGAGATCCCGACCTTGAGGGAGGCGATCTCGGCGACCAGCTTCTCGCGCAGGGCGTCGGCGGTGCGCTCACCCACCGGCACCACCACGGGCAGGGCCATGCAGCGTTCCCCAGCCGAGCCGAAGGCGGCGCCGGACAGGTCGCGCACCACCTGATCCAGGTCCGCATCTGGCAGGACGATTCCGTGGTTCTTGGCGCCGCCCATGGCCTGGACCCGCTTCCCGGCCGCCGCCCCTCTGGAATAGACGTACTGGGCGATGTCCGAAGAGCCCACGAAGCTGACGGCGGCAATCTCAGGATGGTCGAGGATGGCGTCGACCATGACCTTGTCGCCCTGGACGAGGTTGAGCACGCCCTTCAGGTCCAGGCCCAGCTCGGCGCCCGCCTGCATGAACAGCTCGGCCAGGCGGACCGGGACGGTGGGATCACGTTCCGACGGCTTGAGGATGAAGGCATTGCCGACGGCGAGGGCGACCCCCGACATCCACAGCGGAATCATGGCCGGGAAGTTGAACGGGGTGATCCCCGCCGCAATGCCCAGGGGCTGGCGCATGGAATAGACGTCGATGCCCGGCCCGGCACCCTCGGTATACTCGCCCTTGAGCAGGTGTGGGACGCCGCAGGCGAACTCGATCACCTCCAGGCCGCGCTGGATATCGCCCCGGGAGTCGGCGACCACCTTGCCGTGCTCGCTGGACAGCAGCTCAGCCAGGGACTGCATGTTGGCCTCGAGCAGGCGCTTGAACTCGAACATGACCCGCGCCCGGCGCTGGGGGTTCACCGCCGCCCAGGCCGGCTGGGCGCGCAGGGCGGACTGGACCGCCAGCTCAAGCTCGTCAGGGGTTCCCAGGCCGACCTTCGCCTGCACCTCGCCGGTATTCGGATTAAAGACGTCTCCGAACCGGGCTGAGGCGCTGGGGGCCGGGGCCCCGTCGATGAAGTGGGAGATCTGGCGCATAGGATCGTCCTCGATTGCCTGCCAGATTCCAATAGTGGCTGGGACCGCGCGCGCCTAGACCTTGCTTGCGCCCCCGGTCGGCAGGCATGCTGTACCCATGAGCCCTTCTGTCGCTGCCGGCCCTCGCCAGCACATTGTCGATGTATTGATCGCCGAACGGGCGCCCCGGCTGGCCGCCAGCCCAGCCTGGCCCCTGGCCCGCCCCCTGCTCTATCGGCTCCTGAACTATCGCAAGGCCCGGACGATGGCAGACGCCGTCGGCCCCCTGGGCGGTCGTGAGGCGCTGGACTACGTGGCCCGGCTCCTCGAGGTCCAGGTTGAGGTACGCGGCCTGGAGCGGATTCCGGAAGCCGGGCGCCTCGTCATCATCTCCAACCATCCGACCGGGATCGCCGACGGTATCGCCACCTATGGCGCCCTGCGTGGCCGGCGACCCGACCTCTGCTTCTACGCCAATGCCGACGCCCACAGGGTCGTGCCGCGGTTCTCCGAGGTCCTGATCCCCGTGGAATGGGTCGAGGCCAAGCGTACCCGCGACCGCACCCGAACCACCCTGCAGATGACCCGCGAGGCCATGGAGGCGGAACGGGCGCTGGCGATCTTCCCCGCCGGCCGGCTGTCCAGGCGGGCGCTGGACGGGACCCTGTCGGATCCGCCCTGGATGAGTTCGGCCCTGTCCATCGCCCGGCGACACGGCGCCCCGGTCGCGCCGGTCCACATGACCGGTCCCTGGTCGACCCTGTTCCATGCCTTCGACCGGGTCTCGCAGGAGCTCCGCGACATCACCCTGTTCCACGAGCTCCTGAACAAACGGGGCGGACGGTTTACCCTCAGCGTGGGGCCTCTCATCGACCCCTCCCGCCTGGGCAGTGACGCCGAGGCTGCGACGGCCGAGCTGAAGGCCTATGTGGAGACGGTGCTTCCCGCCCATCCGGATCGACCCTTTTGACCCGCCTGCCCCCGCGGATCGACCTGCCCGCAGAGCCTGACACGGAAGCGCTTGGCCGACGCCTGGCCCCGATTCTGCGCACAGGCGAGGCCATCTGCCTCAGCGGTGGCCTGGGGGCGGGCAAGTCCTGCCTCGCCCGGGCCCTGATCCGCGCCCTGACCAGGCCGGACGAGGACGCCCCGAGCCCGACCTTCACCCTCGTCCAAACCTATGCCGGTCCGGACTTCGAGATCGCCCATTTCGACCTCTACCGGCTCGAAGACCCCGACGAGGCCTGGGAAATCGGGCTGGACGAGGCCCTCATTCATGGGGCGGCCCTGATCGAATGGCCCGAACGGCTCGAAGGGCGTCTTCCCGCCAACCGACTCGATCTAGAGCTTTCCATGGAGGGCGAGGGCCGCGCGGCGCGGCTGGTTGGCTTCGGGACCTGGAAGGAGCGCGTGGCGTGATGGCGGAACGCGAGGCCCTGAAGGCGAGCTTCCTGGCGGCCGCCGGCCTGCAAGACGCCCGGCGCGAAGGCCTGGCCGGCGACGCCTCGACCCGCGCCTACGAACGCCTGTTCCTGGCCGACGGCAGCCGGCGGATCTTCATGGACCAGCCGCCAGTGGAATCCGCGCCGTGTCCACCGGACGCCGACGCCGGGACGCGCAGGACCCTGGGCTACAACGCCATGGCGCGGCTGGCCGCCGGACGGGTCGACGCCTTCGTCGCCGTCGCGGACTGGCTCAACCGGTCCGGGCTGTCGGCGCCGCGGATCGAGGCCTTCGACGCCGGTCTTGGCCTCGCGGTAATGGAGGACCTCGGAGATGACCTGTTCGGCGCACGGATCGCCAACGGTGCCGACGAGCAGCCCCTCTACGAGGCCGCGGTGGAGGCCCTGGTCCACATGCAGGCCAGCCCGGTCCCGGACCGGCTGAGCGCAGCCCCAGGGGTCGACTGGCCGCTCCTGACCTACGACGCCCTGGCCCTGGAGACTGCCGCCGACCTCCTGCCCGACTGGCTGCCGGCCCTGCGCCCGGAGGTGCGGATCGACGCCTCTGCCCGGGCGGACTGGGCGGCCCTCTGGCGGCCCATACTGGAGCGCGGCGAGGCGGGGGCCACGGTCTTCTGCCACCGCGACTATCACGTGGAGAACCTGATCTGGCTGCCGGACCGGGAGGGACCCGCCCGGGTCGGTATGGTGGACTTCCAGGACGCCCTGCGGGCCCACCCCGCCTGGGACGTCTCCATGTTGCTGCACGACGCGCGCCGCGACGTCAGCCCCGGACTGTCGGACAGCATGCTGCAGCTCTACCTCGACCGCTCCAGCCCTGCAGGCGACCCGGCGTTCGTCGCCGATTTCCACGCCCTGGGCGCCCTGAACATCTGCCGGATCCTCGGCGTCTTCGCCCGGCTGGTGAAACGAGACGGCCGGCCGAAATACGAGGCCTTCCTGCCCCGGATGTGGGGTTATCTGGACCGGTGCCTGGCCGACCCCGGCCTTGTGGACCTGCGGGACTGGCTCGACGCCTGCGTCCCGGCGGAGGCGCGCCGGTGAGGGGTCCCGAAAGCGCAATGGTCCTGGCCGCGGGCCTGGGCACCCGGATGCGTCCCCTCACCGAGACCCGGCCCAAGGCCCTGGTGGAGGTGGCCGGCCGGACCCTGATCGACCGGGTCCTGGACCGTCTGGTTGAGGCGGGGGTGCGCAGGGCGGTGGTCAATGTGCACCACTTCGCCGACATGCTGGAGGCCCACCTCGCCCGGCGGACCGACATCGAAATCCTCATCGCCGACGAACGCGCCGCCCTGCTCGACTCCGGAGGCGGGGTGCGCAACGCCCTGCCCCTGCTGGGCCGCGAGCCGATCTTCGTGGCCAATATCGACTCCCTCTGGACCGAAGACGTAACGCCCCCCCTCGAGCAGATGAAGGCGGCCTGGGACCCGGCGCGCATGGACATGCTGCTCCTGCTCACCCGCAGGGATCACGGCATAGGGTTCGAGGGGCCCAGGGGATTCCTGATGGACACTGACGGCCGCCTCACCCATTCAGCCGACGACGCCCGGCCGGCGCCCTTCGCCAATGTCGGCTTTCAGATCCTCAAGCCGGAAACCCTGGACGGCGAGCCGGACGGCGCCTTCTCCATCCTTCCGGTCTGGTGGCGATTGCAGGGCCAGGGCCGCCTGTTCGGCGTGGTCATGGACGCCTTCTGGATGCATGTGGGGGACCCCGCCGCCCGGGCGGAAGCCGAAGCCCGGCTCACCCGATGAAGGCCGAATTCCTGAGCCGGAAGGGACCCCGCTGGTACACGATTCCCGCGGATCGGCCGTTCCTGGACGACCTGGCCGAAGGCCTGCTGGCCCTGACCGAGGGCGAGGGCCCGGAGGCCCTTTCGGATGCCGTCGTCCTGACCCCGACCCGGCGGGCGGCGCGATCCCTCACCGAGGCCTTCCTGCGACGGGCGGGTACGGCCGGTGCCCTGCTGCCGCCAAGGATCCGCCCCCTGGGCGACCTCGAGGCTGGCGAGGCGCCCTTTGAGCCCGGGGAGGTCATGCTGGACCTGCCTCCCGCCATCACCCCGGTGCGACGGCGGTTCGAACTCCTGAAGCTGGTGGGCGACCTCTCGGCCAGCCGGGGACGGACGCCCGGTCCCGCAGAGGCCCTCGGCCTCGCCGATGCCCTGGGCGCCTTCTTCGACAGCCTTCAGATCGAGGAGGTGACTGGCGAGAACCTGGACTCCCTGGTGGGGGCGGAAATGGCCGAGCACTGGCAGGTCTCCCTCGACCTGCTCCGTACGGCACTCGACCTCTGGCCCCGCAGGCTGGAGGCGCTGGGGATGGAGGATGTCAGCCGCCGGCGCGTCCTCCTGCTCCGGGCCCTGGCGGAACGGTGGCGGGAGGTTCCGCCGCAAGGCCTGCTCATTGCCGCCGGCTCGACCGGATCGGTCCAGGCCACGGCCGGCCTTCTCCGGGTCATCGCCCAAGCCCCCCGGGGTGC
>NZ_JBAXIM010000013.1:0-28568 GCF_037138395.1 Phenylobacterium sp.
GCCCGGCGTGCGGCGGCGCCGACCTCGACCCGTGAGCCGAGGAGGGAGATGGCCGGGGCCGCCAGAAGCGGCAGGACGATGGGCAGGAAGACCAGGGTCAGGTCAGGGCGGGCGAGGAGGGCGGCGGCGAAGACGACGCCGGCCCGGACCTCCCAGGCGTGGGCGGCGAAGGCCTCGGACCAGCGCATCTTGCCAGCCTCCCGCTGCTGCGGCCGCCAGCCGGAATCCCGGCCTGAGAAGATCTCGATCAGCATGCGCGTATGGCTGACCATCATGATCGGCGCCATGATCATGGACATGACCATCTCCAGGGCCACCCCCGGAAGGATGAAGCCGACGCCGCCAAAGGCCTCGCGGTCTCGGCGGCGGCCAAGCACCAGCAGGGCGCCGAACAGCTTGGGTCCGAACAGGAGGAACCAGGACAGGGTGGCCATCCAGATGACGATCAGGCCGTCATGTCGCGGCTCGGCAAGGGTGCGCCAGCCGTGCAGGGTCGAGATCTCGACCAGACGGGGCTCGGTCTGGAACTGGATCACCAGGCCGGTCAGCAGGGCCAGGAACCACAGGGGCGAGGCCAGGTAGGCCATCACGCCGATCAACATCTGCAGGCGGCTCATGGGGTGCAGGCCGGCGGCGGTCAGCAGTCGCAGGTGCTGCATGTTGCCCTGGCACCAGCGACGGTCGCGCGCCAGGAAGGCCTGCAGGCTGGGAGGGGCCTCCTCAAAGCTGCCAGCCAGGGCACCGGTCATGTGCACGGCCCAGCCCTGACGCCGGAGATAGGCGGCTTCGACCGAGTCATGGCTCATGACATGTCCGCCCAGGGGCCTTCGCCCGGGCAGGACAGGCAGGCCGCAGGACTCCGCAAAGGCCCGGACGCGGACGATGGCGTTGTGGCCGAAATAGGCCGACTCCGGGCCGCTCCACCAGGCTAGGCCCGTAGCGGCGACGCGGCCGTAAAGGCGGACGCCGAACTGCTGGACCCTCTGGTAGAGGGTTTCGGCATTGACGATGGCCGGGGTCGTCTGGATCAGGCCTGCCCGGGGGTGTCGCTCCATGGCGTCGACCAGATGAAGCAGGGTTTCACCGGACATCAGGCTGTCCGCGTCGAGGATGACCATGTGCGGATAGGCACCGCCGAACCGGCGGACCCAGTCGGCAATGTTCCCCGCCTTGCGCTCGGTGTTCGACTCCCGGCGCCGGTAATAGGCCCGGCAGGCGGACGTCAGGCGGAAGGTCTGGAAGGCTGTCCACTCGGCCTTTGCGGCCTCCGCACTGGTCGAGTCCGACAGGATGAAGATGTCGAAGGCACCGGCGGCTTCAAGGGCCTTCAGGCTCGCGTCGATCCGCGCCAGGCGGTTGAAGGACGCACCGACGTCCTCATTATAGAGAGGCATGAGCAGGGCGGTGCGGACGCTTGGCCGGCGAGGCCGCTCGGGGAAGTCGAAGAGGTCGCGATCGCCTCTTGTGGCCTGCAGCACCAGGCCGGCCAGGGCGCTGCAGAACCATCCCGACAAGGGGATGATCAGGGCGGAGAACAGGCACAGGGCGATGATCTCAAGGGCGGTGAAGCCCTCTTCGGCATAGATCCGCGCCGGGGTTAGGAAGGCGAGTATGGCCAGGGACAAGGTCGCCGCCAGCATGACCAGGCGTCGAAGGACCAGGCCCCGGGGTGCCGGAACCGGAGGCGGGGTCCCGGCCTCGGCAAGGTCCTGCCTTGGCATTTCCAGGGGGGACGCATCGGGAAGCCAGGCCCGCACTGTGTCTGCGGCCGTCCAGGCGCTCCCGGTGGGGACGCCGAACTCCCCGTTGCGAACGCCTTCCATTTCCCGAGCCGCTCCCTGGATCTACCGACGGAAGACGGTGATCACGATTATGTTATGCTGCATTGCGGCAAATGCAATAACGGAATCGTGAAGTGGGGTCTGCGCAGACTTCAGGCGGTTGCGGTTAGGCGGTGCCCGAATTTCAGGCGTCGGACGCGGATCGGGCCTGGGCGAGAAGCCGCCGCTCGAGGGCGTAGGCCGCGACGCCGGTCCACCCGACCAGGACGATGGCGAAGGCCCGCTCCCACCAGCCGACATTGGCGTCATTGACCAGGCCCTTGAAGATCAGGTGCTTTGTCAGGATGGTCAGGACCGCCATGACCAGGAAGACGCTGAGGAGAAAGATCCGGAGCCGACCTGTGCCCTCGATCCGCCGCAGGGCCCAGACCATGGCCAGGGGGGCGATCTGTATGCCCAGCCCCAGGTTGATGGCGAGGTGCCGCGGGTCTGGCCAGGGATAGAGGCTCGACAGGACCAGCCCGACGCCAGCCAGGCCGAAGCAGAGGGCGATGAGGCCGGCCGAGACCCTTGCGCCGCCCAGGGCCAGCAGGGAAAGGGCGAAGCCGATTCCTGCCAGGCCGGCGCCTGCGCCCGAGACCAGGACACCGACATTGAAGATGGCCGGATGGGGAGCCGCCGCGCCGCCCAGTTCGCTGAGGTACTGGGTGGCGTGATCGAAGCCCGGCCATGTCAGGGCGGCCAGGCCGACGCTGGCATAGGCGAGGATCGGCGCTGCAATCCCGATCTGCAGGAGGACGCGGCGGCGGCGGAACCGGGTCATGGTGTGCGCGGCCTTGGTCGCAGGCCCCAGAGGGGACGAAGGGGTCCGCTCCGACGGACGATCTCGTAAACTGCCAGGCTGCCGCCGAGGGTGATCAGCACGAGAAGTCCGGCCTCGACGCCGACCGGCAGGCCCCGGGGTTTCAGCAGGTGAGCGGCGATCACCAGCAAGGTCTGGTGGGCGAGGTAACAGGGAAATACCGCATCCGTCAGGTACCGAAGGGCCGGTCCGTCGGCGCTTCGCAGGTGACGGCTGCCAAAACCCAGGACAGCGCAGATGGTGGCCCACTGGTACACTGCAAAGACCAGGTTGGCGGGAGACGATGGCGGCAGGTCCAAGGGTTGGGACAAGGCGATCAAGGCCGGCAGGCTGACTGCGGCCACAGCCAGTGAGGTCCAGCGCAGACCCTCGAAACGGGTCCAGACGTCGTCCCGCAGGGCCAGGAGGAACCCGGTCAGGAAGACGCCGAAGGACATGGCGTGGTTGTAGGGATCATCGGTGATGTGGTTGGTCAGCCCCGCAGATGGGAAGATCCAGAGTCGGAGCAGGGCCAGGTAGATCATCGGTCTGACCAGCAGGCCTGGGCCCCCAAGGAGCCGGCCCAGCAGGGTCTCCAGCCAGCTGAAAACCTGCGGGGCCGAGGCCAGGGCGAGGGCGGCGATGCTGTAGACGGTGATGTAGAGCACGAACCAGACGTGGTTCAGGGGCACGCCGTCTCTCAGCCCCGCGGGGCTGAATTCGGAGAGCCACCAGGTGCCGAGGGATCCTGAGAAGCTGCCCTTCTCCAGGGCCTCGATCCACGACTGCGGCGGCACCAGGACGAGGATCGCGAAGAGCAGGGGCGGGACCAGTCGGCGCAGGCGCTGGCCTATCGCCTGGGCGGGCGGGGTGCGCCGCACCATGAACCTCAGGGCGATCCCCGAGACCATGAACAGAAGGGTCAGCCGCCAGGGGTTTGTGACCAGGGCCACCAGTCCCAGGCCCGGCACGGTGTGCGGGCTGTGCACATGCCAGTCCCACGGCGCATAGACGAGGCCGACATGGTAGAGGATCAGCACGCCAAAGGCGGCAATCCGGATCCAGTCAATGTCCGCGCGGCGCTGGAGTTTAGCGGTGCTCACGGACCTTTCTATGCGACGGGAAGGCCCGCCCTGTCCATGTCGTCCGCGGCTCGCCGGTCAGGAGAAGTCGCGCGCCAGTTCGGCCCGGGTCGCGGGTGTCAGGCCCGTCATGTGGACGTAGGCCTCATGGTCGCAGCCCACCAGGACCTGGACGCCCGGCGACCGGAATACCGCCTTCTGCGCATCGGTCAGCGGGAAGTGCAGGAAGTGCACCGAGGAGGTCTTTCCATCCTCACGCGTGCGCTCGACGTCGCCGTCCTGGACGCCGTAGATCCGCTCGTCCCCGACCTGAAGGTAGAGATGTTCCTCGACGCCGCCGAGGCGGGCGAGAGTGGCGGCGCGCCGGATCGCGTCCTCGATCTCGAACATCACGGTCGCCACCAGTTCCGACCCCTGGGGCACCAGGGGGTTGTACGCTGCCAGCTCGTCGGCGACCTGCGCCGGGCCGCCCTTCTCGATCAGGAGCATCTCCTGGATCTGGAACAGCATGGTCTCGTAGGTCTCGAAATAGAATGTGCAGACCGGGCCGAGGTCCAGTCGGCGCAGCCGCTTCAGGGGCAGCAGCGCCGAGCGGCGGGCCATGCGCTCACGGGCGAACTCGGCATCGGGGAGGATGTCTGCAGGGGTAATGCGGTGCTGGGCGGCGGGCATGGTCAGAGAACTCCGTAGGCGCGGGCGAAGATTTCGATGGGATGGGACTGGCGGGGCTGCGGACCCTTGCCGGTGGCCTCGTCGTCGGCCAGCAACTGGCCAATGTGCTTGCAGGCCAGGGGGCAGTCCGAGCAGAGCTCGGCGGAGCCCTTCTGGGCCACCTGCCTGGCGGTGGGGCGGCCGACCTTTACGGCCAGGGGCCGGGTCGACTTCATGACGCCGAAGGTGCCGCCGTGGCCAGAGCAGCGCTCGACGATCTCGACCTTGGTGTCAGGGATCAGCTTGAGCATGTCGGCCGACCGCGCGCCCATGTTCTGGGCCCGGGCGTGGCAGGAATGGTGCACGGTGACCCCGCCCTCGACGGGGGTCAGGCCCGGGGCGAGGCCCAGATCCCGGTTCAGCTCGACGATGTACTGGCAGATGTCACGGGTGGCGGCGCTAAGCTTCGCGACCGCTGGGTTCTCCGGCAGGACCAGCGGCCATTCGAACTTCATCATCAGGCCGCAGGACGCCGTCAGGGCGACCACCTCATAGCCCTGGTCGATGTAGGGCTCGAAGACGGCGGCCACCCGGGCGGCCTTGCCGGCCACACCCCCCAGGTCGCCGCTCTCGAGCTGGGGCATGCCGCAGCACTCCGGGTAGACGACCTTGGCCTCGATGCCCTGGCGGGCCAAGACCCTGGCGGCGGCGACGCCGGTGTCAGGTCCGTTGTACTCGACCGAGCAGGTCGAATAGATCGCCACCTTCCGCTTGCCGAAGGCCGGACCCGCCGGATCGGGCGGGACGGGGGTGGGCAGCAGGTCCGTGGCGGTCTTGCCATGATATTTGGGCAGCTCGACCTCGGCGTCGATCTCGGCGATGGCCTCGAGCAGCTTGCGGATCGGGGTGTTCTTGCGGGCGGTCCCCCAGTTGGCGATCCGCGCGAGCGGCTTGGCCAGGCGGCCATTCCGGTCGGTCTTGCCCAGTTCATCCCGCACAAAGCTCTTCTCGCCGGCCCGGCGCTTGGCGGCCCGGTAGCGCAGGATCAGGTGGGGGATGTCGATGTTGAATTCGTGCGGCGGCACATAGGGGCACTTGGTGAGGAAGCACATGTCGCACAGGGTGCAGGCCTCATCGACCTTGGCGTATTCACTCTTCGGAACACTGTCGAGCTCGCCGGTCTTGGACTCATCGATCATGTCGAAGAGGCGGGGGAAGCTGTCGCACAGGTTAAAGCACCGCCGGCAGGTGTGACAGACGTCGAACTGGCGCTCCATCTCGGCTTCGACGGCCTCGAGGTCGTAATAGGCCTCGTCCCGCCACTCGATGGGGTGGCGGAAGGGGGCGGCCAGGCTGCCCTCGCGGGCTTTGGGCTTGGTCGTGTCCGACATGTCGCAGGCTCCAGGCAGGCTTCCGGAAGGTGGATGCGAAACCGGCGGCGGACCTCTCGGGCCGCCGCCGGCGCATCGTTAGTCCCGCCGGATCAGGCGAGGGACTCGAGGGCGCGCTGGAAGCGACCCGCGTGGGACTTCTCGGCCTTGGCCAGGGTCTCGAACCAGTCGGCGATCTCCTCGAAGCCTTCCTCGCGGGCGGTCCGGGCCATGCCGGGGTACATGTCGGTGTACTCATGTGTTTCGCCAGCGATGGAGGCCTTCAGGTTGGCCTCGGTGCCGCCGATGGGCAGGCCGGTGGCGGGATCGCCGACGGCTTCCAGGAACTCCAGGTGGCCGTGGGCATGGCCGGTTTCGCCTTCGGCGGTCGAGCGGAACACGGCCGCGACGTCGTTGTAGCCTTCGATGTCGGCCTTTTGGGCGAAGTAGAGGTAGCGACGGTTCGCCTGGCTCTCGCCGGCGAAGGCGTCCTTCAGGTTCTGCAGGGTCTTGCTGGTAGCCAGGCTCATGGCGCTCTCCGGATTGGGGGCGCCGGGGCCCGGCGCCAGGTTTCCGCCGCAGTCTCTGCGGTCGCGCCCGTCCCTAAGCTGAGCAAAAGTATAGGGCAAAACGAAAGAATTTATGTGCAGGATAGGTCCTGTCTATCCTGTGCCGCCCCGGGGACTTGTCACCCGGTCCCGGCGACCTCAGGGTGGGTTTCAAGGGAATCCAGGCCCTGGGGAGGCGCAACATGACCGTCCATCTGAGGCAGATCGCCCTTGTCGCCGAAAGGCTGGAGCCAGTGCTCCAGGACTTCGAGGCGGTGTTCGGCCTGGCCCGCTGTTTCATCGACCCGGGCGTCGCCGTCTTTGGCCTCGAGAACACCCTCCTGCCAGTTGGCCGGAACTTCTTCGAGGTGGTCGCGCCGGTGAAGCCGGACACCGCGGCCGGGCGTTATCTCGAACGGCGCAGCGGAAACGGCGGCTATATGGTCATCACCCAGACGCCGACACTTGAGGCGCTCGAGGCGGTCCGAGCCCGCGCGGCCAATTCGGGCGTTCGGGTGGCCTGGGAGTCGGCCCGCCGGGGCTGGACCCTGATCCAGCTGCATCCCGGCGACCTGAAGACCACCTTCCTGGATGTCGAGTGGGACGAAAACGGCGACCTCGCCGGTCCCTGGCCGCCAGCCGGGGGTAAGGGCTGGGAGGACAAGGTCCGCCAGGACCTGGTCATCGACTTCACGGGCGTCGAGCTGCAGGCCGACGATCCCGTCGCCGCCGCCCGTCTCTGGAGCGCCGTCACCGGCTCGCCCATGGAGATGGTCGGGGGCGTCCCTGTCGTTCCGCTGAACAATGCCGGCCTGAGGTTCGTCGCACCCTCCGACGGCCGGGGCCCGGGCCTTTCGGCGGTGGACCTGACGGTCCGCGACCTGGCGGAAGTGGTCAACCGGGCCCGGGCCAGGGGCCTCGCCGCGGGTCCCGACCGCGTGGAGATCGGTGGCGTGAGGTTCCACCTGCGACAGGCCTGACGGCTCCGCCAACGGATTTTCGGTGGCCATGCGTTGGACTTGCTGTCGCCTGCCCCTATCTCAGCCCAAGTCCGCGACGGGACACCCTGAAAGCTAAACCTGTGTCAAAGCGTCTGATTGCGGCCCTCGCGGCGCCTTTGCTCGCCGCGACCGCGGCGTCAGCGCCGGCAAGCGCCGCCCCGCCCCCGCCCATCCGCGAGGCGACCGTCGTGGATGAGCTCGTCGTGGAGGCGCCGGCGAACGGTGCAGGCGCGGTCCTCGGCGATATCAAGCCTGAGCTGCAGATCAATGAGGCCGAGATTCAGTCCTACGGCGTCAGCAGCGTCGCCGAACTGGTGGCCCAGCTGGCCCCGCAGACCCAGTCCGGCCGGGGGCGAAGCCGTGGAGGGATGCCGGTCGTCCTCCTGAACGGAGCCCGGATTTCGGGGTTCTCGGAACTCCGCGACCTGCCCCCGGAGGCCATCGTGCGTGTCGACATCCTGCCCGAGGAGGCGGCCCTCAAGTACGGCTACACCGCCGACCAGCGGGTACTCAACTTCATCACGCGCAAGACATTTCGGGCCGTCACCACCGAGGTCGGCGTCAAGGCCGCCACGGCAGGCGGCACGGTCACCGAGGAGATCGAGGCGGGACTGTTCCGGATCGATGGCGACCAGCGGACCCAGCTCAAGGCCGAGATGTCGGGCGCCTCGGCGATCACCGAGGACGAGCGGGACATTCCCTCGACCGGTGCGACGGCCCTCTTCACCATCCCTGGCCTCTACAGGGGCCGGGGCCCGGGCGGACAGATCGATCCGGCCCTCAGTACCCTGGCGGGTAGCCCTGTGACCCTCGCCGGCCTTCCCGCCATTGCGGCGTCCCGGCCACCGACCCTCGCCGAGGTCGCGGCCCTCGCGGGCCAGGTCCCGCCGGCGGACGAAGGCGCCTATCGAACCCTGACGCCCGAGACTCGCCGCCTGACGATCAACGGGGTGGTGGCCCGAAGCCCCTCGCCGGGGACCACCGCGACCTTCAACGCGGTGATCGGCGCCGGCAGTTCGGAGTCCCTCCAGGGTCGGCCGGCCTACAGCCTGACGGTTCCCGGCGGCGGGGTCTGGTCGCCCTTTGCAGGTCCTGTGGACCTGCTGCGCCGGGATGCCTCCAGGGGCGCCATCCGCCAGACCTCAGAGGACTGGAGCGCACGCCTGGGTTTCGGCCTCAACAGTGGCCTGCAGGGGTGGCGACTGACCCTCACGGGTGGACTGGACCTTGCCGACGTGGTCGGCCGGACCGATGGGGGCGTGGATACTAGACCCGCCCAGGCCCGGCTTGCGGCTGCGGATGCAGCCTTCAATCCCTATGCCCCTGGCGCAGCGGACCTTCCCGCCTTCGCCCAAGACCGGACCCGTTCGCGAACCGCCGGCGCCGAGGTGCAGGCCCTCGCGGCGGGATCCCCGGCCGAGCTTCCGGCGGGTCCACTGTTCGTCTCGGCCCGGGTCGGGGCCTCTGGCAACTGGCTGCGATCGCGCTCTGTACGCCGCGAGCTGGTGCGCGAGGCCGACCTCTCCCGCACCGGTGTTAGCGTCCAGGTCAGCGTCGACACGCCCCTTCTGAGACGTGAGGACGAGGGATGGGGGCGTCTCGGCGAGTTTTCCCTGAACTTCAACCTCAAGGGTGAGAGCCTGTCGGACGCCGGGAGTCTCGGCACGGTAGGCGGTGGGCTGAAATGGTCGCCGGTCGACCGGCTGAACCTGCTGGCCTCCTTCAGCCGGGACCAGTCGCCCCCCACCCTCAGCCAGCTGGGTGCCCCCCGGACCCTCACCACCGGGGTGAGGGTGTTCGACTATGTGCGCGGCGAGACCGTCGAGGTGGTGCAGGTCTCTGGCGGCGATCCTTCCCTGCGCAGCGACCAGCGGGATGCGACGCGCCTGGGCGTCAACTGGAAGCCGTTCGCCGACCGGGAGTTGAACCTCTCGGTCAGCTACACCCTCAGCCGGGCCGATGATCCAGCCTCGGCCCTGCCGGCGGCCACGGCGGAGGTGCAGGCCGCCTTCCCCGAGCGGTTCCTAAGGGACGAGAGCGGTAAGCTGGCCGTCGTTGACATCCGCCCCGTGAACTTCCTGCGCAGCGACCGCGAGGAGATTCGCTGGGGCTTCAACTGGTTCGGAGGGCAGAGCCCGGCGACGGGGCGACCGGGTGCAGGCTCGCCGCTCGGCGCGCGCGGCGGTGGCCGGCCGCCCATGGCCATGATGTCCGGGCCCGGAATGGGCGGTCCCCCGGGCAGGCCCGGATGGCAGGTGTCGGTCTACCACACGGCCGTGCTTACCGACCGGATCCTGGTCCGGCAGGGCGGGCCGGTGTTTGACCTCCTTGACGGTTCGGCCGCGGGCTCCCGGGGCGGGACCCCGGCCAATGCCGTCGAGCTGCAGGCGGGCATCTTCCGTCAGGGTCGGGGTGCGCGCCTCAGCGCCGCCTGGAAGAGCGGAACCCAGGTTCGGGGCGCGACCCCGGCCGGCGACCTGTCCTTCTCGGACCTGGCGACGGTGGACATCCGCCTCTTCGAAACCTTCACCGGGTCCCCGGACCTCGTCCGGCGCTGGCCGGTGCTGAAAGGCGCCCGGGTAAGCCTGGCCGTAGACAACCTGTTCGACGCCAAGCTCAAGGTCCGCGACACTCTGGGGGCCGTTCCGGCGGGGTATGCCGAGGACATAATCGATCCGGTGGGCCGGACCGTGGAGATCAGTTTCCGAAAGGTATTCTGAGGGGCTTGCCTGCCGGGCGCGGGTAGACTTCCCTAGGAGTAGGGCGCTTGGGAGGACCCGGCATGACAGACCCATCGGTCGAGCGACCGTCCATTCGTCCCCAACATGCCGCCTTCGCCGCCCAGGTGGAGGCCGCCCAGGACGTCCTCGACGCCTTCATGGCGGCCTGGAACGCCCGGGACGCCGCGGGCGTGCGGGCCAGCTTCAACTTCCCCCATGTGCGGTTCGCCTCGGGCCGGGTGACCATCTTGGCTCCGGAGCAGGTGACGGACGCCATGTACGCTGGCGCTGCCCTTTCGGAGTGGGGCCGTTCGGCCTGGCAGCGCCGGGAGGTGATCCACGCCGGGCCGGACAAGGTCCAGTTCGATACCCGCTTCGCCCGCTTCCGGCCGGACGGGAGCCTGATCAGCGCCTTTGACTCCATCTATATCGTGACCCTCCAGGACGGTCGCTGGGGCGTCCAGGGCCGGTCCAGCTATGCCCCCTGAACCGGTAGGCCCGCCATGAAGGCTGCAAGCTACCCCCTCGCCCGGGAGCAGGACTTCACCTCCCGCATCAACGGGAAGGCCTATCGCCTGCGAATCGCCACGCCCTACGGCCCGCCGCCCGAGGGGGGATACCCGGTCCTCTATGTCCTCGACGGCGACGGCTATTTCGGCTCCTTCGCAGACGCCGCCCGCCTGCGCGCCGCCGGCGGGCTGGAGCTGCCCCACACCGTCGTCGTTGGGGTGGGCTATCCTGGCGAGGACTTCACCGGGGCCCTCGGCCGACGGTTCCTCGACCTGACCCCGACCGAGCCCAGCGCAGCCGAGAAGGCCAACCACACCTTCGCCTCGGGTGAGATCCGCTATGCCGGGGCGGACGACTTCCTGGAGATCCTGACCCGGGAGGTGCGTCCCCGGGTCGCTGAGGTCCTGCCGGTCGACCCGGCCCGCGAGGCGCTGTTCGGCCACTCCCTGGGCGGCCTCTTCGTCCTTTACAGTCTTTTCCGAAGGCCCGACGCCTTCTTCGCCTGGCTATCCCTCAGCCCATCCATCTGGTGGGACGAACGCTTCGTGCTGCGGGGCGAGGCGGGCTTCACCTCAGCCCTCCCGGGCCTGGCCCGTCCACCCAGGCTCTTCGTTGGCGTCGGTTCCCTCGAGCAGCCCGAGGGCTCGCCGGCGCGGATGGTCGACAACGCCGTCGAGCTGTCCGCCCGCTTCAGTGCCCTGGCGGGCCCGACCGGCTGGCGCTTTGCCTCCCGGGTCTTCGAGGGCGAGACCCACGCCGGCGTGGTCTGGCCCGCCATCAATCCCATGCTCGACTTCGCCTTGAAGGACGCCTGAGGTCCGCTTGCCGGACGCCGGCAGGCCTGTAGAACACTCCCAACCCGATCCCCGATGGAGGCCGACCTTGCCTGACACCTTCCGCGCCCTGCGCGCCCACAAGACCGACACCGGGATCGAGACCCGGCTCGAGACCCTGACCGACGCCGATCTCATGGAGGCCGATGTCACCGTGCGGGTCGAGTTCTCGACGGTGAACTTCAAGGACGGCCTTGCCCTGACCGGGCGCTCCCCCATCCTGCGCACCTTTCCCATGATCCCGGGCATCGACTTCGCCGGTGTGGTGGAGACCTCCGCCCATCCGGGATTCGCCGCCGGCGACCGGGTGGTGCTGAACGGCTGGGGCGTGGGCGAGACCTGGCATGGCGGCTATGCCCAGAGGGCCCGGGTCAAGGGCGACTGGCTGGTCCGGCTGCCCGACAGCCTGTCCACCGCCCGGGCCATGGCCATCGGCACGGCAGGCTACACAGCCATGCTCTGCGTCATGGCCCTGGAGCGCCAGGGGGTGAGCCCCGGTTCCGGAGACATCCTGGTCACGGGCGCCGCCGGCGGGGTGGGCAGCGTCTCCATCGCCCTGCTATCGGCCCTCGGCTACCGGGTCGTGGCCTCCTCCCGCCGGGCGGCCACCGAGGGCGATTACCTTCGGGGCCTGGGCGCCGCCGAGGTGATCGACGCTGCGGAGTTCGCCGGTCCCGCCCGACCGGTCGGCAAGGAACGTTGGGCCGGCGTAGTGGACTCCGTGGGCAGCCACACCCTGGCCAACGCTATTTCCCAGACCCGCTACGGCGGGGCGGTGGCGGCCTGCGGCCTGGCCCAGGGCATGGACCTCCCGGGCTCCGTGGCCCCCTTCATCCTGCGCAGCGTGGTCCTCGCCGGGGTGGACAGCGTCATGCGCCCGACGCCCGACCGGATCGAGGCCTGGCGGCGGCTGGGAACCGATCTGGACCTCGCCCGGCTGGACGCCATGACCCAGGTGGCCAGCCTGTCCGACCTGCCGCGCCTGGCTGTCGAGATCCTCGATGGCAAGGTCCGCGGCCGGGTGGTGATCGATCCCGCGATCTAGCGGGTACCGGCGGCCTTGGGTCCTACGGCTTCTGGACTGGCCGCCGTGCAGCCAGGAGCAGCAGGCCGGCGAAGATCCCCAGGTTCTTGATGAAGTTCTGCATCTCGTGCTGCGGGTTGCCGCCGGGATAGTTGTTCCAGAAATCGTGCATGAAGAGGCAGATCAGCAGGGTCAGACCGGCGAGCAGGAAGGCCGCGGTGCGGGCGTTCCAGTTCGCCATCAGCGCCAGACCGCCACCGACCTGCAGGGGAATGGTCAGAAGCAGGAGCGGCAGGGCGAACGGCACCTTGTGGAGCTTCATATAGGCCAGCGTGCCGGCGAACCCGGCCACCTTCATCAAGCCGGGAACCGCGAAGTAGAGCCCCAGCAGGACCCGCCCGGTGATGTCCATCGGCCGGCTGAGCCTGTCGAGCAGCGGGTTCAGTGGGTTGTTCATGGAGGCTCCGGCTTGGTGATGGGCATGAGCCCCGGGACACGCTCGCACTGTAGCGAGATGCGGGCAGCCGTTGGAAGGCTTCCCTTCGCATCCGCGACGGTGGCTCGGCGAACTCAGGCCAGGGCACCCGCCGCAAGGCCCACCACGGCCCCGGCGGTCAGGATCAGGCGAAGCCGCGGATACCAGACGGGAAGCCCGGGCGATCGCAGGTCCCAGACGAAGTGCAGCACAAGGGCGGCGGCGAGGGCCCAAAGCTGCAGACCGGAGCGGTCGGGCGGCAGGAGGGCCAGCCCCCAGGCGGCGACGCTGGGCGCCAGGCTGAAGGCGACGGTCCGTGGGTCGGGCGCCGGGTCGCTGACGGCCCGGCCCCAGCGCGCACCCCCCAGGAAGGACAGGATCACCGCCGCGTAGAGACCCAGGGCCCGGTCGCTCCATCCGGACAGGTCCGGGATAGCCAGGGCCAGGACAGGGAGGCCCAGAAAGGGGATGAGGCCCGCCAGGCCCCAGGCCAGGACGGGGCGGGGGATGGGTCCTGTCCCGCCCGAGGGATCGCCCGAGGTCATCTTGCCGCCTCTCGACTGGTTTCCAGAGCCCGGTCTTGTCCCGGGACCGCCGAGGTTGCAAGCCCGTCCCGGATCCGGCCGGTCTTCAGGTCCAGAGCCGGTTGCGGATGCGCTGGGCCAGGAGGGGCGCCGGCTGGACAGGCCGCGCCAGGATACCCGCTTCGGTGCCCAGGCGCCCCTGCACCTCCGCCCGGTCGGCGGTCCCAAGGGCGGCGAAGGCAACCTGGAGGTCGGCCAGGCACTGCACCCGGTAGGGCGAGACCGTCAGGCGCCAGTCGACGCCGCCGCGACGGAAGCGGGCGACCTTGAGGCCCCCGGCCGCCGCCGAGGCGTTAGCGTCCAGCTCGGCCAAATGGTCCCGCGCCGCCAACTGCAGGAGGGGATCAAGGTCCCGGGGCGCGGTCGCTGGCAGGGGGGCCGCCCCGATCCTACCGGGGTCGGCGTTCCAGAGCCGCCCGGTCCAGGCCAGGACGGCGGGCGCCCGCTCGCGCAGGATCTCCGCCGGGGTCGGATCGCTGGAGAAGTGCCGGAACATGGACCCGAAGAGTCCGAAGTCGGCGGCGACAGGCCGCTCGCCGAATAGGAAGGGCCGGGTCGCAAGCACCGGCTCCAGATGGTCCAGGACCTCAAGATAGAGCCGCGCCACCGAGGGCGCCGTCGCCCGGGTGATCCCGTCCTGGCGCAGGTAGACGCTCTGCTGGCGGTGACGGACCCCCGCGGCCTTGAGGGCCATTGGCAGGGGCAGGTCTCGCATCAGGGTGGCGGCGATACGCCGGCTCATCAGCCGCGCGTCGTCGGCATAGGCCCAGCGGTAGTAGAGGGCCGGCCGCCACAGCCACTCGTCGAAGGCGTCCTCGAGGAACAGGCTGAGGAAGGCGGCCAGGGGCGCTTCCGGTTGCAGGGCAGGGCCGGGCACTTCGGCCTCCAGGCGCCGCAGGATGGCCGTGGTGTCCGTCAGCCACTCGCCGCCGGGGCTGAGCAGGGCGGGCATCTGCGCCACGCCGGTCGCCCGGGCGCAGGCGCGGAAGCCGGCCGTGTCCATCTCGACGAACCGGAAGGGCAGGCCCCGGGCGCGGAGCCAGGCCTCGAGCTTGCCCGTGAAGTAGGAGAGCTTCAGGCCGTGAAGCTCCCAGGTCCCGTCGCTCACGCCCGCCTGCCACGCTGGCGCAGGGCGCGCCAAGCCAGATAGCCCAGACCACCAAGGAGCAGGAGGATGCCCCCCGCCACTGCCGCCAGCAGGGGCATCTGGCGGGCGATGGCGTTGGCGGCGAGCTGCTTCTGGCTGGTGTAGCCCGGGGGTAGGGGGGCGACGCCGACCCGCTGCTCGTAGGCGGCGTAGTTGGCCTGCATGGCCTTGAGCCGGTCGGGCTCGGCGGCGGACAGGTCCCGGGTTTCACCGGGGTCGGCGGCGAGGTTGTAGAGCCGCCACCCACCGTCCCCGAGGGGGGGCATGTCGCGGACGATCTTGTAGTCCCCCCGGAACAGGGCCGAATTGCCGGAGACCTCGAGGCCGAGGACGTCATTGGGTCCCCGGACGGGCTGCGTCCCGCCGCCCAGCAGGGCGCGCAGGCTGTGGCCGTCCACGGCCGGCGCTTCGGGTGTCGCCCGGGCGCCGCCGAATTCCGCCAGGGTGGGAGCGACGTCGGTGACGAAGGTCAGGCCACCGATCCGGCGCCCCGGCACGACGCCGGGCCCGGAGATGATCAGGGGCGCCCGGATGCCGCCCTCCGAGGCGTAGAACTTGTAGCGGCGTCCCGGTGCCGCCACCGCCTCTGCCCACTCGGGGCCGATGAAGTTCAGGCTGCCGGGTCCGCCCAGGCCCTCCAGCTGCCAGGCGTAGCCATGTGTCGGCATCCACAGATTCATGCTGGGCTGGTGGACCGGGTCGCTGGGCTCGGGGCCGTTATCGGAGGTGATGACGAAGACGGTGTTGGCCAGTTCGCCCCGGGCCTCGAGTCGCTTGACGAGGCGGCCGACCGCTGCGTCGGCCGCTTCGATCATGCCGGCGTAGACCTCCATGGACCGGGCGGCGATCCGCCGTTCCCCGGCGTCCAGGCTCTCCCACTCCCGGGCATTGGGCGAGAATCCGTCGACGGCGGCGCCGGCGGGCAGCAGGCCAAGGGCCCGGGCCCGCTCGACCCTGGCCTTCCGAAGCTGCGACCAGCCACCGTCAAAACGGCCACGGTAGCCGTCCGCGTAGGCCGCGGGCGCCTGGACCGGGATATGTACGGCCTGGAAGGCGAGGTAGGCGAAGAAGGGCTCTCGCCCCGGCGGGGCCTCGTCGAGGTTCCGGGTCAGCCGGTCGACCAGCAGGTCCGAGGAATAAAAGCGCTTGGGCATCCGCGCCGGCCGCCCATCCTCGAACCAGGGCGCATTGGTATAGTAGGGCATGTAGGGCTTGGCGGCCCAGTTGTCCGCGCCGGAGGCGTCCAGGGCCAGGGACCGGTCAAAGCCCTGGCCGTCGGGCAGGTCGCCGGGGCCGTGCCCCAGGTGCCACTTGCCGGCCATAAGGGTCCGATAGCCTTCCGCCTTCAGACGCTCGGCGAGGGTCAGGACCTCGGGTTCGATCCGCAGGCGGTAGCCAGGTTGAGTCCGCATCTGGGGCGGAAGGATCTCCTCAATGGTCGCCGCCCCCGCCCGGTGGTTGTCCAGCCCGGTCAGCAGCATGGCCCGGGAGGGCGTGCACAGGGGCGAGGTGTGGTAGCCGGTGAACATGGCGCCCTGCCGCGCCAGCCGGTCGATATTGGGGGACCGGGCCTCGCCGCCGTAGGCGCCCAGGTCCATCAGCGCCAGGTCATCGAACAGGATCAGGACGATGTTCGGCCGGGCGGTGGAGGAAGCTGGCGCAGGCGCGGCCTCCGCCCGGGCGGCACCCGAGCCCAGGACCACGAGTGCCGCCGCCGCCGCGCTGGCCCAAAGGGTCTGCATCCGCCTGGGGGTCGTTTCCGACATCGAGGTCTCCTGCAGCGATCTATTGGCACCCGGGGTGTCACAAGACACCCCGGCAGGCAAGCCCATCCGCCTCAGCGGTAGCGGAAGACCGGGTCGTCGAGGTCGAGCACTGGCAGGACGTCCTTCTCGCTCCAGTAGTCCTGGGTGTGGCGCCATTCCGGTCTGTCGCCAGCCTTGGGCATGAGGTGCACGCCGCGCATCATGTAGCCGGGGTTGAAGTCCTCGGGATCGATCCACGGGCCCAGCTTGATGTCGGCGTCCTCGGGACGCAGGGCCGGCTCGACCCGGCGCAGGCCCTTTTCGTCCATGTGCCTCAGCAGGCGGGTCACGAAGTCCCCCATGATGTCGGCGCGCAGGGTCCAGCTGGCGCGGAAATAGCCGAACACCCAGGCCAGGTTGGGCAGGCCAGTAAACATCATGCCCCGGTAGGTGACCGACTGGGATAGGTCCACGGGCCGGCTATCCACCGAGAAGGCGATGTCGCCCAGGACGTTCAGGTTGAAGCCCGTGGCCGTGATGATGATGTCGGCCTCCAGCACCTTGCCGGACTTGAGGTGGATACCCTCCGGGACGAAGCGGTCGATCTCATCCGTCACCACCCCGGCCTTGCCGGCCTTCACCGCCTGGAAGAAGTCGCCATTGGGCACGAAGGCGATGCGCTGGCGCCAGGGGGCGTAGCGGGGTGTGAAGTGCTCGGCGACATAGTCCTCGCCCATCAGGCCGCGGAGCACGCCCAGAAGTTCCTCGCGCACAAGGTCCGGCTCCTCGAGGGCCCGCTTGGTCATCTGGGCACCGGTCTTCAGCATGGCCCGGCGGACGATCTCGTGGGTCCAGTCCGGATCGATCTCCAGCTCCCGCAGGGTCTCGGCCAGCTCGTTGCGGTTCCGCCCCGGGGTAAAGTAGGTGGGCGAGCGCTGCAGCATGGTGACGTGCCCGGCCGTCTCCGCCAGGGCCGGGATCAGGGTGGCCGCCGTCGCGCCGGACCCGATCACAACAATGCGTTTGCCATCGCAGTCCATGTCCTCGGGCCAGGTCTGCGGATGGACCAGGCGGCCCCGGAAGTCATCCATCCCGGGCCATTCCGGCGTGTAGCCTTCGCTGTGCCGGTAATAGCCCTGGCACATCCACAGGAAGCCAGCGGTCATCTGGCGCCGTGCGCCGGTCTCAACGTCTTCCAGGTCGACGACCCAGCGACAGTCCGTCTCCGACCAGTCGGCGGTGAGCACCCGGGTCCGGTACTGGATGTGGCGGGCGATGTCGTTCTCGTCGATCACCTCGCCCATATAGGCCAGGATCTCCTCGCCCGTGGCGATCGGCGGGCCCCGCCAGGCCTTGAACCTGTAGCCGAAGGTGTGGAGGTCGCTGTCGGACCGCACGCCGGGGTATGTGTGGGTTCGCCAGGTGCCGCCGAAGTCGGCCAGGGTCTCGACAATGCGGAAGGTCTTTCCGGGCGCCTGGGTCTGCATGTGGTAGGCGGCGCCGATGCCGGAAATGCCAGCGCCGACGATGAGGACGTCGAACTCATGTGCATCGCCCGCAGATTCTGACCCGTCACGCGTGCGTTCCGAAAGGTTTCCGTCAGACATTCCGACCATTCTCCCCGTCTTTCCGCCGGGTGTTCCCGGCCGTCGGTCCGCCCCTTCATTAGGCCGCTCGCCGGCCAGTGCAATGGGTGAGGTCGGGCTGCGACGGAACTGCCGGGGTCCACCGTTGAGACGAAACATGCGACCCATGATCCGAATCCACTCCCTGCTTGTCCTGGCCTTCAGCGCCTGCATCCTCGCCGCCTGCGGCGGCGGCGGTGGCGGCGGATCCGACACGCCCACCGTGGCGGTCAACCGTCCGCCGGTGGTCGCCCGGCCCAACGCGGCCCAGGCGGCGACGGTCGGGACCGCCTTCAGCTACGACGCCGGGCAGGGCGGCGCGACCTTCACCGACGCCGATGGCGATGCGATGACCTCCGCGGTCACCCTGAGCGTGACGACCGTCGGCCTGTCGGTTTCCGGAACCACAGTCAGCGGGACGCCGCACACGGCCGGGACCGTCGCGGTCACCATAACCGCGAGCGATGGCCGCGGGGGCTCGGCGACCAATACCTTCAACATCGTGATCGCGCCCGTCTCGCAGGCGTCCCTGGGCCGTCCGACCCTGCCGGCGACCCTGTTCGCCTACGCCGACGCCAACATCAACCTACCGGCGCATTACACGCGAACCGGGCCCGGGACGCCCGCCGGGGCCGACAACACGCCCCCGACAAATGCGGTGACCAACGCCGGCGCGACCCTCGGCCGGGTGCTGTTCTATGACCGCAGGCTGTCGCTGAATGACACCATCGCCTGCGCCAGCTGCCACCAGCAGTCGAAGGGGTTCTCGGACTCCGCCCGGTTCAGCGTCGGCTTCCGGGGCGCGACGACCCCGCGCCACGCCATGGGCCTGACCAATGCGCGCTACTACAACCGGGGCCGCTTCTTCTGGGACGAACGGGCGGCGACCCTTGAGGACCAGGTGGTGACGCCGATCCAGGACACCACGGAGATGGGCATGACCCTTGCCGATCTGGAAACCAAGCTGGCGGCGACAGACTACTACCCCGCCCTGTTCCGCGACGCCTTCGGCACCACCCAGGTCACCCGCCAGCGGATCGCCCTGGCCCTGGCCCAGTTCGTTCGTTCCATGTCGTCCTATCGCTCGAAGTACGACCAGGCCTTCGCGGGCGGGGTTCCCAACTTCGCTGCCACCCTGACCGCCCAGGAGGAGCGGGGGCGGCAGATCTACATAGGCGCTGGCCGCTGCGACGGTTGCCACGGCACGGATGCCCACATCAGTCCCAACGTCTTCAATAACGGGCTCGACGCAACGGTCACCGACGTCGGCGCGGGGGGTGGGCGGTTCAAGTCGCCCGCCCTGCGCAATATCGCCGTCCGGGGCCCCTACATGCACGACGGCCGGTTCGCGACCCTCCGGGACGTGGTCGAGCACTATGACCACGGCGTCCAGGACAGCCCCAACCTGGCACCCCAGCTGAGGGACAATGCGGGCGCCCCGCGGCGGCTCAACCTCTCAGAGGCCGACAAGCTGGCCCTGATCGCCTTCCTGGGGACCCTGACGGACACCGCCCTCCTCCAGGACCCGAAGTTCTCGAGCCCGTTCTGAGTCCGTCAGTAGGCGACGCGCTCGACCTGCAGGCCCGCCCGGGTCAGCTGGTCCTGGACGCTGCCCTTCCCGGTCAGGTGGCCGGCGCCGACGGCGACGAAGACCACGCCGGGGCGGTCCATGCGCGCCTTCAGGTCCGCCGCCCAGCGGGCATTGCGATCGGTCAGGAGGATTCGGGCCGTCTCCGGCGTCGCCTTCATTTCCGCGTTCATGAGCCGGCCAGTCTCTTCCGGCTCGCCCCGGGCCCAGTGGTCGATCATCTTCGACATCAGGGCCAGGCCCTCCTCGCGGTTGTAGGCGAGGTCGCGGATGCCGGCGAGCTGCTCGGCCTCGGGGGTGGAGTCGAGCATGGTGAACTGCTGCTCCGGGGTCTCGAAGGCGGTGAGGGTCTTCCCCGCCTTCCGGGCCGCCTGGGTCAGGACCTCCTCGGCACCGGACTTCGGATCCATGCCGGCCTTCGTGTACTGCACGACGGACGCCTGTACGACGATGAACCAGGGTTCTAGAGGCTCGAGCGGGGCGGCAGGCAGGCCGAGCTCCGTCAGCGCCCGGACATAGGCCGCATGGTCCTCCGGCGACAGCCTCTGGGACATGGTACGGCCCTTGGGGTCCACGGCCAGCTTCAGAATGAGGGGGCCGAGGCTGGCCGGATCCTCCACCGGCAGGAGCTCCATCCTCAGTTCGTCGGACGCATTGAAGGCGTCGGCCACTCCATCGTCGAACCAGGCCAGGTCCGCAGGCAGGAAGTGGACGGTCCCGAAGAGATAGATCGTGGTGTCCGCATCGCGCACCACCCACAGGGCGGGATCGGCGTCGCGGGGGGCGGCGAGGGCCGGCGCAGCGGCGAGGGCGAGGGCAGCGGCGAGGGCGGCGAGGCGGCGGATCATCAGGGGGCTCCGGAAGGAAGGGGGAAGGGTCAGCCCAGCCGGCGGCGCAGCTTGAGGCCGAAATAGGCGAGGAGGGTGACCACCAGGGTGGCCATCAGGACCGCGAGGACGTCGGGCGCGGGCGCATACCCCCTGGCCGCAACGGCGACCCAGCCTGCGCCGATCAGGATATGGGCGATGACGCCGACGAAGCTGGCCCAGAGGTTGTCCATGACTTCCAGCTCGTCCACCCGGCGGATGAACCAGACGTTCACGGCGACCACCCCGCCCGCGACCAGGGCCAGAAGGGTCCAGAAGATGGCGGGCGAGAGCGGGAGCGCACCGCCGTCGGCGAGGGCGAAGGCCATGCCACCGAGGAAGCCGACGCTGAGGGCGGCGATCCAGACGTTGCGGATCCGGCGGCTTCGCTGGCGCAGCCGGGCCTCGCCCGAGAGGGAAGAGGTCGAATTCGTTTCAGGTGAGGTCATGGGAGGGTTCTCTGGATCTGGATCAGGCGTCGTCGCCGCCGAAGACCTGCTCGATGGGCAGGGCAAATTCGCGGGCGATGCGGAAGGCGAGGCTGAGGGAGGGGTCGTGCTTGCCAGTCTCGATGGCATTGACCGCCTGGCGCGACACGTCGATGCGCCCCGCCAGCTCGGCCTGGCTCCAGCCCTTCTCGGCCCTCAGGAGTCTCAGTCGGTTGTTCATGTGATCCCGTCTGATGTCAGGTTACCCTGACAAAATGTCACCTCGACCTGACTATGTCAAGTCAACCTGACATCTCGCTCTAATGGGGCTCGTAGCGATTACTACATCAGCCTGACCCCGCCTCAGCGGCGGTCGGCCAGCCAGCTGCGGATAGTGCGGTTCACGAGGGCTTCGGCGTCGTGCTGCACGAAGTGGTCGGCGTCGGGGATCATCAGGAGGGTGGTATCCCGGGCCACATGGTCCCAGGTCCCGGCGTGGCCGGCAGCGGACAGGGCCTTGTCCTTCATGCCGTGAATGACCAGCACGGGTGCCTGAACGGGCGGCAGGGCCGCAGCCGAGATCGGGGCCGCCGCGCCCGTGCTCGAGGGGTAGTTCGCCCGATAGTAGTTGAGCATGCCCGCCAGGCTCGAGCGACGGAAGGCCTCGATGTAGCCAGCGCGTTCCGCCGGGTCCTTTACCCAGCCGGCCAGGCCCTCGGCGGTGAGATACTTCTCGAAACCCGGGGTCTGGAAATTCCTGGCGTATTGGCTGTTCTTCTGCTGCTCGGCATTGCCAGCCATCTCCCGGCCGAAGCCGGAGGGGTGGGGGACGCTCAGGATGACCAGCCGGTTGACCAGGTCGGGCCGCTGGATGGCCACCTGCCAGGCGATGGCCGCGCCCCAGTCGTGGCCTATCACCACGGCGTCCTTCGCCCCCTCGGCGGCGATGACCGCGGCCACGTCGCCGACCAGGTTGGGCATGGCGTAGGCCTCGACCCCGTCTGGCTTGTCCGAGAGGTTGTAGCCCCGCCCGTCCAGGGCCGCAGTCCGGTAGCCCGCTGCCTGGAGCACGCCCATCAGGGGCTTCCAGGTCGCCCAGTAGTCAGGGAAGCCGTGGATCATCACCACCAGCGGCCCCTTGCCCTCGACCACATAGTGGATCCTGACCCCGTCGTTGACGGCGTAGCGGTCCTGCGGTGCGGCACCTGCGCGACCCGCGCCCAGGGCCAGGGCGGCCAGGCCTACGAGGGTGGCGAGGGCGGCGAGGCGGGGCTTGCGGCGCATGGCGGGTCTCCGGGTCCGCTGGACAGGCGGGCACTAAGCCGTAACATGCCCCCTCCACGGCCCGGCCGCCAGCGTCGCTAGGGCCTTCCGGGGGAAACCATGCCCAGCCTTACCGTTCGTCTTGCCGCCGTCGCCGCGATGGTCGCCGCCGGGGCCGCCCAGGCCGCCACCCTCTCGGTCGCGCCAGGCCCCGACGCCCAGGAGCGGCTGCAGACCGCCCTGCTGGATGCCAAGCCCGGCGACACGGTCCAGATCGCCGCCGGCCGCTATGACCTGACCGACGGCCTGTCCCTAGACGTCGACGGCGTTACGGTCACCGGCGCGGGGCCGGGCGCCACCGTCCTGTCCTTCAAGGGCCAGAAGGGCGCGGGGGAGGGCCTGATGATCACCTCCGACCGGGTGACCGTGAAGGACCTGGCGGTGGAGGACACCCGGGGCGACGGGATCAAGTCCAAGGGCGCCGACGACATCCGCTACCTCAACCTGCGGGTCGAATGGACCGGCGGACCGAAGGCGACCAACGGTGCCTACGGGGTCTATCCGGTGGCCTCGTCCCGGGTGCTGATCGACGGCGTGGTGGTGCGCGGCGCCTCCGATGCTGGCATCTATGTCGGCCAGTCCCAGGACATCATCGTCCGCAACAGCCGGGCCGAATTCAACGTCGCCGGCATCGAGATCGAGAACTCCATGCGCGCCGACGTCTATGACAATGTCGCCACCCACAATGCCGGCGGTGTCCTGGTCTTCGACCTGCCCAACCTGCCCCAGATGGGCGGCAACACCACCCGGGTCTTCCGCAACCGGATCGTCGACAACGACACCCCCAACTTCGCCCCCAAGGGCAATATCGTCGCCGGCGTACCGACCGGGACGGGGGTGATGGTCATGGCCAACCGGAACGTCCACGTCTTCGACAACGAGATCGCCGGCAACCAGAGCGCCGGGATCATGGTGGTCAGCTACACCCAGGCCTTCAACGACCCCCGCTACAACCCCCTGCCGCGGGACATCGTGGTCCGCGACAACCGGATCGGCCGCAATGGCTGGGATCCGCAGTTCCCCGGCGGGCCGGAGATCGCCAAGGCCCTGGGCGGTCCCCTGCCGCCCGTGGTCTGGGACGGGGTGACGACGATTCCCGGTCAGCCGGCGCCCGCCCGCGTACGCCTGGCCGACGGGCCGGTGCTGAACCTCAACCTGCCCGGTCCAGGCCGGGTGGACGCCGCAGCTCCCACTGTGGCCGCCAGGGTGGGCGACGCCGTGATCCCGGAACCGGCCCCCGTGCGCCTGGAGGCCCCCCGCCCGTGAGGCGTGGCCTCGTCCTCCTCGCTACCCTTCTGGGGCTGGGCGCTGCGTCTCCGCCGCCCGGCGTCGACCTGGACCGGGTGCTGCAGGCAGACCCTGCGCCCCGGCTGTCGGACTACCGTCTCTTCCTCGATGGCACCGCCGGCCGGCCCAATGCCGGCCTTGTTCCCTACGTCCTCGCCACGCCCCTCTTTACCGACCACTCGGAGAAGTCCCGCCTGGTCTTCACCCCGCCGGGCCGGAAGATCGGCTACACCGCGACGGGCGTCCTCGACTTCCCGGTGGGCGCCGTCCTGGTCAAGACCTTCGCCTATCCCGCCGACCTGCGCCGCCCGGATCGCGAGGTGCGCAAGGTCGAGACCCGCCTCCTGATCCACAAGGCCTCGGGCTGGACAGCCCAGACCTATGTCTGGAACGCCGAGGGGACGGAGGCGGTGCTGAAGCGGGCCGGCACCCGCCTGCCGGTGCGCTTCACCGACCTCAAGGGTGTTCAGGTCGACCTCGACTACGCCGTGCCCAACCAGAACCAGTGCAAGACCTGCCACCAGCTGGAGGGCGCGGTCACCCCGATCGGCCCCAAGGCGCGCAACCTGAACCGCGAGGTCGCCCTGACTGGCGGCGGCCAGGCCAACCAGCTGGAGTCCTGGCACCAGGCGGGTCTGCTGGAGGGTGCGCCGCCTCCTACCGCCCGGCCGCGCCTTGCCGCCTGGGACGACGCTTCCCAGCCCGTCGAGGCCCGCGCCCGGGCCTATCTCGATGTCAACTGCGGCCATTGCCACAACCCCTCGGGGTCGGCCAGCAACTCGGGTCTGTTCCTCACCGCCGAGGAGACCCGTCCCGCCGCCCTGGGGATCGGTAAGCCTCCGGTAGCTGCTGGCCGGGGTGCCGGCGACCTCTTGGTCGGTGTCGATCCCGGCCATCCGGACCACTCCATCCTGGCCTATCGAATGGCCTCCACCGAGCCCGGCGTGATGATGCCCGAGCTGGGCCGGACCCTGCGCCACGAGGAGGGCCTGGACCTGGTTCGGGCCTGGATCCGCGCCCTGCCCCCACAGGCGCAGGCGGGCCTCTGAACCCGGCCACCTCGCCCGCTTGACAGACGGGCCAGACCTGCCGATATTTACACTGTAAGATTTCTGATCCCGACCTCCAAGGAGCCGGCCCGTCATGTCCAGTCCCATCGAAACCGCGATCCGCGCCACGGTCACCAAAGGCCTCGGCGCCGTGGTTGGGTTCAACCGCGCGCGCCTCGCCGCCCGGAAGACCTCCAACCTCTATCTCGAAGGCGTCCACAAGCCGATGGAGGCGGAACTGACCCTGGAGGCCCTTGAGGTCACGGGATCCATCCCGGCGGAACTGGACGGGCGCTACCTGCGAATCGGTCCCAATCCGGCCGCCCCGGTCAGCCCGGCGGCCTATCACTGGTTCACGGGCGACGGCATGGTGCACGGCGTACGCCTGAAGGCCGGCCAGGCCCTCTGGTACCGGAACCGCTGGATCCGGTCCCGGGCCGTCTCCGCAGTCCTGGGCGAGCCCGAGGCACCTGGTCCCCGCAATGGCCAGTCTGACTCGGTCAACACCAATGTCCTGGGCCACGCCGGCGCCCTCTGGGCCCTGGTCGAGGCTGGAAGCTATCCGGTCCGACTGGGCGAAGACCTCCAGACCCTGGCCCACGACCCCTTCGGCGGGACGCTCATGGGCGGGTTCTCGGCCCATCCCCACCGGGACCCGGAGACCGGTGAGATGCACGCCATCTGCTACGAGGGGCCCGAGTTGAACGCGATCCGCCACGTGGTGGTGAGCCCGGAAGGCCGCGTGACGCGGGAGCTGTCCATCCCGGTCCGCAACGGCCCGTCCATCCACGACAGCATGATCACCCGAAATTACGTGATCATCCTCGACCTGCCCGTGACCTTCTCCATGAAGACCCTGCTCGCAGGGAACCCCTTCCCCTATCGCTGGAACCCGGATCACCGGGCCCGGGTGGGCCTCCTGCCGAAGACCGGGACCGCGGACGACATCATCTGGTGTGATGTCGCACCCTGCTACGTCTTCCACCCCTGCAATGGCTACGATACCGCAGACGGCAAGGTCATCCTCGACGTCTGCGCCCACGACACCATGTTCGATGGCGACCGGATGGATGGACCGGTGTCGACGTCTACGCCCTTCGAGCGCTGGACGATCGACCCCGTCGCCCGCTCCGTGGACCGCCATGTGATCGACCCGGACGGCCAGGAGTTCCCCCGGCCCAACGAGTCCCAGATCGGCAAGCCCTATCGCTACGCCTACACCATGAGCCTGCCGGCGGGCTTCGACGCCGCCGCGCCCGACCAGACCCGCCTGTTCAAGCAGGACCTGGAGGCGGGGACCCGGCAGGTCCACGACTTTGGGGTGGGCTACCTGCCCGGAGAATTCGTCTTCGTCCCGCGCTCGACGGCAGGGGCCGAGGATGACGGCTGGCTGATGGGCTATGTTGTGGATCTGTCGAACGAGGCCACCGACCTTGTCATCCTGAACGCCGACGACTTCGAGGGCCCGCCCCAGGCCTCCATCCGCATCCCCCACCGGATTCCCCCGGGCTTCCACGGCAACTGGGCCCCGACTGTCACAGGTCTGTAGCCCTGATCTGAGACACCCGTCTGATAACGGGAAAATCGACCATGCGTAATCTCTGGATCGGAGCGGTAATTGCCCTGGCGGTGAGCGGCGGTGCGGCGGCTCACGAAGGCCCGCACGACCCGCGGCGGATGGACTTCCCCGCTCCGGCGGCCGGCGGGCGGATCCTGGCGGTCGACCTGCACACACACAGCGTTTTCTCGGACGGCGAGGTCTGGCCGACGATCCGCGTGGAGGAGGCCCGCCGTGACGGCCTGGCAGCCATGGCGGTGACCGAACACCTGGAGTATCAGCCCCACGCTGCGGACATACCGCACCCCGACCGCAACCGGTCCTATGAACTCGCAAAGGCTGCAGCGGGGGAAAGCGTCCTGATTATCGCGGGTGCCGAGATCACGCGCCAGATGCCACCCGGCCACGTCAATGCAGTCTTCATCACCGACGCCAACGCCCTGTCGCGCGACGATCCGGAAGCGGCCATCCGCACCGCCAACGCCCAGGGCGGCTTTGTATTCTGGAACCATCCCTACTGGCATCGCCAGCAGCCGGACGGGGTGGCGCGTCTGCTGCCGCTGCACCAGCGCTTGATCGCCCAGAAGCAGCTCCATGGGATCGAGGTGGCCAATGGTGCCGACTATTCGGAATCGGCCTTCCGCATCGCCCTGGACAACAACCTGGCCATCATCGGCACATCCGACATCCATGGCCTGATTGACTGGGACAACGACGTGCCCCGTGGGCACCGGACCGTCACCCTCGTCCTCGCCTCCGACGGCTCCGCCGCCGCAATCCGCAAGGCCCTGGGCGAGAACCGGACAGCCGCCTGGTATCGCGACAGCCTGATCGGCCGGCCTGCCATACTGGAGCAGATCATCCGCGCCTCCCTGACCCTGGCACCGGGCGGCTATGCTGAGGGTTCCAAGGTCCTCACCGCAGTGATCAAGAACACCTCTCCGGTTCGCTATCTCCTTCGCGTGCGCTCCCCCCAGGCTCTCTACACCTCGACGGACATCGTCACGGTCCCGCCCTACGGAGAAGCGGAAATCCAGGTGACGGGCGGCGTCACTCCCGCGACCCTCGCCCTGGACTTTGAGATCCTGAACACCCTGGTCGCCCCCCGCCAGCCCCTGGTCCTGAACCTGAAGCCAAAGGCGCCCTAGGCCCCTCAGTCCCTCGATGACAGGGGATAGATAGGGGTCTCCAGGGGGCCACTCAAAAGGGCAAGAGGGGCCGCCTCGCCGGGAAGGGCTTGCGCCGGGCCCCCACAGGGCGGAACCTCCTTCCCGGACGGAGGCGCCGGGAACAGGCGTCCCCCATCAACCGGAGGGACGTCACCATGAGAGTGCTCAACCTGATCCTGTGCGGCCTCGCCGCGGCGCTGCTGGCGGCTCCGTCCGCCCTGGCCGGTCCGCCCAACGCCCTGGACGCCTACGTCGCCAAGCCGGATCCCAGCTATGGATATCGCGTGGTCGGGACCTGTACGGGCGAGGGCTACCGCTGCGCCATCCTGCAGATGACCAGCCAGACCTGGGGGCCCAAGGATGTCGACGACCGGGTGTGGAAGCACTGGATGACCATCGTCATCCCCGACAACCTGTCCCACACCAAGGCCTTCCTCTACATCACCGGCGGCGACAAGGGCGATGCTGCGCCCACCGCCCCGGCGGAACGGTTCGCGAAGATGGCAGTGGAGACGGGCTCCGTCGTCGTCGAGCTGGACGACGTACCCAACCAGCCCCTGACCTTCGCCGACGACCCCCTGAAGAAGGCCCGGGTGGAGGACGAGATCATCGCCTTCCTGCAGGCGCGCTTTGCCAAGTCGCAGGACCCGGAGACCCTGGTGCGCCTGCCCATGGTGAAGAGCGGGACCCAGGCCATGACCGCGGTGCAGGACTTCATTCGCACCGACTCTGGCGGCAAGCGGAGCATCGACGGCTTTGTGGTGGCCGGCGGCTCCAAGCGCGGCTGGACCACCTGGCTGGTGGGCGCCGTCGACAAGCGGGTGGTGGCCATCGTTCCCATCGTCATCAATGTCCTGGGGGTGGACGAGACGGTGATCCACCACTGGCGGGCCCTCGGCTATTTCTCACCTGCCCTGCAGGACTATGTCGACGCGGGCCTGATCCCGGCCCAGATCGGCAAGCCCGCCCTGAAAGAGGTGAACCGCATCGAGGACCCCCTGAACTACCAGGACCGGGACACCATGAAGATCCCAAAATACGTGATCAACGCGGTGGGCGACGAGTACTTCCCGCCTGACAACACCCGCTACGGCTATTCGAAGGTCGCCCAGCCCAGGCGCCTGCGGATGATCCCGAATTCCAAGCACTCGACCGCCGGCACGGACATCATGGAGAGTATTACCGCCTTCTACGACGCGGTCCTCAATGGCCAGCCCCTGCCGGACTATTCCTGGACCCTCCGGACCGACGGCGCCCTGGTGGTGAAGCCCCAGGGCCAGCCCACGGAGGTCCGGCTCTGGCAGGCGACCAATCCCAAGGCCCGGGACTTCCGCGTCGACACCATCGGCAAGGCCTTCACCTC
>NZ_JBAXIM010000014.1:0-28496 GCF_037138395.1 Phenylobacterium sp.
GTGTAGCCTCGGGCACGGCCTCGGCAACGGCCACGGGTGCAGCCTCGGCAATGACCTCGACCACCGGTGGGACGACACGGGCCAGGGCGGGCTCGACCGGCTCGGACGAGGCGCCCAGGTCGACGCCGGAAGCGGCAGCACCAGCCGCCAGACCGTCAAGAACGGAGTCGGCCAGCAGGTCGCAGTAGAGCTGGATGGCGCGGGCGGCGTCATCATTCCCCGGGATCGGGTAGTTGATGCCGTCGGGATTGCAGTTGGTATCCAGGATGGCCACCACCGGAATGCCCAGCTTGCGAGCCTCCAGGATAGCGATGGCTTCCTTGTTGGTGTCGATGACGAACATTAGGTCAGGAATGCCGCCCATGTCCTTGATTCCGCCCAGCGACAGTTCAAGCTTGTCTCGCTCGCGGGTCAGCTGCAGCAACTCCTTCTTGGTGCGGGTGCCTTCGCCAGCCCCGAGGACGGCTTCGAGTTCGCGCAGGCGGCTGATCGAGCCCGACACCGTGCGCCAGTTGGTCAGGGTTCCCCCCAGCCAGCGGTGGTTCACATAGTACTGGGCGCAACGCCGGGCGGCCTGGGAGACCGGATCGGACGCCTGGCGCTTGGTGCCCACAAACAGGACGCGGCCGCCGCCGGCGGCGACTTCACGCACCTTCACCAGGGCCTGGTGAAGCAGGGGGATCGACTGCGAGAGATCGATGATGTGGATATTCGATCGGCTGCCGAAAATGTAGCGTTCCATCTTCGGGTTCCAGCGGTGTGTCTGGTGACCGAAGTGGGCGCCGGCTTCAAGCAGCTGACGCATAGAGAAATCGGGGAGCGCCATGGTGATGGTCCTCTTCTTCCGGTTAGCCTCCGCAGGTAAACCCCCCGGACGGGGGACCGGAACGGCGCCGCCGGGATGTCTCCCCGGCTCCACCGAACACCTGCGTGTGGAATGTCGCGGCCTTTAGGCCCGAAACGGCGAAAAAGCAAGTCCAGAAGCCAGACCCGGGCTCAGACGTCCTCGACGAAGACGACGCCTGGCGCCGTCTTCAGGGCCCCGCGCATGGCTGGCCCGAGGTCGAAACGACCTGGCAGGCGCAACTCGATCTCGCGTCCGCCCTCTACCGGCGCGACCAGGACGATCTCCCCGCCCCGCCCCGGTGCGGCGGCCGTCAGGCGGGCCTTCAGGGCCTCGATCTCCAGGCTTCGGGGAGCCACATGTACCCGCAAGCCGGCCACAGCGTTCTCGATGGCCGTCTCGACGGGTTCGACGTCGTCGCCGAAGAAACGTACCTCGCCATCCTTCGCCTTGGCTCGCACCTTAAGGGAGAGCGCCCGACCGGGCTCCAGCAGGTCCCGGCAGCGACGCAGGGACTCCGGTGGGAAGAGCACCTCGTATTCCCCGGAGGGATCGGAAAAGGTCACGAAGGCGAACTTGTCGCCGCTGGCCTGGGACGCACGCTCCTGGCGCCGCCGCACCACGCCGGCCATGCGGAAGGCCTCGGCCCCCGCCTCGGCCTTGGGGATGACCTCGGTCAGCAGGTCGGTCCGCCGGCGACGCAGGGCCGGCATCAGGTCCTCGAGGGGATGTCCGGACAAGTAGAACCCGACCGCCGCCAGTTCCTCGTCCAGGCGCCGGGTCGGGGACCAGGTCTCCACCCGGGGCAGGCGCGGACGCTGGGCCTCCACCTGGTCGCCGCCAAACAGGGATCCCTGGGCCGAGGCCCGCTCATCGGCGACGCTGTGGCCATAGCCGGCCAGGATTTCAGAGGATTCCATCAGCTGGGCGCGGTCATGCCCCAGGCTGTCGAAGGCGCCGGCCCGGGCGAGGGTCTCCAGGGTCCGGCGGTTGACTTGCCGGGGATCGACCCGCTCCACGAAGTCGAAGATATCGCGGAAGGGCCCGCCGGAGGCGCGGACCTCGACGAGATGCTCCATGGCCTGGAGACCCACATTCCGGATGCCGCCAAGGGCGTAGAGCACTTCGCCATCCTCGACCGTGAAGTCAGCGGAGGACCGGTTCACGTCTGGCGGACGGACCACCACGCCAAAGCGCCGGGCGTCCTGGTAGAAGACCGTCAGCTTGTCGGTATTTGAGATGTCCAGGCTCATCGAGGCGGCAAAGAACTCCACCGGGGCGTTCGCCTTGAGCCAAGCGGTCTGGTAGCCGATCAGGGCGTAGGGGGCGGCGTGACCCTTGTTGAAGCCATAGCCCGAGAACTTGGCCATCAGCTCGAAGAGGGTGTCGGCAAGGTCCGGATCCACCCCGCGCTCGGCGGAACCGGTAAGGAAACGGGCCCTTTGCTGGTCCATCTCCTCCTTCTTCTTCTTGCCCATGGCCCGGCGAAGGAGATCGGCCTCGCCCAGGGAGTAACCCGCCATGATGCGGGCGATGTTCATCACCTGCTCCTGGTAGACGATGACCCCGTAGGTCTCGGTCAGGACTGACTCCAGGAGGGGATGGTAGACGTTCAGGGGTTTGCGGCCAGCCTTGGTGTCCACATAGGCCGGGATGGAGTCCATCGGGCCGGGCCGGTAGAGCGAGATCAGCGCCGTGACGTCCTCGATGGAGTTGGGCCGTAACTGGCGCAGGGTGTCGCGCATGCCCTGCCCTTCCAGCTGGAAGACCCCCACCGTCTGGCCAGAGGCCATCAACTCGTAGGTGGCCGCATCATCCAGGGCCAGGCCCTCGAGGACAAAGTCCGCCCCGCGCCGGGCCAGGTGCTTCATGGCCCGGTCGATGACCGTCAGGGTCTTCAGGCCCAGGAAGTCGAACTTCACCAGGCCGGCGCTCTCCACCCACTTCATGTTGAACTGGGTCGCGGGCAGGTCCGAGCGGGGGTCACGATAGAGGGGGGACAACTCGGTCAGGGGCCGGTCGGCGATCACCACGCCGGCGGCGTGGGTGGAGGCATTGCGGTAGAGCCCTTCCAGTCGCAGGGCGATTTCCAGCAGGCGGGCGACGGACTCGTCCTCATCCCGGGCCTGCTGGAGGCGGGGCTCGATCTCGATGGCCCGCGCCAGGGTGACCGGGCTCGCGGGATTGGCCGGAACCATCTTAGCCAGCCGGTCGACCTGGCCCAGGGGCATCTGGAGGACCCGACCCACGTCCCTCAGGACCGCGCGGGCCTGCAGGGTACCGAAGGTGATGATCTGCGCCACCCGGTCGCGACCGTATCTTTGCTGGACGTAGGTGATCACCTCCTCCCGCCGCTCCTGGCAGAAGTCGATGTCGAAGTCGGGCATGGAGACCCGCTCGGGATTGAGGAAGCGCTCGAAGACCAGGCCGTAGCGGAGGGGATCCAGGCCCGTGATCATCAGGGACCAGGCCACCAGGGAGCTGGCGCCGGACCCCCGCCCGGGACCGACGGGAATCCCCTGCGACACCGCCCACTTCATGAAGTCCGAGACGATCAGGAAGTAGCCGGAGAAGCCCATCTTCTGGATAACGGAAATCTCCTGCTCCAGCCGGGCCTCGTAGGCTTCCAGCGGCAGGGCCGGGGCATGGGCGGCGAGCCGGAGACGAAGGCCCTCCCGGGCGTCGCTGGCCAATTCCTCGTCCTCGGTCCGGCCATCGGACGTCGGGAACCGGGGCAGGATGGGATCGCGCTTGACCACCATGAAGGCGCAGCGCCGGGCAATATCGATCGTATTGTCGCAGGCCTCGGGAAGGTCGGCGAAGAGGGCGCGCATGTCCGCGGCCGGCTTGAACCAGTGCTCTGGCGTCACCCGCCGGCGCTCCTCCTGGCCAATGAAGGCACCGTCGGCGATGCAGAGCAGCGCCTCGTGAGCGGAGTAGAGGTCTGCGTCCGGAAAGTAGACGTCGTTCGTGGCCACCAGGGGAACATCGTTGGCATAGGCCCATGCGACGAGCCCGGGCTCGGCGGCGGCCTGGCTGGCCAGGCCATGGCGCTGGACCTCGACATAAAACCGATCCCCGAAGGCTTCCGCCATTCTGGCCAGGGCGGCGGCACCTTCCTCCGCTTTTCCGGCCGCAAACAGAGGGTCGACGGGACCCTCTGTTCCGCCCGAGAGCAGGATCAGGCCTTCGGCCCGCGCTGCCACCTCTGACCAGGGAACCGAGGGCTCCTCGATCCCGTCGGCCTCCAGGAAGGCCTTTGAGGACAGTTCGGAAAGATTCAGGTAGCCGGCTTCCGACTGGGCCAGCAGGACGAGGGTCGGGGTCTTGGCCCAGCGCTCCGGAGACCGCCCGCCTATGCCCGTCACCGGCAGGGCACAGCCAACGATGGGCTGGATCCCGGCCTCCTTGCAGGCGACCGAGAACTCCAGGGCACCGAAGAGGTTGCAACGGTCCGCTATGGCGACGGTGGGCATCCCCTGAGACGCTGCGAGCCGACCCAGGGCCTCAGCCCGGACTGCGCCCTCCAGGAGGGAGTAGGCCGAGCGCACCCGCAGATGAATAAAGCCGCCTTCGATCGCCATCTGTCCGTTCCGCCTGCCACTGCCGCCTAGCCTGGAGGTCGTCCCAGGCCAGAGACCGTTGCGGTCTCCGTCAGGCTGCCAGAACCGCCACCTGGCACATCATCCAGACGAAGCCAGCCACCGATACAAAGGCCAGTGATTCCCTAACGAGTCGAGCCATGTCGCAATCCCCCAAAACCGTTCCTGAAATGTTCCTATTCCGGTTTTGTTCTCATTTCAAGGGGGTGATCGTGTAAAACTCAGACTGCGACGATCCGGCCCTGGCGCAGGGTCAGGATGCGGTCCATCCGGGCCGCCAGTTCAAGATTATGGGTGGCGATCAGGGCGGCGGCGCCCTGCCCCCGAACCATCGACCGAAGACTCTCGAACACGGCGGCCGAGGTCTCAGGGTCCAGGTTGCCCGTGGGCTCGTCCGCCAGCAGGATGCGAGGCTGGTTCGCCAGGGCACGGGCCACCGCCACCCTCTGCTGCTCGCCACCAGACATCTGGGCGGGCTGGTGCTCGAGCCGCTCCGCCAATCCCATCTCGCTCAGAAGGGCGCGGGCCCGGGTCCGCGCCTGGTCGGGGGATCGCCCGGCCATCAGCTGCGGAAGGACCACGTTTTCCTCGGCGGTGAATTCGGGCAACAGGTGGTGTGCCTGGTAGACGAAACCGATGGCGGACAGACGCACCCGGGTGCGCAGGGGGTCGGAGAGATCCGTACAATCCTGCCCCTCGACAAGGACGCGGCCAGAGGTAGGACGCTCCAGGAGGCCGGCAGCGTGAAGCAGGGACGACTTCCCCGAGCCGGAAGGCCCGACGAGGCCGACGATCTCGCCCTGCCTGAGATCCAGCTCCACCCCGTCCAGGACGTGGAGCAGGCGGTCGCCCGAGCGGTAGGTGCGGTGCAAGTCTCGCAGGGCCAGGACGACGCTGGGCTCACTCATATCGGAGGGCCTCCACGGGATCGAGCCGGCTGGCCTGCCAGGCAGGCGGCAGTGTCGCCAGGAAGGAGGCCGCCAGGGACCAGGCCAGGATCATCATGACCTCACCCCAGTCGACCTGTGCGGGGATCCGAGACAGGTAGTAGACGTCCGAGGCGAAGACCCGGGCACCGGTCACCCACTCTACAGCCTGCTGGATCGGGCCGATGAAGGTGCAGAACAGGACGCCCAGGGCGAGGCCCGTGAGGGCGCCCGCCACGCCGACGGCGGCACCGGCCATGAAGAAGATGCGCAGGATCGACCCCTGCCCCGCCCCCATGGTCCGCAGGATGGCGATGTCACGGCCCTTGTTCTTCACCAGCATGATCAGGCCCGAGATGATGTTCGCCGCCGCGATCAGGACGAGCATCATCAGGATCAGCCGCATGACATTGCGCTCGACCTTCAGGGCACCCCAGAAGGCAGCGTTGCGTTCTGTCCAATCCGTGACCGTGGCCGCCGGCCCGGCGATGCGAGCGACCTCGGACTTGAGCGCTGCAGCCTTGTCCGGATCCGCCAGCCTGAGCTCGATGAAATCCGGCGCGCCCTCCCGGCCGAAGAACAGGCCCGCCTGCTCAATGGGCATGTAGAGAAAGGTCTGGTCGTACTCGCTCATGCCGACGCTGAAGAGTCCGCCGACGATGTAGGTCTTGCGCTGGGGCGCCTCACCAAAAGCGGTCGCAGCGCCAGTCGGCGAGATCAGGGTGATAGGGTCCCCCGGCCTCAGTCCAAGGCTCGCGGCCAGACGCTCGCCGACCAGGACCTTTTCGCCGCCGAACTCGCCCTCGCCCCAGCCGTCGAGGCCGCCAGGCGTGACATTTCGGGAGACCAGGCGCGTGGCCAGCAGGTCCTTTCGGGAGACACCGCGGACGACAGCGCCGGCGACCTGGCCATCGCCGACGGCCATGACCTGGCCCTCCAGGACCTGCGCGGCCTGGACGACCCCCGGCAGGCCCGAAAGCCGCCGGGCGAGCGCCGCCGGATCGAGCCCGGCGGCGGGCGCCGAGGTGACGAAGACATGGCCATTGAAACCCAGGATCCGGGACAGGAGCTCGGCCCGGAACCCGTTCATCACGCTCATGACGATAATCAGGACGGCCACGGCCAGGGCGATCCCGACATAGGCGATCACACCGATCAGGGCGACGCCGCCCTCGCGGCGCCGTGAGCGGAGGTAGCGCCCGGCGACCATGCGCTCCCAGCGGCTGAAGGGGCCGGCGGGCTGGACGGTCTGCGGATCGGGGGAAAGGGAGGCGGCCATGGACTCGCGGGAGTTGAAGACCGGATCGCTATGCCCCGCTTTGCGGACGAAAAGAAGGCCGCCCGGGAGCTGGGCGACCTTCTCCATCTCGGGGAGATCTCCGACTTGCATCGGTAGGGATAGAAAAGCCGGTCCTGCCTGGCCTGTCCCGAAAGAGGTAGCCCTGCCGGTGGACTTTTGTAGCGGTGCCCGAAGCCTGTGCGATCAAAGGCAAAGGTGCCCCCGGAACAGGCGTTAGCCCCCGTCTCAGACCGGACGCCGCCCCAGGACAAGCTGGATAAGACCGAAGTGCAGGAGCAGGAAGAAGACTAGGAAGATCACCGCTGACACCACGGTCGTGAGCAGGAACTTCTCCTTCAGGCGTGGGTTGACCGGTGACGCCGGATCGCCGCCCCCAGGGGGCTTGATCCCGGCTTCGGCGAACGACTTCGCGCCCAAGGGCAGGACCCCAAAGAGCACGGTCCACCAGATGGTGAGGTAGATGGCGATGGCGGTGAAGGGGTTCATGGGTGGGCGACCTTCGGGGTCTCCATCAGCTCCACCAGGACCCCGCCCATGGTCTTCGGATGAACAAAGATCACCGGCGTGCCATGGGCCCCGATCCTGGGGATACCATTGTTCAGCACGGTCGCGCCCTTGGCCACCATGTCGTCACGAGCTGCAAGGATGTCCGCGACCTCGAAACAGACGTGGTGCTGACCGCCCGACGGGTTCCTCGCCAGGAAGCCCTGCAGGGGTGAGGTCTCGCCGAGGGGCTCGATCAGCTCGATCTGGCTGTTGTGCAGGTCGACGAAGCAGACATTGACGCCCTGCTCCGGCATGGCCTTGACCGCCGAGATGTGCGTGGCGCCGAGGACGTCGCGATAGAGCTTAACGGACTCGGCGATTGAGGGGGTGGCAACCCCGACATGGTTCAGTCTTCCAATCATTCTGGATGCATACAACGGCGCAGGGCCGGCGTCATCCATGACCCAGGGTCACTGGATGAAGAGGGCCGCGCCGCCGTCCCGCAGGTGGGTCCGGGCCGCAGCCGGCTCGAAGACCGCGCCGGACCCAAGCAGGGCCTCGATCCGCTCCGCCGACAGGCCGAAGTCCGCAAGCACCTCGCGCGTGTGCTCGCCGGCATCGGGGACAGGATGGCGGAAGCCGCCTGGCGTACGGTCGAAGTCGGCGTAACTGCGCACCCCCACCGCCTCGCCCAGGCGCGGGTGCTTCCAGGCCACGAAGACACCGTTCTCCGCCAGCCAGGAATCCTCGTAGGCCTCGTAGCCGCGGACGCAGGGGATGCAGGGAACACCCGCCGCCTCCAGGGCGTCCAGGACCCCGTCGCGGGTACGTCCCGCCAGTATGTCTGCCAGGCGCCCGGCAAGGGGCCCCTCGGGGGGCGCCGAGAGGGCGTCCGCGGGATCCGCCGGCGTCCCGAGAACGGTCAGCAGGGCCTCTGCCTCGACGAGGCTCTCGGCGGCAACGGCAAGCCATCCGTCCTGGCATTCGTAATAACGGTGGACCGGGCTGAGCCCCAGGCAGTCGACCCCGCCCTTAGGTGCCGGGGGCCGTCCCTCCCAGGTCACGACCTCACCCAGCTGGAAGGTGAGGCTCTGGGCCAGCAGGCTGGTGATGACCTCCTGCCCCTCCCCGGTCTGGTGACGGGCGTTGAGGGCCGAGAGGATGCCAAAGGCGACAATGCCGGCGGTGGCCACGTCATTGACGGCAATGGTGTGCAGGACCGGCTCGGCGTCGCCGCCCTGGGCCGCCATCATGCCGCCCTCGGCCTGCAGCAGGGGATCGAAGCCCGGCAGGGGCGCCCGGGGACCGGCATCGCCGTAGGCGTTGACAGAGCAGGAGATGATCCGGGGATTGACCTGGCGCAGGGCCTCATAGTCCACGCCCAGCCGCTTGCGCACACCGAAACGGTAGTTGTCGAGCACCACGTCGGACTGGCGGACAAGGTCGAGGAACATTTCCTTCGCCCCGGGCTGCTTCAGGTCGACGCCCAGCCCGCGCTTGCCACGGTTACAGGTGAGGAAGGGCCCGCCATCCGAGCGGAAGGGATCGCCGTCGGGGGACTCGATCTTGATGACCTCGGCGCCAAGGTTGGCGAGGACGGCCCCGGCCAAGGCGCCGGCGATGACCGAACCCATGTCGAGGACCCGCACACCCTCCAAGGGCCGGCTGGCCCCAGGCCCGGCGGCGAGGGGCTGATTTGGTGCCCAGACGGGAAGCGGGCCAGGTGCCGGAAGTGAACGGACCGAGGCGGGCGTCGCCGAAAGCCGGACGGGCGGCCCGGGCATGGCCAGCCGACCCCGGACCGGATCGTCGAATTCCAACCGAAGCCCCGCATCCCGCACCACCTCGCCAGCGAACCAGGTGGTCCGGTCGCCCACCGGCGCACAGGGCACTCCGGCCTCGGTCAAGAGGCCCAGCCAGTGCGTCCGGGGCTGGCTCCGGAAGATGTCCTCCAGCACTTCAAGGGCGAGCTGGGGGTTCAGGGCCAGTCCCTCCCAGTGGGCGCCGAGGCCCAGGGCGTCGATCGCCTTGCGGTAGAAGGGCATGAAGAGGGTGGCCATGAAGAACCAGTTCCCGTCACCACACTGGTAGAGACGATAGCTGGGAGAGCCCCCCTGGGGGGTGCCGCGCGGTAGGCGGGGCTGGTCCAGAACCATGACCACGCCGCCAACCTCGGACACCCCGTTGAGGCCGCTCACCGTCACCGCCTGGCCCTGACCCGAGGCGCCGCGTTCATAGAGCGCCGCCCCCATGGCCGCGGCGCCCATCACGGCCTGACCATACCAGGCCAGGGGCAGGATCATGTGGACAGGGCTGTCGCCATAGGCCCCCTGCCGGAAGGCGATGCCGGAGGCCGCCGCCAGCAGGCTGTGCCGGGGCGGCATTCGGCTCCACCGGCCTCGGGTGCCATAGGGCGGCATCCAGACGTGGATCAGATCCGGCGCAACCTCCCGGAGGGTCGCGGCGTCCAGGCCGAGGGCCTCCAGGTCGCCCGGAGGGTGATCGAAGACCGCAATGTCGGCGGCCCTGGCCAGGTCCCGGGCCTTTTCAAGGTCGGACGGGTCCGAAAGGTCCAGGGTGACGATGCGCTTGTTGCGGTTCCAGGCCGGATAGCCGGGATGGTCCTTCAGCCGGTCCCCGCCCAGCGGCTCGACCTTGACGACCTCGGCTTCGAAGTCACCCAGCAGCATGCAGGCCATGGGCCCGGCCACGCCCTGCGTGAAATCAGCGATACGCACACCCTTGTAGGCCGACATGCCCCTCTCCCCCTTTTTGCTCTTGGCGGAAGGGTCTGCGAAAGCCGAGCCGCTGGCAAGGTGCCGGGTTGCGTCTCAGAGCCTCAGGAGGGTGGTCTGGACCAGGGGGCGGCGGCCCCAGATTCGCTGGGCGGCCTTTTTGAGGGCCCGGGAGATGGCGGCTTCCACCTCGGCATCGATCTCGCGTTGGTCGCCATCCAAACGCCGCACGGCGGCCTCGGCGGCATCGGCCAGGTCGTCGAGCAGGTCGTCCAGTGGTCGCTCCGGGTCACCGGGCAGGCCGACCGCGCGGACCTGGGGGCCGGAGGCGATACGGCCCCGGCCGTCCATGACCAGGGCGGCGTGGAGGACACCGCTGGAGGCGGCAAGGCGCCGCTCGCGCAGGGGCTCGCCATCCTGGGGGGTCAGGAAGCCGCCATCGATATAGATGCGTCCGGCGGGGACCTCGTCGATGATCTCAGCCCGGCCCGGCGCGAGGCGCACCATGTCGCCGTTCCGGAGGGCCACCGTCTGCGGTACCTGCAGCTCCCGGGCGAAGGCGGCGTGCTCGAGCAGGTGCCGCCGCTCGCCATGGGTGGGTATCGAGATCTGGGGCCGGGCCCAGGCGTACATGTCGGCCAGTTCGTCCCTGCAGGGATGGCCGGACACGTGGATGCCCGGGTGCTCCCGGTCGGTGATGAGCCTGACCCCGCGCTCGGCCAGCCGGTTCTGCATGTCCTGGATGGCGATGTCGTTTCCGGGGATGACCCGGCTGGAGAAGATAACGGTATCCCCCGCCCCCAGTCGGATGTGGGGATGGGAGGCGTCTGAGATGCGCGAGAGGGCCGCTCTCGGCTCACCCTGGCTGCCCGTGCACAGCAGGAGGACCTGGTCGGGCGGCAGGTGCGAGGCCTGGGCCTCGGAGATGAAGCCTTGGGAATCCACGTCCATGCCCACATGGCGCGCAGCGGCAGCCATCCGGATCATCGAACGGCCCACGAGGCAGATCTTCCGCCCTGCCCTCCGTCCAGCGACGATGGCGGTCTCCATGCGCGCCACGTTGGAGGCGAAACAGGCGACGGCGACCCGGCCGGTCTGGGCGGCGATGACCTTGACCAGTTCTTCCCGAACGTCGGCCTCGGACCCCGCCCGCCCCTCCACGAAGACATTGGTGGAATCGCAGATCATGGCCAGGACGCCCTCATCGCCGAGATGGCGCAGGGTCTCAGTGTCGGTGACCTCACCCAGCAGGGGGTTGGGGTCGATCTTCCAGTCGCCGGTGTGCAGAACCACCCCCAGGGGCGTGCGGATCACCAGGCCGTTAGGCTCGGGGATGGAGTGAGTCAGGGTGACCATCTCCACGTCGAAGGGCCCCAGGACCACGCGCCCGCCGAGGGGCACGATGTTCAGCTCGACCTCATCCTCGAGGTTCCGTTCCCGCAGCTTCTCTCGCAGGAGGAAGGCGGTGAAGGGCGTCGCGTAGAGGGGGGCCCGCAGGCGCGGCCAGAGCCAGGCCACGGCGCCGATGTGGTCTTCATGCGCGTGGGTCAGGACGATCCCGAGGATGTCATCGGCATGCGCCTCGATCCAGCTCGGGTCCGGGAGGATGATGTCGACGCCGGGCGTATCCTGCCCACCGAAGGTCACGCCCAGGTCCGCCACGATCCAGCGACGCCGGTCTGGGGGGCCGTAACCGTAGAGGTTGAAGTTCATACCGATCTCGTCGGACCCGCCGAGGGGCAGGAAAACGAGTTCGTCGTCGGGGCGCGGGCCTGCCACTTAGCGGACTCCTGAATTGCGGCGATGGATTTCCAGCAGGCCCCGGATGGTCAGGTCGGAGTCAAAATGGTCGATGGCGTCGGTGGCACCCTGGAAGAGGGAGGCCACCCCTCCGGTGGCGACCACAGTCATGGGTCGCCCCCACTCAGCCTTGATTCGGGCAATAAGCCCCTCGATGAGGGCGATATAGCCCCAGAAGACGCCGGACTGCATGGCCCCCACCGTATCCCTGCCGATCGTCTTTACCGGGCGGCGTATGGCCACCCGGGGCAGCTTGGCGGCCGCAGTGTGTAGGGCCTCCATGGAGAGATTGATACCTGGGGCAATGACGCCACCCTCGAAGCCCCCGTCGGCGGCGACGATGTCGAAGGTGGTGGCGGTGCCGGAGTCGATGATGATCAGATCCCCGGCAAAGACCGCGTGGGCCCCGATGGCGTTGACCAGCCGGTCCGCGCCGGCCTCGGAGGGCTTCTCCAGGCGCACGGGAATGCCGAGGTCGACATTCTCGCCGATCACCAGGGGCTCTACCTTCAGGTAGCGCCGGGCGAGGTTACGCAGGTTGAAGACCGACTGGGGTACGACGCTGGAGATGATGCAGGCGTCGAGCATCTCGAACTTCAGTTCGGTCATGGCGAGCAGCTGGAACATCCACGCCGCGTACTCGTCCGCCGTCCGCGTGGACTGGGTGGCGGTGCGCCACTGGGCGACCCAATCGCTTCCGTCATGCACCGCAAAGAGGGTGTTGGTGTTGCCCTGTTCGATGGCCAGCAGCATCAGTCGCCTCCGAAGAAAACATCGCCGGCGGTGATCCGGACCGTCTCGCCGCCGTCCAGGCGCAGGCGCAGGGCGCCGTCAGCGTCCAGGGCTTCTGCAACGCCCGAAAGGGTCCGGTCGGGAAGCCGGGCCGTGCAGGGACCGCCGAGGCCATCCGCCAGCCCGGTCCAGGCCGCGGCGACCGGGGCGAAGCCTTCCCGCGACCAGACCTGCTGCCAGGCCTCGAAACGCTCGGCGAGGCGGACAAGAAAGGCGGCCGGGGACGGCGGCTGGAAGCCTGCAATGTCCGCAAGGGCGCTGGCCGGGCGCTCGACCTGGTCGGCGGGCGGTGCCAGGGCCAGGTTGACGCCGATCCCGACCGCCAGCCAAAGGCCGCCTCCCGGCCTTGGCCCAGACTCCAGGAGAATGCCCGCCGCCTTGCCGCCGGCGACATAGAGATCATTGGGCCAGCGGAGCCTCGAGGCGGTGGGGCCAGCCAGGGCATTGACGGTCTCGCAGAGGGCGACCGCGGCAACGAAGGACACCTGGGCCGCCTGGGCCGGAAGCTGGTCGACCGGGGTCAGGAGGGTGGCGGCAAGGTTCCCCTCGCCGCCCCGCCAGGGTCGTCCGCGCCGGCCGCGGCCAGCCGTCTGTTCCAGGGCGTGGATCCAGACCGGACCGAAGTCCCCGGCCTCGGCCCGTCGCCGGGCCTCGGCGTTGGTCGAGTCGAGGACTGCGTGGCTCTCGATGGGCGGGAGGCTCACCTAGCCCAGGCCGAGCGCGGCGGCGGCCGCTTTGGCGTAACTGTCGATCGCCGGCATCAGGGCCAGCACCACCGGAAAGGTGAAGGCTGCGGCACTGATGGCGATGATCCCGGCTTCGACGGGCGGCGTATCGGTGGGCCCAGGCGCCGGGTCGAGCCACATCACCTTGACCAGGCGCAGGTAGTAGAAGGCGGCGATGACGGTGCCGACCAGGGCCGCAACGGCGGCCCAGAGCAGGATGGGATCACCGGCATTCACCGCCGCCTTGAAGACATAGTACTTCCCCCAGAAGCCGGCGAAGGGCGGCAGGCCCAGACCCGACAGGGCGAAGATGGTCAGGGCCAGGCTGAGCCAGGGGCGCTGCTGGAAGAGGCCCGCCATATCCCCGAGGGTCTCGAGGGGCCGGCCGTTGCGCGACAGGGCCGCAAGGCAGGCGAAGAAGCCCATCACCGACACGCTGTAGAGGGCCATGAAGACGAGCATGGCCTGGATCCCCTCGGCAGTACCCGCCGCAAGTCCAAGGACCGCGTATCCGACGTTGGCGATGGAGGAATAGGCCCAGAGGCGCTTCAGGTTGGTCTGGGCCAGGCCCGCCAGAGCCCCCACAGCCACGGAGGCCAGGGCGATCAGGATGAGGACCTGGCGCCACTGTGGGATGGCTTCGGGGAAGGCTTCGGCCAGGACCCGGGCGAAGAGCAGCATGGCGGCCAGCTTCGGCGCCCCGGCGAAATAGGCCACCACTGGCGTAGGCGCGCCCTCGTAGACGTCCGGCGTCCACATGTGGAAGGGCGCGGCCGAGATCTTGAAGGCCAGGCCGCAGATCATGAAGACCAGGCCGAAGAGGATGCCGGTTCCGGCCTGCCCCTGCACCGCCGCCGCAATGGCGTCAAAGCGGATGGCGCCGGAAAAGCCGTAGACGAGGGAGGCGCCATAGAGCAACAGGCCCGAGGACAGGGCGCCCAGGACGAAGTATTTCAGGCCGGCCTCCGAGGCCTTGGCATCATCCCTCTGCAGGGCAGCCAGGACGTAGAGGGCAAGGGACTGGAGTTCCACGCCGACATAGAGGGACAAGAGGTCGCCCGCCCCCGCCATCATCCCCATGCCGAGGGCGGCCAGGAGGATGAGGACCGGGAATTCGAAAAGCCGGATCCCCCGCCGGGCGAACCAGCCCTGTCCAAGGGGGATCGCCACCAGGCTGCTCAGATAGATCACCACCTGGGCGAAGACCGAGGCCGCGTCGGCGGACAGGGCCCCGTGAAATGCCAGTCCCCTGGGGCCTGTGGCGGCTGCGAAGGTTGCGATAGCCAGGGCGGCCATGGCCCCAAAGCCGACCACCCGGTCCGGGCGCGGCAGGAAGGCCCCTATGACCAGCAGGGCAAGCGCCGCTAAGGCGAGGATGAGCTGGGGCGTAGCGAGGGCGAGGTCAGTGGTGAACATTGCGGTTTCCTTTGACCTCCCTCAGTGACCGACCGCGGTGCGGAAGGCGCCAAGAAGGCCGTCGACCGAACTGGTGGTAAGGTTGAAGACGAGGCCAGGCTGGAAGCCCAGCCAGAGGGTTGCGATCACCAGCGGTGCAAAGATCAGCATCTCGCGAAGGTTCATGTCGGTGATCTCGGCCAGGGCCGGATTGGTCATCTCGCCCAGGACGACCCGACGGTAGAGGCTGAGGGCGTAGACCGCCGAAAGAATGACGCCCGTCGAGGCCGCGACCGCCGTCCAGGTGGAGCTGAAATAGACGCCGGTCAGGGTCATGATCTCGCCCACGAAGCCCGACGTGCCGGGAAGGCCAACATTGCCCATGGTGAAGAACAGGAAGACGGCGGCGAAGACCGGCATGCGCTTCACCAGTCCGCCATAGAAGGCGATATCGCGGGTGTGCATACGGTCGTAAACGACGCCGACGCAGAGGAAGAGCGCGCCGGAGATGACCCCGTGGCTCAACATCTGGAAGATGGCGCCCTGCACGCCGATCACGTCGAAGGAAAAGATGCCCATGGTCACGAAGCCCATGTGGGCCACTGACGAATAGGCGATCAGCTTCTTGATGTCGGTCTGACGGAAGGCCACCAGCGAGGTGTAGATGATGGCGATGGCCGACAGGGCGAAGACCAGGGGCGCGAAGGTCTCGGAAGCCTGGGGGAACATGGGCAGGCTGAAGCGTAGGAAGCCGTAGCCCCCCATCTTCAGGAGGATGCCTGCCAGGATGACCGAGCCCGCGGTGGGCGCCTCGACGTGGGCGTCGGGAAGCCAGGTATGGACCGGCCACATGGGCATCTTTACCGCGAAGGAAGCGAAGAAGGCCAGCCAGAGCCAGGTCTGCATCCAGGGCTCGAACCGGAAGGCCATCAGTTCCGGGATGGAGCTGGTGCCTGATGTGCCGATCATGGCCAGGACGGCGGCCAGCATCAGCACCGACCCCAGCAGGGTGTAGAGGAAGAACTTGAAGGCCGCGTAGACCCGCCGCTTGCCGCCCCAGATCCCGATGATCAGGAACATGGGCGCCAGGCCGAACTCGAAGAAGGTGTAGAAAAGCACCAAGTCTAGGGCACAGAAGACGCCGATCACGAGGGTCTCGAGCAGGAGGAAGGCGACCATATAGGAGGTCACCCTCTGATCCACCGACGTCCAGGACGCTGCGATGCAGACAGGCGTCAGGAAGGCTGTCAGGACGACGAACAGGATGGAAATCCCGTCCACGCCCATCCGGTAGTGAATACCGGCGAACCAGGGGATGTCCTCGACGAACTGGAACCCGGGATTGGCGGTGTCGAACCTCATCATCAAGAGGACGCACAGGCCCAGGGTGACAAGGCTGGAGATGAGGGCGATCCAGCGCGCGGTCCCGTCGCCCCCGACCGAGGCCGGACGGCCGGCGCGGAGGGCGAGGAGGAGAGCCGCGCCCAGGGCGGGCGCAAAGGTGATGAGGGAAAGGATGCCGGTCATTGTCTCGCCCCCCTCAAGCCCGCCAGGCCCAGAGGGCGAAGGTCAGGAGACCCGCCACCCCGAGCAGCATGACGAAGGCGTAGTGGTACAGGTAGCCGGTCTGAAGCTGGCCCGTGCGGCGACCCAAGGCGGCGGAGACGGCGGAAACGCCGTCGGGGCCCAGGCCGTCGATGATCTTCTGGTCCCCGACCTTCCAGAACAGGTCGCCCAGCAGGCGGGCCCCGCGCACGAAGGTGGCCTGGTAGAGTTCGTCGAAGAACCACTTGTTGTAGAGCAAGGACCAGACCGGTCCCTTGCGAGCGGCGAGGCGCGCGCCCATGCCCTCGTTGGCGATATAGACATACCAGGCGGTCGCGAAGCCGATGGCCGACACCACCAGGGGTGCCCAGAGCACCCAGGTCGGGGCGTGGTGGGCGTGCTCGAGCACCTTGTTGGCCGGTCCGTTGACGATGGCGCCGCGCCAGAAGGCGTCGCGACCCTCGCCCACGAACTTGTCCACGAAGACATAGCCGGCGGCCAGGGCGCCTAGGGAGAGGATGACGATCGGCCCCAGCATGGAGACTGGGCTCTCGTGCGGCGTGTGCGCGCCGTGGCCGTGCCCGTGGTCGTCGTGCGCGTGGTCGTCATGCGCATGGGCGGCTAGAGCATGGTCGTCGTGGACATGGGTGTGGTCATCGTGGCCATGCGCACCCTCCCCGGCCCACTTGGGGGTCCCGTGGAAGGTCATGAAGGCCAGGCGCCAGGAATAGAAGGCGGTCAGGCCCGCAGCCATGAGGCTAACGAGGAAGGCGAAGGCGGCCACCCCGCCATGGGTGTTGGCGGCAGCCCAGGCGGCCTCGATGATGGTGTCCTTCGAATAGAAGCCAGAGAGGCCAAGGTGCAGGCCGGGAATGCCGAAGCCCGTGATGGCCAGCGTACCAATGGTCATGACTGCATAGGTCACCGGCAGGTAGCGCCACAGGCCGCCCATGCGCCGCATGTCCTGCTCGTGATGCATGCCGTGGATGACTGAGCCGGCGCCCAGGAACAGGAGGGCCTTGAAGAAGGCGTGGGTGAAGAGGTGGAACATGGCCGCCTGGTAGGCACCCACCCCGGCGGCGAAGAACATGTAGCCGAGCTGCGAACAGGTCGAATAGGCGATCACTCGCTTGATGTCGTTCTGGGCCAGGCCGACCGTGGCCGCGAACAGGGCCGTGACCGCGCCGATGACGGTGACGATGTCCCGGGCGACCGGGGCGACCTCGAACAGGGGCGATAGCAGGCAGACCATGTAGACGCCGGCGGTGACCATGGTGGCCGCGTGGATCAGGGCCGAGACGGGCGTCGGGCCCTCCATGGCATCGGGCAGCCAGGTGTGCAGGAAGAACTGGGCCGACTTGCCCATGGCACCGATGAAGAGCAGGCCGCAGGCGAGGTCAACGGCGGACCAGTCGTAGCCGATGAACCGCCACTTCGAACCGGCAATCTCGTCGATGTGCGAGAAGACCTCAGCGAACTGGATCGAGCCGAACATCCAGAAGACGGTCATGATGCCGAGGGCGAAGCCAAAGTCGCCCACCCGGTTGACCACGAAGGCCTTGATAGCGGCGGCGTTGGCGCTGTCCTTGTAATGCCAGAAGCCGATCAGCAGGTAGGAGGCCAGGCCCACCCCTTCCCAGCCGAAGAACAGCTGCATGAAGTCGGCGGCGGTCACCAGGGCCAGCATGGCGAAGGTGAAGAGGGACAGGTAGGCAAAGAACCGCGGCCGGGAGGGATCCTCGGCCATGTAGCCCCAGCTGTAGACGTGGACGAGGGCCGAGACCGTGGTGACCACCACCAGCATGACGGCCGACAGGCCGTCGAGGCGGATCGACCAGTTGGAGATGAACTCGCCCACCTGGATGAAGGGGGCCAGGGTCAGGGTAAAGGGCTCCAGCCCGCCCCAGGTCCACTGGGCGAAGACGACCCAGGACAGGACGGCGGACAGGACCAGGAGGCCGGTGGTCACCGCCTGGGAGGCCAGAGCGCCCAGGCGGGAGCCGAAGAGGCCAGCGATGAGGGCCCCGACGAGGGGTCCGAAAACGATGATCGGGAGAAAGGCTTGCGCAGTCATCTCTGGAAATCAGCCCTTCATCACGGAGGCGTCGTCCACGGCGATGTCCCCGCGGTTACGGAAGAAGGTCACCAGGATCGCCAGGCCGACCGCGGCCTCGGCGGCAGCGACGGTGAGGATGAACATGGCGAAGATCTGCCCGATCACATTGTGCAGGTAGCTCGAGAAGGCGACGAAGTTGATGTTCACCGCCAGCAGGATGAGCTCGACGGACATCAGGATGACGATGATGTTCTTGCGGTTCACGAAGATTCCGAACACGCCGATGGTGAACAGGATGGCGGCAACCGCCAAATAGTGCGCCAGACCGATGATCATTCCTGGATCCCTTCGCCAGACTTGGCCGAGACGACGCGCATGCCCGTGGCGGGTGTTCGGGCGACTTGGTCGGCAATGACCTGGCGCTTGACCCCCGGCTTGTGGCGCAGGGTCAGGACGATGGCGCCGATCATGGCCACCAGAAGGACCAGCCCCGCCGCCTGGAAGAAGTAAATATAGTCCGTGTAGAGGACCCGGCCGATGGTCTCGGCGTTGGCGACGCCTGACGCGGACGCCATGGGGCCTGTTGAGTCCGCCGCCTGCCCGCGGTTGGCGATGACCGCCGAGACGGTGACCATCTCGAAGGCGAGGACCCCGGCTACGGCCGCCCCGAGGGGCATGTAGCGGGCGAAGCCCTGTCGCAGGGACGTGAAGTCCACATCCAGCATCATGACGACGAAGAGGAAGAGCACCGCCACGGCGCCGACGTAGACCACGACCAGCAGCATGGCCAGGAACTCTGCCCCCATGAGAACAAAGAGCCCCGCCGCCGAGAAAAAGGCCAGGATGAGCAAGAGGACCGAGTGCACGGGGTTGCGGGCCGAAACCACGCCAAGACCCGCCACGATCGTCACCGCCGACATCAGATAGAATGCGATTGCCTGCAAGGCCACCGGGCTCAGTCCCTCTTCTTGAACCGCCGAACTCCGGGGGGAGACGACGAGGTTTCCAGCACGTTCGGAATCGCCAACCGGGGTTACCGGTAGGGCGCGTCCATCTCCAGGTTCTTGGCGATCTCCCGCTCCCAACGGTCTCCGTTATCGAGCAGGCGTTCCTTGTCGTAGTAGAGTTCCTCGCGGGTCTCGACCGCGTATTCGATGTTCGGACCCTCGACGATGGCGTCTACCGGGCAGGCCTCCTGGCACAGGCCGCAGTAGATGCACTTGACCATATCTATGTCGTAGCGGGTCGTCCGGCGGCTGCCGTCCTCGCGGGGCTCGGCCTCGATGGTTATGGCCTGGGCTGGGCAGATGGCCTCGCAGAGCTTGCAGGCGATGCAACGCTCCTCGCCACTGGGATAGCGCCGCAGGGCGTGCTCGCCTCGGAACCGGGGCGACTGCGGACCCCGCTCATAGGGATAGAGCACCGTGGCCTTGGGGCGGGCCATGTAGACCAGGGCCATGCCGAAGGCACCGACGAAATCGGCGAGGGCTGCGCCCCGGACCACCTGGGAAATGCGATTGAACATGCCGTCCTACTTTCCCTTGCACTCGTAGCCCGACACACGGCGGTCATTGCCGTCCGGCCGGAGCACCAGATCCTTGCCCTGACTGCGGCACTGCTCCCGCGCCTCGCGCAGGGTGTCGTAGGTCGCCACGTCCCCTTCGGGGGTCGAAGCGCAGGCGGACGCCAGGAGCCCCGCGGCCGACAGGCAGATGACAAGGGCCAGCCTCACGCGACACCCTGTCCAAAGACACGCCAGCCGGCGACGAGGATTACCGCGACCAGGGAGATGGGCAGGAAGACCTTCCAGCCCAGCCGCATGAGCTGGTCGTAGCGGTAGCGGGGAACGATGGCCTTCACCATGGCGAACAGGAAGAAGAAGAAGAGGATCTTCAGGAACAGCCACATGAAGCCGTAGAAGCTCTGCGCCGTGGGCGACCATTCGCGAACGAAGGCCAGGTCCAGCGGCGCCTGCCATCCCCCGAAGAACAGGATCGAGATCATGGCGCACATGAGGATGATGTTCGCCAGTTCGCCGATCATGAAGAGCAGGAAGGGCGAGGACGAGTACTCCACCTGGTAGCCCGCCACGAGCTCGGACTCTGCCTCGGGCAGGTCGAAGGGCGGGCGGTTGGTCTCGGCCAGGGCCGAGATGAAGAAGATCACCGACATGGGGATCATGACGAGGGCGATGGGCAGGTTGTGAAGACCACCGCCGAAGACGTTCCAGTTCCAGAAGCCGCCAGCCTGTTTCAAGACGATCTGGTTCAGGTTCATCGTTCCCGAAAGCAGGATGACCGTGATGACCACTAAACCGATGGAGACCTCGTAGGAGACCATCTGCGCCGCCGAGCGCAGGCTGCCGAGGAAGGGATATTTCGAGTTCGAGGCCCACCCGCCCATGATGATGCCATAGACGCCCAGGGAGGAGATGGCGAAGAGGTAGAGGACGCCGACATTGATGTCCGAGACCACCCAGCCGGGGGCCAGGGGAATGACCGCCCACCCCACCAGGGCCAGGGCAAAGGTCAGGATCGGGGCCAGAAGAAAGACCGTCTTATCCGCCCCGTCGGGGATGACGATCTCCTTGAGGATGAACTTGAGCAGGTCGGCAAAGGATTGAAGCAGGCCGAAGGGGCCGACGACATTGGGGCCCTTGCGCATCTGGACGCCGGCCCAGATCTTGCGATCGCCGTACATGAAGAAGGCCAGCGAGATCAGCAGCCAGCCCAGGACGGCCAGGATCTGCAGGACGGTGATCAGGGTCCAGCCGCCCGGCGTGGCCCAGAAGGATTGCGCCGCGTCCATGCCCTACTCCGCCGCCAGTTTCGCCGGGCCCGCCGCCAGGGCGGCACACTCGGCCATGGTCACGCTGGCGCGCGCGACAGGATTGGTGAGATGGAAGGCCTTCACCGCACTGGCGAGTGGCGCGTCCCCTACGTCTCCAGCCGCGCCGATGGCCGACAGGTCGGCCTGGCCCCGGGGCGCCCAGTCAATCTGGCCAAAGGTGGGATGGTCGGCGAAGAGCCGGGCCCGCAGCTGGTCGAGGCTGTCATATGGCAGGGTCTTGCCGAGGCGCTCGGACAGGGCGCGCAGGATGGTCCAGTCCTCCCGGGCCTCGCCCTTGGGGAAGACGGCCCTTTGACCCATCTGCACCCGTCCCTCGAGGTTGACGTAGAGGCCGTCCTTCTCGGTATAGGCCGCGGCGGGCAGGATCAGGTCCGCCGCCTGGGCCCCGGCGTCGCCGTGCGAGCCGAGATAGATGCGGAAGGCATCGGAGGCCGACAGGTCGATCTCGTCTGCGCCGAGCAGGAAGAGGACGTCCAGGGTGCCCTTGGCCGTCATGGCCCGGGCGTCGAAACCGCCTTCGCCGGGAAGGAAGCCCATGTCCAGGCCGCCAACCCGGGAGGCGGCAGTGTGGAGCACGTTCCAGCTCATCCCGAAGGCCTTGGCAACCTGGGCGGCGGCGTAGGCCACGGCCGCGCCGTGCGGGCCGGACAGGGCGCCGGCGCCGATGATGAGGGCCGGAGCCTTCGCCCCCTTCAGCACCTTGGCAAAGCCTGAGCGGGCCTTGGCCAGGGCGGTGAGGGCCGAAGCGGTCTCGCCCAGGTGGTCGAAGCTGTAGGTCAGGTCAGCGACCGCGCCGACCAGGCCCACCTGGAGGTCGCCGGAGAGCCAGCGGCGGCGCAGGCGGGCGTTCAGCACGGGCGCCTCGAACCGCGGGTTGGTCCCCACCAGGAGGAGGACGTCGATGTCCTCCAGCCCCGAAATCCCGGCATTGAACAGCCAGGACTCCCGAGGGCCAGTGCCCAGGGCCATGCCATCCTGGCGGCAGTCGGTATTCGCCGAGCCCAGGGCGCGGAACAGATCGAGCGTCGCCTTCAGGGACTCGGCGTCCTGCAGGTCGCCGGCGATGGCACCAATGCGCTCGGGCTTTGCAGAGGACAGGCGGGCCGCGGCGAGGGACAGGGCCTCGGCCCAGGTCGTGGGGCGCAGCCTCCCGTTCTCGCGGATGAAGGGACTGTCGAGCCGCTGACGGGACAGGCCGTCCACGGCAAAGCGGGTCTTGTCCGAGATCCACTCCTCGTTGACGTCCTCATTGACCCGGGGAAGCACGCGCAGAACGGCCGGGCCCCGGCTGTCGACGCGGATGGCGGCGCCCATGGCGTCCATGACGTCGACGGTCTCGGTCTTCTTCAGCTCCCAGGGACGGGCGTTGAAGGCGTAGGGCTTGGAGGTCAGGGCGCCGACCGGGCAGAGGTCAATGACGTTACCGGACAGCTCCGAGGTCACTGCACTGCCAAGATAAGTCGTGATTTCAACATCTTCGCCGCGCGAGATGAGACCGATCTCAGCCACGCCGGCGACTTCGCTGATGAAACGCACGCAACGCGTGCACTGGATGCAGCGGGTCATGACCGTATTGATCAGGGGGCCCATGGCCTTTTCCTCAACGGCCCGCTTGTTCAGCCCAAAGCGGCTGCCGTCGCGGCCATAGCCCACGGCCTGGTCCTGGAGGTCACACTCGCCGCCCTGGTCGCAGATCGGGCAGTCGAGGGGGTGGTTGATGAGCAGGAACTCCATCACCCCTTCCCGGGCCTTCTTGACCATCGGGGTGTTGGTGAAGATCTCCTGGTTGTCAGCGGCCGGCAGGGCGCAGGAGGCCTGGGGCTTGGGCGGCCCGGGCTTCACCTCGACCAGGCACATCCGGCAGTTGCCGGCGATGGACAGGCGCTCGTGGTAGCAGAACCGAGGGATTTCCTCCCCGGCCAGTTCCGCCACCTGCAGAACCGTCATGCCGGGTTCGAACTCGACCTCGACGCCGTTGACCTTGGCTTTCGGCATGGCTCAGCTCACTCCGCGGCCTGCAGGGAGGCACCCTGCACGTGCGGCTTGCCCGCACGGTAGTTGGTGATCCGCGCTTCGACCTCAGGCCGGAAGTGGCGGAAGAGGCCCTGGATCGGCCAGGCGGCGGCATCGCCGAGGCCGCAGATGGTATGGCCCTCGATCTGGCTGGCGACGTCGAGGAGCATGTCGATCTCCTTCATGTCCGCCTCGCCGGTGGCCATACGCTCCATGACCCGCCACATCCAGCCCGTGCCCTCGCGGCAGGGCGTGCACTGGCCGCAGCTCTCGTGCTTGTAGAAGTAGGATAGGCGGGCGATGGCGCGGACGATGTCGGTGGACTGGTCCATGACGATGACCGCCGCCGTGCCCAGGCCGGACTTCAGGGAGGACAGGGAGTCAAAGTCCATCAGGGCCGTCTCGGCCTCATGGGCCGGGATCATGCGAACGGATGAGCCGCCTGGGATCACCGCCTTGAGGTTGCCCCAGCCGCCGCGGACGCCGCCGCAATGGTCCTCGAGCAGCTGCTTCAGGGGAATGGACATGGTCTCTTCGACCACGCAGGGCGTGTTCACGTGGCCGGAGATCGCCATCAGCTTGGTACCGGTATTGTTCGGACGGCCGAAGCCGGAGAACCAGGCCGCGCCACGGCGCAGGATGGTTCCCACCACCGAGATGGACTCGACGTTGTTGATGGTGGTCGGGCAGCCATAGATGCCGGCCCCCGCCGGGAAGGGCGGCTTCAGGCGCGGCTGGCCCTTCTTGCCCTCCAGGCTCTCCATGAGGGCGGTCTCGTCGCCGCAGATGTAGGCCCCGCCGCCATGGGTCACGAAGACGTCGAAGTCCCAGCCGTGGAGGTTGCCCTTGCCGATCAGCTTGGCCTCGTAGGCCTGCTTGATCGCGGCTTCGAGGCGCTCGCGCTCGTGCACGTACTCGCCGCGGATGTAGATGTAGCAGGTGTGGGCCCGGATGGCGTAGCTGGCGATCATCGCCCCTTCAATGAGGAGGTGCGGATCGTTGCGGAGGATCTCACGGTCCTTGCAGGTGCCCGGTTCCGACTCGTCGGCATTGATCACCAGGTAGTGCGGACGCGCACCCTCGGCCTTCGGCATGAAGGTCCACTTCAGCCCGGTGGAGAAGCCCGCCCCTCCCCGGCCCCGCAGGCCCGAGGCCTTGATCTGGTCGCACAGCCATTCCGGCGTCTGCTCCAGCATGAGGCGGGTACCATTCCACGCCCCGCGGCGCTTCGCCCCCTCCAGGCCCCAGTCCTGGAGACCATAGAGGTTGGTGAAGATCCGATCCTTGTCCTCGAGAATTCCGACCACGATGCGCCCCTAAGCCTCCAGACCGATCCGGCCCGCGCCGGTCGCCGAACTCCGCCCGATCATTGAGCCGCCTCCTTGGTCACGCCGCTTGTCTTCGGCTCAGCGTTGGGAAGGGCCTTCAGCGCCTTGGCCGCCGAACCGTCGAACAGGCTCGCGTCCTGGAGAACGGCCGAGCCGCCCTCCGGCGCGGAGCCCTGGCGGCCGATGACCGAGCCCGGAGCCCGGGGCTTGCCGGCGATGAACTCGTCGAGGATCTGCTCAAAAATCTCGGGCGTCAGGTCCTCGTAGTAATAGTCGTTGATGGCCGCCATGGGCGCGTTGGAACAGGCCCCAAGGCACTCCACCTCCTGCCAAGTCACCTTGCCGTCAGGCGACATGTGGTCGCGGTCGCCGAAGCGGCGCTGGCAGACGGCCTTCAGGTCATTGGCCCCCCGCAGCATGCAGGGTGTTGTCCCACAGACCTGCACCAAGGCAAGGGAGCCGACGGGCTCGAGCATGAACATGGTGTAGAAGGTGGCGACCTCGTAGACCCGGATGACCGGCATGCCGAGGATCTCGGCCACGACGCGGATCGCGGGCTCGGAGACCCAGCCCTGCTGCTTCTGGACAATCCAGAGCATGGGGATGACGGCGGACTGCTGGCGGCCCTCGGGGAACCTGGCGATCCACGCCTTCCCCTGCTTCAGGCTCTCGGCGCTGAAGGCGAAGCTGTCGGGCTGGTTGGCGGCTAGCCTGCGGACGCTCACGTGACCGGCCTCACTTGATGAAGTCGACGCGCACGATCCGCGCGTCCGAAACGGTGTAGATGGCGGCGACCTCGAAGGGATCGGACCCCGGCGCGCGGAAGACCCGTTCGTGATCAATCACGTGATGGCCTACCACCATGCGGTTGAGCAGCTCGGCACGGTTCTGCGGGAAATCCGCGAAGACCTGACGGTACTTCTCGCGATAGGCATCGATGCCCGAGATCGTCACGGCGCCGTTGAAGTCGGCGACCACCACCTCATCGGCGTAGGCCGCGCAATGGGCGTCGAGGTCCTGGGCGTTGTAGGCCGTGAACTGGGCCTCGACGACGTCGAAGGGCGTGATGCAGGCGGGGGCGCTCACCGGTCCACCTCGCCGAAGACGATGTCGAGGGAGCCCAGGATGGCCGAGACATCCGCCAGCATGTGCCCCTTGCAGAGCCAGTCCATGGCGGAGAGGTGGGCGAAGCCCGGAGCCCGGATCTTGCAGCGGTAGGGCTTGTTGCTGCCGTCGCTGACCAGGAAGACGCCGAACTCGCCCTTGGGGGCCTCGACGGCGGCGTAGATCTCACCAGCTGGCGTGTGCAGGCCCTCAGTATAGATCTTGAAGTGATGGATCAGGGCTTCCATCGACCGCTTCATCTCGCCCCGGCGGGGCGGGGCGACCTTGTTGTCCTCGGTCAGCACCGGCCCTGGCGTCTTCCGCAGGCGCTCGACGCACTGGAGCATGATCTTCACGCTCTCACGCATCTCCTGCATCCGGCAGAGATAGCGGTCGTAGCAGTCGCCATTGACGCCGAGCGGGATCTCGAAGTCCAGCTCGCTATAGCATTCGTAGGGCTGGCTGCGGCGCAGGTCCCAGGCGATGCCGGAGCCCCGGACCATGACGCCCGAAAAGCCCCAGGCCATGGCCTGCTCGCGGCTGACCACACCGATGTCGACGTTACGCTGCTTGAAGATCCGGTTGCCGGTGATCAGGCGGTCGATGTCGCCCAGCGGCTTGTGGAAGGCCTTGGCCCAGGTCTCGATGTCGTCGATAAGGGCGTCAGGCAGGTCCTGGCGGACCCCACCGGGACGGAAGAAGTTGGCGTGCAGGCGGGCACCGGAGGCCCGCTCGTAGAACACCATAAGCTTCTCGCGCTCCTCAAAGCCCCAGAGCGGCGGCGTCAGGGCGCCGACGTCCATGGCCTGGGTCGTCACGTTGAGCAGGTGACTCAGTATGCGGCCGATCTCGCAGTACAGGACCCGGATCAGCTGGGCCCGGACCGGGACCTCGATGCCCGACAGGCGCTCGATGGCCAGGCAGAAGGCATGCTCCTGGTTCATCGGCGCGACGTAATCGAGCCGGTCGAAATAGGGCACGTTCTGCAGGTAGGTCCGCGCCTCCATCAGCTTCTCGGTACCGCGGTGCAAGAGGCCGATGTGCGGGTCCACCCGTTCGACGACCTCACCGTCCAGCTCGAGTACCAGGCGCAGCACCCCGTGCGCCGCCGGATGCTGGGGGCCGAAATTGATGTTGAACTTACGGACGGGGGTTTCGGGAAGGGCGGAGCCCAAGGCGATGTCGTCGGCCATCAGCGCGCCTCCCCCTTCTCATCGCCCGGCAGGACGTAGCTGGCCCCTTCCCAGGGCGACATGAAGTCCCAGTTGCGGAACTCGACGGACTTCACCGGCTCGTAGACCACGCGCTTGAGCTCATCGTCATAGCGCAGCTCGACATAGCCGCTCATGGGAAAGTCCTTGCGGAGCGGATGCCCGTGGAACCCGTAGTCGGTCAGGATGCGCCTCAGGTCCGGATGGCCGGAGAAGAAGACGCCGTACATGTCGAAGCATTCGCGCTCGTACCATTCCGCACAGGGAAACAGGCCGGTGACCGAGGGAACCGCAGTGTCCTCGTCGGTCTGGACCTTGACCCGGAGCCGGACGTTCCGGGTGAAGGACAGCAGCTGGTAGACCACGTCGAAGCGCAGGGCCCGGTCAGGATGATCGACACCCGTCAGGTCCGTCAGCTGCTGGAAGCCAAACCGGTCCCGCAGGAGACCCAGAACCTCAAGGATACGGGCTGCCGGTGCAGCGAGGCTGAGATCACCGCAATCGACGGTGGCGGAAACGCCCGCGCCTGCGGCCGCAGCCACTTCGGCGCCCAGGGCCTGGAGGGTATCGGACGCGACAGGCCAGCTCATCTTTCGATCGTCCCGGTGCGACGGATCTTCTTCTGAAGCTGCAGGACCCCGTAGACCAGGGCCTCGGCGGTTGGGGGGCATCCGGGGACGTAGATGTCTACCGGAACGATCCGGTCGCAGCCGCGGACCACGGAATAGCTGAAATAGTAATAGCCGCCGCCGTTGGCGCAGGAGCCCATGGAGATGACGTACCGCGGCTCGGGCATCTGGTCGTAGACCTTGCGTAGGGCCGGGGCCATCTTGTTGCACAGGGTTCCCGCCACGATCATCACGTCCGACTGGCGCGGGCTGGCCCTCGGGGCGAAGCCATAGCGCTCAAGGTCGTAGCGCGGCATGGACGCGTGCATCATCTCAATGGCGCAGCAGGCCAGGCCGAAGGTCATCCACATCAGCGAGCCTGTGCGGGCCCAGGTGATGAGGTCATCTGCGGCGGCAGTCACGAAGCCCTTGTCGGCCAGCTCCTGTGAGACGCCGTCGAAATAGGCGTCGTGAAGCTTGGCGTCGTAGCCCTCGACCGCCGAGCGGGCGGCGGCTCCAGCAGGAACGGTCAGTCCCATTCGAGGGCCCCCTTCTTCCATTCGTAGATGAAACCGACGGTCAGGATCCCGAGGAAGGTCATCATCGACCAGAAGGCGAATGTAGCCTGTTCATGTGGCAGGTTCATGAGGGAGACCGCCCAGGGGAAGAGGAATGCAACTTCGAGGTCGAAGATGATGAAGAGGATCGAGACCAGGTAGAACCGGACGTCGAACTTCATCCGGGCGTCGTCAAAGGCGTTGAAGCCGCATTCGTAGGTCGAAAGCTTCTCCGGATCCGGCGCCTTGGGCGCGAGGATGGCCGAAGCCAGGATGAAGACGATCCCGATCGCCGAGGAAATCCCCAGGAAGATCACGATCGGGAGGTACTCGAGAAGAAAGGCGTTCATGGATTCCTCGCGGGAGTCGCGCGACCTTCTAGACCAGCCTTGCGCCGGGTTCAAACCTCGGTTTGCCGCATTGCAAAATCCGGCCCGGAAGGCAGTCCCCGGGTAGATCCACCCAGAGTCCCTACCGTGGCCCTAACGCCCGTGGGCAGTTGACACGATTCCGGGCGGGACCTATCAGACGCGGCTCGCGCTGGTGCGCGATTAGAGTGCGGATGTAGCTCAGTTGGTTAGAGCGCCGGCCTGTCACGCCGGAGGTCGCGGGTTCGAGT
>NZ_JBAXIM010000015.1:0-27580 GCF_037138395.1 Phenylobacterium sp.
CGCCTTGCAGGGTAGGGGCGTTGATCCGGATCGTGGTGGCGGTTTTCGGTGAGCGCCTTCTCGCTCAGCGCCGCGCAGCATCTGTAGCGCGTCATGCCCTCAGCGCTCGGGGATTGCTAGCAGAGGATCAGTTCGCGCCAAGCCCCATCACTGAACCGCGCAGAGACGATCTAGCCCGAGTTTAACAGCGATCACTACCAGAGCAGCCGCGACGTTTCCCGAAATTCCCAAACCCGCAACGATTGCATTAACAACCGACTGAACCCAATCTTTCAAGGGGCCCTCTTGACCGTTCTGCCCATAAACCGCGCAGACGTAAGATTTGATGGCAGGCCAGTTCTCATCAAATATCGCCTTCCCCGAAACTGCCAATTTCTCAAGGAAATCGCCTATAGTACTAGAATCGGAAGCGAGACGGTCAAAACTCTTTGCAGATAAATTGACGCTAGACAACTTGGAGCCGACTCCCGCATCGATAATTGCGAGCTGTCTGTACATTTCTTCTATACTTAAATCTGTTACATTAGGTTCAATATCGACATTAATCATATCGGGATCCTCATAATGGGAAATTTACTGTATTAAATCGTTTAACGCTGTCAATTGATCATTTTGCGCTTCTAGGGCGATGCCTTCAACCTCATCCCACCGCCTCCAGGGGCGTCAGCCCCAGGGCCTTGCGGAAGACCTGGTGATAGTGGTGCAGGGGCGGCTCGTTGCGGCCGAACAGGACCTGCTCGATCCGGCCCGAGCCCAGGTTCCGCTGCATGCCTGCGGCGGCGGCCAGGTCCTCGTTCACCACCACGCCGCCAAAGCCCCGGCGGAAGGTCTCCATGTCCTCGGGCGACCGGTCCGTACCGTAGTAGCTGATCTGCACCGTGCACCGCCCCGGGTCGGTGACGTGGGGCAGGGACCTCACCACCGCGATCGCCCCTTCGCTGACGTTGATCACCACATTGGGGAAGAGGAAGTAGACTGGGAAGCCCCCGTCCGTGACTCGCCACTCCGCCCTCGGCCGCGTCGCCATCTCGCGGATGGCCTGCTTGCCCAGCACCATGCGGTGGTTGCGCCGCCAGGTCCGGTAGCTGAGGATGTCGCCCTCGAAGGTCTGGGCCAGGGTGTCCTTGTGCAGGCGCTTGAAGTGGTAGGTCTCGCCGAAGGTGTCGGTGACCAGCTTCCAGTTCAGGTCCAGCTCCAGCCGATCCTCCAGAGCGAAGCTGTGGTGGGCGAAGCCGAAGTTGGTGAAGTCGTCCTCCAGCCCTTCCAGCAGGGCCGCCGCATCGATCACCCCGTCGGCCCGGGGGTGGACGAAGATCATCCCGCAGTGCTCGGCCGCCGGAAGGGGCAGGAGGCCCAGGCTTCCCGTCTCCAGCGGCCCGAACTGCTCGGCCATGGGCACGGCCCTCAGGGTGCCGCGGGCGTCGTAGGACCAGGCGTGGAAGGGGCAGGAGAACAGCGGCTTCGTGCCGCGCCGGGCGGTCTCCACCACCGCGCCGCGATGGCGGCAGGCGTTGACGAAGGCCCGCACCTTCCCGTCGTCACCGCGTACCACCAGGACCGGCGGGCCGAGGTCGTCCGTGGTCAGGAAGCTGCCAGGTGAGGGCAGGTCTCCCGACAGGCCCACCAGCTGGGGCTGGGTATCGAAGAGCTCCCGCCTCTCGAGGGCCAGCCGATCCGGGCAGGTCCATGTGGAGGCCGGGCAGGCCCGCACGGCTCCGGCGTCGGCGTTCCGCCCCTCAGCGATCTGGGCCAGGAGCTCCGCCAGGACCTCGACTTCGACCTCATGACGCATGGTGCGTTCCCCCTGACTTCACAGCGCGGCGACCGATCCTCGGTCCCGGCGGGGGGCGGGTCAATGGGTCTGCGCAGGGTGGAAATATGGTGGATGCGACAGGGATCGAACCTGTGACCCCCTCGGTGTGAACGAGGTGCTCTACCGCTGAGCTACGCATCCGCCGGAAGGGTTGCGGCTATAGCCTGCCCGCCTGCCTGCTGCAAGCGGGGCGCCGGCGACCGCCTCAGGGTCCGGGGCGGTAGGCGATCAGGGCGTTGCCGGCGGGCTGGCCGAAGGCGGCGTAGCCGGAGCCTGCGAAGACCATGCCGCCGCCGGCGAAGAGGCCGCCGGAGTCCAGCGAGCCGCCCCTAGCGGGCACGCCGTTCACGCTGTCCCGGGGTCCGGCGGTGTCGAGGCTGGCCAGCACCTTGCCGGTGGCCGCTTCGAGCACCCAGAGGCGACCGTCGAGGCCGGCGGCCAGGACCGCGCCGTCCACCACCAGGGGCGGGGCGGAGATGCCGGCCCGCTCGCATCCGGGGCCGCGGGCCTTGCGGGCCTCGCTGCAGTCGGGAAGGGCCCGCCAGGACCACAGGCGCTTGCCGGTGGCGGCGTCGAGGGCGTGCACTCCCGAGGCGCTGAGGGGCTCGGGCACGCCGGGATCGGCGATGGGGGCGAAGACCCGGGTCTCGTCGGCGGCTATGCCCCAGTGCACCCCGCCCAGGGCTGTACCCGGGCCGAACTTGTCGCTCCAGACCTTGCGGCCAGTCTTCAGGTCCAGGGCCCAGACGTCGCCAGACTTCTGGCCGGCCAGGACCAGGGTCCGGCCGCCGGCCTGGAAGAGCACCGGCCCGCCACCGAAGTCGTGGTCGCGCAGGACGCTGTCGCCCTCGAAGAAGAAGCAGTTGGGGCCGGGCTTACGGCGGCTCTCACGCCCTGAAGGGCACGACATGTTCCACACATCGTTGGCCAGGGCCTGGAAGACCCACTTCTGCTTGCCGGTGGCCAGGTCGATGGCAATCACGGAGTCGGAGGTCCCGGTGGCGGGTGGGGAGGTGTTCTCGCCGGTGGCGGTCAGGACCAGGCCGCGCTTCATGTCTACGGCGGGGGTCGACCAGATCGGCGCGCCGGAGGGGCCCATCATCTCGATCCCGGCGCTGTTCTTCACGCCCAGGGGTTTGGCCTCGGGGGTCGCATGCCAGGTCCAGATCACCTTGCCAGTGGCGGCGTCCACCGCACTGACGGCGCCGTGCGAGGCGCAGCAGGCGAAGGTCGGGCGCATGGCCTGGGCCACGTCCAGGGCCGAGATCGGGACGATCAGCTTCTCGCCGGCGAAGACGGGGGCACCGGTCAGGACGCCGCCGGTGCTATGGCGGGGATCGACCCGCCAGATCAGCTTGCCAGTCGCCACGTCCCAGGCCTGCAGGTGGCCGCCCTCGTCGCCCCCCACCACGGCCAGGGGGCCGGCCTTGCCCAGGCGGCCGAGGGCCAGGCTGGTGCGGATGCCCGACGGCGTCTTGGCCGCCCACTTGATGCAGCCCGTCCCGGTGTCGATGGCCAGCAGGGTCGAGGCCTGGCTGGCGGCATAGAACAGGGTCGAGCCCAGAAGGATGGGCTGGGAGCGCATGGTCGTCGCATTGGGGATGCCCAGGGTCCAGGCGGGCTTGAGCCGGCTGAGGCTGGCAGTGGTCAGGCCGGACTGGGCGGCGGTCAGGCGGCGGCGGTTGTCGGCGCCGATCCCGAAGCTTCCGGAGGGGATGGGGGCGTTCACGTCCACGGTGCGGCGGTCGGCGGGGCAGCGGGCGCCTTCGATCCAGTTGTCGGAGACGGGCTTGGGCTTGACGGCCAGGTAGTCGACGACGGCGCGCAGGTCGTCCGGCGAGAGGCTGTCGCCAATGCCCTTCATCACGCCGGTGGTCAGGGCGGTGCGCAGGGTTCGGGCGTCCATCTGGCGCAGGCTGGCCACAGGGGCGGCGCGGCTGCCAGCCTCGGGGGCGTTGTGGCAGGCCGCGCAGTTGCGCTCATAAACGGCCTGCCCGGGATGGACGTCAGCGGCCAGGGCGGGGGCGGCAAAGGCGGAAAGGACGACGGCGGAGAGCGCGCCGAGGCGCGCGATGATCGATCCCGGCATGGTCATTCCCCTCTGGCCTCGTCCTGAATGCGGCGAAGCTTGAGGCCACAGGATAGGCTGCGATTCAGGCGGGCACCAGAAGCTCCAGGCAGGCCGGGAGCAGTTCATCGAAATGATCGATGAGCCGGTCGGGCCTAAGTTCCCAGGCGGGGACCTCGGTGTAGCCAAAGCTGACCAGGACCAGGGGCGTGCCCGCGGCCCGGGCGGCGCCGGCGTCGGTGCCCGCATCCCCCACCATGACCGCCCGCCGGAGGTCGCCCCCGGCGGCCTGCACAGCCATCTCCAGGTGGCGGGGGTCGGGCTTGGGTGCGGGCGCGAGGTCGGCGCCGATCACCGCATCGAAATGGCGGGCCAGGTCGAGGGCCTCGAGGATGGGCGTGGACAGCCGGGTCAGCTTGTTGGTGCAGACGGCCAGCCGGGCGCCGGCGGCGCGCAGGGCCTCAAGGCTCTCCGGCACGCCGGGGAAGGGCCGGGTCAGGTCAGCGCTGTGGAGGTTGTAGTGGTCGATGAAGCGCAGCCAAAGGACCTCCAGCGCCTCGGGAGCAACCTCCAGGCCCTGGGCCTCGAAGCCACGCTGGAGCAGCCGCCGGGCACCGTGGCCGATCAGGCTGCGGCCCTGGTCAAAGGGCAGGGGGGCGATCCCCTCTTCGGCCAGGATGTGGTTGAGGGTCGCCACAAGGTCCGGGGCGGAGTCCACCAGGGTGCCGTCCAGGTCGAAGGCGATGACGGCGCCGGCCAGGGGCTGGGCTTCGGTGCGCATGGACGCTCCTGTTCAGGGGCCGGGGGCGGGGACTCCGCTGGCGGTTTCGGCTAAAGCCGCCATGATTGCCATCTCGCCTGCGATTCCGGGGTTTCCGCCATGACCGCCCGCGCCGCCGTCATCCTCGCCGCTGGGCAGGGGACCCGGATGAAGTCCCCCATTCCCAAGATGCTGCACCGTGTCGGTGGGCGCACCCTGCTGGACCGGGTCATCGACACCGTGCTCGAGACGGGCTGCGAACGGGTGGTGGTGGTGGTCGGGACCCACAGTCCTGTCGTCCGTGAGCGGGTCGAGGCCCGGCTGGGACCCGCCGCCATTGCCGTGCAGGACCCGCCCCTGGGCACCGGCCACGCCGTCCTGGCGGCCGGCCCGGCCCTGGCGGACTTCGACGGCGACGTCATGGTGGTCAATGGCGACTGCCCCCTGCTGCAGCCCGAGGACCTGGACCCGCTCTTCAGCCTGCGCGCAGCGGGAGCGGACCTGGCCCTGCTGGGCTTCAGGCCTGCCGATGCCCTGCTGTACGGGCGGATCCTGTCGGGGCCTGACGATCAGGTCCTGCGCATTGTCGAGGCCCGCGACGCCTCGCCGGGGGAACTGGCGGTGGGCGATTGCTATGCTGGTATGCTCTGTGCCGACCGCGCCCGGCTGTTCGACTGGCTGTCCCGCCTGACCAATACCAACGCCAAGGGCGAGTATTACCTGACTGAGGCCGTCGCCATCGCCGCCGCCGAGGGCTGCGGGGTAAGGGCTTATTACGCCCCTGAAAGCGCGGTCATGGGCGCCGACACCCCCGCCCAGCTGGCCCAGGCCGAGGCGGTCTTCCAGCAGCGCCAAAGGGCGCACTTCCTGGCCGAGGGCGTGGTCATGGCTGCGCCCGAGACCGTGCATTTCTCCTGGGACACCCGCATCGAGGCCGGCGTCCAGGTCGAGCCCTATGTTGTCTTCGCCCCGGGCGTGAGCATTGAGACCGGCGCCGTGATCCGGGCCTTCAGCCACCTGGAGGGCGCGAAGGTCGGCCCCGGCGCCCTGATCGGGCCCTATGCCCGCCTGCGTCCCGGCGCGGATATCGGCGAGGACGTGCACATCGGCAACTTCGTGGAGGTCAAGAAGGTCCGCCTGGACAAGGGCGCCAAGGCCAACCACCTGGCCTACCTGGGCGATGGTACCGTGGGGGCGGGAGCCAACATCGGCGCCGGTACGATCTTCTGCAATTACGACGGCTTCGACAAATACGAGACCCACATCGGCCCGGGCGCCTTCATCGGCTCGAACACCGCCATTGTCGCCCCGCGGTCGATCGGGGCCGGGGCCATGACCGGCTCGGGCTCGGTCATCGTCCGCGACGTGCCGGACGACACCCTGGCCGTGGCGCGGGGTGAGCAGAGCAACAAGGTCGGCTGGGCCGCTGCCTTCCGCGAGCGCAAGGCTGCCGAGAAGGCGGCCCGCAAAGCGAAGGACGGGTCGTGAGCGCCGAAGACCAGAAGCGCGCTGCCGGCGAGGCCGCCGCCGCCCTCGTCCAGCCCGGAATGGTGGTGGGCCTGGGCACCGGCTCCACCGCCATCTGGTTCGTGCGCGCGCTGGCCGCCCGAAGGCTGGATATTGTCGGCGTAGCCACCTCGCGGTCCACGGCGGTATTGGCGCAGGAACTGGGCCTTCAGGTGGCCGAGCTGGGCGAGACCGGCCCCATCGACCTGACCGTGGACGGCGCCGACGAGATCGGCCCGGCCCTCTCGCTCATCAAGGGCGGCGGTGCGGCCCTGCTACGCGAGAAGCTGGTCTGGGAGGCCTCGCGCCGATGTGTGGTCATCGCCGACGCCAGCAAGCGCGTCGCCCGCCTGGGGGCCTTTCCCCTGCCGGTGGAGGTGGTGGCCTTCGGGCACCGCACCACCCTGGACCGGATCTGCGACGCCCTGTCCGAGTGCGACATCGGCGCCGCCCCGCGCCTGCGGATGAAGGAAGGCGTCCCTGTCCTGACCGACGGCGGCAACGTGATCTTCGACATCGCCTGCGGCCGGATCGAGGCCCCGGCAGCCCTGGCGGCGGCGCTGAAATCCGTGACCGGCGTGGTGGATCACGGCCTCTTCCTGGACCTCGCCGACCTCGCCCTGGTGGCGACGGACTCCGGTGTGATGCAGATCGAGCCCTAGATCTGGCCCGACCGCGCCCGCATGGAGGCGTCGAAGACCCGGTTCATCCAGCCCGCGAGAAGGGCCAGCCAGATGAGGCCTGCGCCGGCCATGGCCGCGTGCAGGCCCCAGAAGGCCGAGGGTGCCATGTGCTCGTAGGCCTGGCCCAGCCGTCCCACCAGCAGGTTCCCCCCGGTGAAGGACAGGTAGTAGACGCCCAGCAGTGTGGTCGCGAGGCCTGCAGGGCCGACCCGCGAATAGAGGGACATGATTACCGTATCCACCCAGGGCAGGGCGGCGTCCGCCAGCATGAAGAAGAGGATGGGCAGGAGGATGTGGACCTTGCCACCCCCGAAGACCGCCGCCGCAAGGGCCAGCACCAGGAAGGCGCAGGCGGTCAGGGCCGTGCCGACCATGACCCGCGAGGTCTCTCGCGGCTGACGTCCGCCCCGGGACTGCCAGGTCCAGATGCGCACAGCCAGGGCGGTGGCGACGATGGTCAGGATGCCGTCCAGGGTCGAGAACCAGGTGACCGGCACCTCGAAGCCACCGATGGTCCGGTCAACGTGCTCGCGCGCCCAGACCGGGAAGATGTTGAAGGCTTGGTTGTAGGCGCCGACATTCAGCATGGACCCGACCAGCACCAGGAGCAGAGCAGCGACCACCAGGCCCTGCGTCGGACCGCGAGCGGTGCCTGGGGCAGACGGCGCCGCTACCTCGATGGCCCTGCGGGCGGGAAAGCGCTTCATGCCTGCCAGGTAAGCGACCAGCCCGAGGGACATGCCGACTGCGGCGGCAGCGAGGCCGTACGCCCAGCCCACCTTCTCGCCCAAGGTGCCGACGACCAGGGGGGTGATGAAGCCCCCGATGTTCACGGCAATCAAGAACAGGCCGTAGGCACCGGTGCGGCGCGGGTCCCCCGGTCCGTAGAGGGCGCCGACCTGGCCGAGCAGGTTCGACTTCACCAGGCCACCGCCGATGACCATCAGGATCATGCCCAACAGGAAGAACGCCTCCATCGGCAGCAGGCCGTATCCTAAGGTCTGGATGACCAGGCCGGCTACGATGCAGTTTCGGGTGCCCAGCCAACGATCGCCGATAAGCCCCCCGATCAGGGGCGTGGCGTAGAAGACGCCGGTGACCAGTCCAAAGGTGGCGGAGGCCAGCTCCAGCGGGCTCTTCGCGCCGAACACTGCGCCCATCGCCCGGCTGAAGGGGCCGAAGCCGATCACCTTCTCGGCTGTGCCTGGCAGGAAAAGGTAGGTCGACATGTAGAGCGTCAGGATCGAGACGAGGCCGTAATAGGCAAATGACAGGCAGATCTCGGTGGCAAAGATGTGCCCGAAGGCCGTCGGATGCCCAAAGAAGGCGGTGTCTGCGCGGTCGCGATCCGGCGTCCTGGGGGCTGCGGGGGGCATCGGTTCGGTGAGTTCCATGACTCCGGCTTGGGCCGCTCGCCTTTGCGGGTCAAGCCCCGCCGCCCCCGGCATTCAACAGCGCGCCGATATGCTTTAGACTCAATCCGCCGCGAGGGGAGTTCGCCTATGAGCCAGTTTGACTACGATCTCTTTGTCGTCGGTGCCGGGTCCGGCGGGGTCCGGGCAGGACGCCTGGCCGCGGTCTCCGGCGCGCGGGTCGCCGTGGCCGAGGAATACCGGGTCGGCGGCACCTGCGTGATCCGTGGCTGCGTGCCCAAGAAGTTCATGGTCTACGCCTCGGAGTTCGCCCACTACGCCCACATCGCCGAGGGCTTCGGCTGGTCCGCCTCGGGGGCGACCTTCGACTGGACACGCTTCCGGGAGGCCAAGGACCGCGAGATCGCCCGTCTTTCCGGCCTCTATGTAGCCAACCTGACCCGGTCGGGCGCCGAAATCGTGGAGGGACGGGCCGTCCTGACCGGTCCCAACAGTCTCGAGGTCGAGGGACGCGGAGCGGTCACTGCACAGCGCATCCTCATCGCCACGGGCGGGCGGCCCTGGAAGCCGGAAGACCTGCCGGGCGCGGACCTCGCCATGACCTCCGAGGAGGCCTTCGACCTGCCCGCCCTGCCAGAGCGGATCGTGATCGTCGGCGGCGGCTTCATCGCCGTCGAGTTCGCTGGCATCTTCAACGGCATGGGCGTCGATGTGACCCTGGTTTATCGCGGAGACCAGGTCCTGCGGGGGTTTGACGAGGACATCCGCTCCCACGTGGCCGCAGAAATCCAGAGGCGGGGGGTGAAGCTCATCCTCGGGGCACATCCAGTAGAGATCTCAGGGCGTTCCGGGGACCTGCAATGCCACCTGTCCGATGGCCAGGTCCTGCCGGCCAGCCAGGTCATGCTGGCGACAGGCCGCAAGCCCCACACCCGGGGACTGGGCCTGGAGGCGGCGGGGGTGGAGACCGGTCCGAACGGCGAGATCCGGGTCGACGCCTGGTCCAAGACCTCCGCCCCCGGCGTCTGGGCCGTCGGTGACGTCACGGACCGCATCAACCTCACGCCGGTGGCCATCCGCGAGGGTGCCGCCTTTGCCCGGACGGAATTCTATGGACAACCCACCTCATTCGACCACGAGGCCGTAGCCTCTGCGGTCTTCAGCCAACCGCCAGTCGGCACCGTGGGCCTTACCGAGGCGGAGGCGCGCGCGGCCTATCCGAAGATCGACATCTATTTGTCTCGGTTCCGGCCCATGAAGGAGACCTTCTACGGCGGCCAGGAGCAAGCCCTGGTCAAGCTGATTGTGGACGCCGAAACCCAGCGCATGCTGGGTTGCCACGTCGTGGGCCCTGATGCCCCGGAGATCATCCAGATGGCGGCCGTACCCCTGAAGCTGGGCGTGACCAAGGCCCAGTGGGACTCCGCCTGTGCCGTCCATCCCACCCTGGCCGAAGAGCTGGTCACGCTCAGCGAGCCCGTCGTGCGACCCATCGCTTGAGCCCGGCTCCGCCCCGGGCCGCCGACGGCCGCTGGACGGCAGGGGTTCTCGCAGGCCTCTTGCTCCTCACGCCCCTGCTGGGTTGGGCAGGGGCCTTGGGATTTGCACCTGCCGTGGCCCTGGCGGGCCTTCTGACCCTCCCGTCCCTCCGGGTCCGCGTCGCCGACCGAACCCTCTTGCTGGCCCTCTTCACCGCCCTGGTCTGGGCCTGCGCTTCCGCCTTCTGGAGCCCCTGGCGGGCCCCGGACCTCGAGGGACAGACCGGCCTGAAGCTGGTCTTCATGCTGGCCCTCTACAGCTCCGCGGTGAGTGCAGCCCGCGCGGTGTCCGAGGCGGCCCTGAAGGGACTTCTCAAGGTCCTGGTCGCCGCCGTGGGCCTGCTGTCTGCGATTCTCATCGTCGAGGCCCTGACCGCCGCCGCCGGTTACAAGGCCCTGCTGGGGGCCTTCGGACAGACCGTTCGCCCCGACTACGCCGTCAAGAATGTCGCCCAGGGCCTGTATGTGCTGACCCTGCTCGCGCCGCCCGCCCTTGTGGCCGCGAAGGGTCGGGTTCGGTGGGCCCTTGCGGCGCTTGCCCTTGCCGGGATCATGTTTCCGGCCTGGAAGTTCGGATATGACGCCCCGGTCCTCGCTGCAGCCATCGCGGCCGCGACAGCCCTGCTGGTCTGGCGGTTTCCGGCGGCCGGTCCGCGAATTCTGGGGGGGCTGGCTGCGAGCGCCTTCCTGGCGACGCCCCTCCTCGTCTCCTCGGCCTTTGCCCTCGGGCTCGACGCCCGTCTGGCCCCCTATCTGTCAGAGTCCTGGATGCAGAGGCTGGGCTACTGGAAGAAGGCCGTCGACTGGATCTGGGCTCGTCCCCTCCCGGGCTGGGGTCTCGACGCCAGCCGGGCCTTCGGACCGGGTATTCGGCTGCACCCTCATGATGCTGCCCTGCAGATCTGGATGGAGCTTGGCCTGATCGGAGCCGTGGCTGCGGCCATCGTCTGGGCAGCCATCTTCACTGGCCTGTCCCGGCCAGCGCGGTCACCTGCTGCCGCCGCCAGCGCCGCCGCCGCCGCCGCCTACCTGGTCTTCGGGGCGGTGAGCTTTGGGGTCTGGCAGGAGTGGTGGCTGGGCCTTGGTGCCTTGACCGCCCTGGCCTGCATCCTCGTCCTGCGCGCCCGGACTATCGACCTTTCCAGTCATTCCGTATAAAACGCCGCGCCTGCCGATGCGGGTGCGGAGTTGTAAGATGAGCCCTTCCTGGAGCCCTTCCACCTGGCGTTCCCGTCCTGGCAAGCACATGCCTGAGGACTATCCAGACGCCCAGGCCCTGGCCTCAGTCGAACAGACCTTGCGCGGCATGCCGCCCCTGGTCTTCGCCGGTGAAGCCCGCAGGCTGAAGTCGCTGCTGGCGGACGTCGAGGCGGGTCGCGCCTTCCTGCTCCAGGGCGGAGACTGCGCCGAAAGCTTCAAGGAATTCCACGCCGACAACATCCGCGACAGCTTCCGCCTGATCCTCCAGATGGCGGTGGTGCTGACCTTCGCTGGCGGGAAGCCGGTGGTGAAGGTTGGGCGCATGGCTGGCCAGTTTGCCAAGCCGCGCTCGTCGGCCACAGAAACCATCGGTGACGTCACCCTGCCGTCCTACCGTGGTGACAATATCAACGGCATGGCCTTTGACGCCGCCTCCCGCACACCCGACCCCCAGCGTCTCCTGCAGGCCTATGGTCAATCCGCCTCGACCCTGAACCTGCTGCGCGCCTTCGCCGGGGGCGGCTACGCCAACCTGCACAATATCCATCGCTGGACCCTCGACTTCGTCGATGACAGCCCGCAGGGCGCACGCTACCGCGCCCTCTCGGAAAAGATCTCCGAGGCCCTGACCTTCATGGCAGCGATCGGCGTGACGCCCGAGACCCATCCCGACTTGCATAGGGTGGAGTTCTTCACCTCCCACGAGGCCCTTCTGCTGGGCTTCGAGGAAGCCATGACCCGGGTCGATTCCACCTCCGGCGACTGGTACGACACCTCGGCCCACCTGCTCTGGATCGGGGAGCGCACCCGCCAGGCTGATGGCGCCCACCTCGAGTTCTTCCGGGGGATCAAGAACCCGATTGGCCTGAAGGTCGGTCCGACCCTTGAGGCGGATGAACTCCTGCGCCTGATCGACATCCTGAATCCGGACAACGAGCCCGGGCGGCTTACGCTGTATGGCCGCTTTGGCCAGGACAAGATCGCCGGGCGCCTGCCAGGCCTTCTGAAAGCAACCCACGCCGCCGGCGCCCGGGTGGTCTGGGCCATCGATCCCATGCACGGCAACACCTTGACTGCAGCGACCGGCTACAAGACCCGGCCCTTCGACCGGATCCTCTCCGAGGTGAAGAGCTTCGTGGAGATCTGCCGGGCCGAGGGTGTCCATCCCGGTGGCGTCCATCTCGAGATGACCGGCCAGAACGTCACGGAATGCCTGGGTGGTGCGCGAGCCCTGTCCGAGGGCGAGCTCGCCGACCGCTATCACACCCACTGCGATCCCCGTCTGAACGGTGAGCAGGCCCTGGAACTGGCCTTCCTTGTCGCCGAGAAGCTGAAGGAAGAGCGGCTGGCCGAGGCCCTGAAGCAGGCCGTCTGAGGGCGGGTGCCTCCAGCCTCACAGCAGGTGTTCGATCGGGGCGTTGCCAAACCCCAGACCCTGCGACATCCCCAGTCTGGCGCGCACTTGACCTGACCCGCCGCTCCCGGCTCATGGGGGCATGCTGTCCGTCATCACCCGTTCCGGAGGTCAATCGCTCCAACTTTCCAGTCTCCTGTCAGATCTCGTGCCCGGCGCCGTCCAGGGTCTCATCCGCGATGTCCTGGTCCTGGACCCTGAGGTGGACGATCCGCAGTTCATCGCCCTTTGCGAGGACGCTGGCGCTTGCCGGGTCTCTGGTGGCTTGGACGTCGCGGTGCGTCAGGCGCGCAGCGACCTGATCCTCCTGGCCGCGCCCGGGCTTCGCCTGGACGCCTTCGCCCTTGACCGGCTGGGTCGCAACCTTGCGGAACGGGGCGCCGGGGCTGTGTCGAGGGGACTCGCCCTGACGGGACCGACCCTGCCGGGCTTGGGTTTCCTGGCGTCTCCACGAGGCCTTGTCGCGTCTCGCCGCCGGCTGATGGACCTGCCTGCCAGCACCAGCCTGGAAGCGGGCCTAGTGAGGGCCTCCCGGGGCGCGCCCCGGCTCGCGATCGCCGGCTGAGGCCTCAGGCTCAGGCCTCAGGGCCGCCCTGGCCGCTCCAGGCGTTCGGCGAAGGTCTTCAGGTCCGCCCAGGCCATGGCCTTGGCAGAGGGGGTCCGCATCAGGAAGGCGGGGTGGAAGGTCGGCAGGACTGGCAGCTCCAGGTCGCCGGCGGCCGCCTTCCATTCGAACCATCGGCCGTGCAGCCGATTGATCCCTTCAGCCTGCTCGAGCATGGAGCGGGTGGCCGGGGCCCCGACCAGCAACAGCATCCGGGGCCTGACCAGGCGGATGGCTTGCTCGACGAAGGGCTTGCAGGCCAGTTGCTCCTCAGGGGTCGGCGTCCGGTTCCCTGGAGGGCGCCAGAAGACGGTATTGATGATGAAGGCCCTGTCGGTCAGCCCGATGGCACCCAGCATCCGGTCGAGCATCTGCCCGGCCTTGCCCACGAAGGGCCGCCCCGTCCGGTCTTCCTCGGCCCCGGGCGCCTCGCCGATCACAACCACTGGCGCATCCACCGGCCCGCGCGAAAACACTGACCGGGTCGCAGTGCCTTCGAACCGGATGGGACAGCCTTCGAAGGCCTCGATCGCCTCGGCCAGGGACTCCAGGGTCCCACAAGCCGAAGCGGCCTCCTGGGCCGCCTCGATGGCCAGGGGTCGCACCTGCGCTGCCGCCGGTGTTCCGCTCCGGACCACAGCCGCTGGCGCCAGACGGGGCGCAAGGGGCTTCTGACCTTCGGCGATTCGATCTAGCGGCGCGTCGAGCAGGGCGGCGTCGACACCCGCCTCGGCCCAGAAGGCGAGCAGGCTTTCGGCGACGGTGCTTGCCAGCAGGCGGCTCATCTCCGGCGGATTTCCTCTGGTGGCGACAGGCCCGGCACCATTCGCCCTTGACCCACCCGATACAAGCTATTGATAAGGCCTCAAGGGAACAAGGCCGGGCGCGGTGCGACCGGCATACCGGAGGTCGCAAGATGAGCGAGACCCTCGAACGTGAGGCGATGGAATACGACGTGGTCATCGTCGGCGCCGGCCCCTCGGGCCTGGCGGCGGCGATCCGCCTGAAGCAGATGGCGGAGGCTGCGGGAGCTGAGATTTCCGTCGCGGTCCTTGAGAAGGGATCCGAGGTTGGTGCCCACATTCTTTCGGGTGCGGTGATCGATCCCAGCGGCATTGCCGAGCTGCTTCCCGACTGGAAGGAACTTGGCCTTCCCCTCGAGACCCTCGTCACCAAGGACAAGTTCCTGATGCTGGGCCCGAGCGGTGAGCTCGACGTCAGCTGGGCGCCCTTTCCCAAGTGGATGCTGAACCACGGCAACTATATCGCCAGCCTGGGCAATGTCTGTCGCTGGCTGGCCCAGCACGCCGAGGGCCTTGGGGTCGAGATCTACCCCGGCATGGCGGCCTCGGAGCTGGTCTTCAATGCCGATGGGTCGGTCAAGGGCGTCGTGGCCGGCGTCTTCGGGATCGGCAAGGATGGCGAGCCCGGTCCTGACTACCAGCCCGGCATCGAGCTGCACGCCAAGTACACCCTGATCGGGGAGGGCGTGCGCGGGTCCCTGGCCAAGCAGCTGCAGGCGCGCTTCGACCTGAACAACGGGCGCGAGCCCCAGAAGTACGGCATCGGCATCAAGGAACTCTGGAAGGTGCCGGACGCGGCTTTTGTGTCCGGTCTGACCCAGCACACCTTCGGCTGGCCCCTGGACAACCAGACCGGCGGCGGGTCCTTCATGTACCACTTCGGGGACAATTACGTGTCCATCGGGTTCGTTGTGCACCTGAACTACAAGAACCCTTATCTCTCACCCTTCGACGAATTCCAGCGGTTCAAGACCCATCCGGCGATCCGCCGTTACCTCGAGGGTGGCGAGCGCGTCTCCTACGGTGCCCGGGCCATTACCGAGGGTGGCGAGCAGTCCTTGCCCCAGCTCTACTTCCCGGGCGGCGCCCTGCTGGGCTGCTCGGCAGGCATGGTCAACGTGCCTCGGATCAAGGGCTCCCATAATGCGGTGAAGAGCGGTGTCCTGGCGGCGGAGGCGGCCTTTGGCGCCATCCAGGCGGGCCGGAGCGGCGACGAACTGGTCGAGTATGAGGTCGCGTACAAGGCCTCTTCCATCGCCCGCGAACTCCACGCCGTCCGTAACTTCAAGCCCCTCTGGTCGAAGTTTGGGACCCTTCCGGGCCTGATCCTCGGGGGTGCCGACGCCACCCTGGCTCACATGCTGGGCGGCTTCTCATTCTTCGGCACCCTGAAGCACGGCAAGTCCGACGCCGCCTCCACCGGCCTCGCCAAGGACTACAAGCCGATCGTCTATCCCAAGCCCGACGGCGTGATGAGCTTCGACAAGCTGTCCTCGGTCTTCCTGTCCTCGACCAACCATGACGAGAACCAGCCTGCGCACCTGAAGCTGAAGGACGCCTCGATCCCGATCAGCGTCAACCTGCCAAACTATGCCGAGCCCGCCCAGCGCTACTGCCCGGCGGGTGTCTATGAGGTGCTGACCAACGAGGACGGATCGAACCCGCGGTTCCAGATCAACTTCCAGAACTGCGTTCACTGCAAGACCTGCGACATCAAGGACCCGTCGCAGAATATCAACTGGACGACGCCTCAGGGCGGCGACGGACCCAACTACCCCAATATGTAGGCAGGCTTGCCGGGCGGAGCGAACAGGTGAACATCCGCTCCATGGATCGTTGGAGACATAAAGGGCTCGGACGCGTCGCCGGATGCGCGGCGGCGGTGGCCATGGTCTCTTCCCTGGCAGCCTGCGCCTCGTCGCAAGCCCCGGCTGTGGCGGCCGGCGAGGGTATAGGCGTTACGCCCTACGGTCAGTTCCTTGCAGGACGCGCCGCGCTCAACGACGGACGCACCGTCGAGGCCTCCAAATACTATGGCGCGGTCGGGCGGCTGGATCCCGAGGCTGCGGCGATCTCCGATGAACGGGCCTTCGTCGCCACCCTCCTGGCCGGGGACGTGACCTCTGCAGCCAAACTCGCGCCGACGGCAGAAGGCGCTTCGCCGTCCAACATCGCCCTTGGGCGGATTGTCCGGGCCGTCGAAGGGATGTCGACGGGGCGCGCCCGTTCCGTCCGTGACCTTCTTGCCCCCGACACCGTCGCCTTCCCGCACCGTTCCGCTGCGGCCCTCCTCGCGCCCTGGGCTGCGGCCATGTCCGGCGACCTTGAGGGGCAGGCGGTCCGCCCCCAGTCGCCGGGAGACCGTATCGTCGATGTCTTCGGTCTGCTTGGCCAGGCCCGGCTCTTCGAGCATCAGAACCGGTTCGACGAGGCGGAAACCAACTTCAAGGTGCTCTCCGGTGGGGACTCGCCGAGCGTGACCTCGGTGCTCGCCTACGGTGGTTTCCTTGAGCGCCGCAAGCGCGGGCCGGAGGCCATCGCCCTCTACGATCGCCTGCTGGCGGCCGATCCCCGCAATGGCGCGCTCACCGCCGCGCGCTCGCGGGCGGCGGCGGGTCGCGCGGAGCCGCTATCCACGCTCAGGCAAGGCGCTTCTCAATCGCTGACCCCCCTCGCGGCAGCCCTCGTCGTCGCCGGCCAGGACCAGCTGGGAATGGCCTACCTGCGGCTCACCCTTCGCCTCGATCCCGAAAACTACGGGGCCTGGCTGCTCGTGGGAGACCGGCTTGAGAATGTCGGCCTGATCGACGATGCCCGGGTCGCCTATGCAAGGGTCCCGGCCGGTGTTCCAGAATTTGCAACCGCCCAGGCCAAGCTGGCCTGGAGCCACCAGCGGGCCGGCGAGCCTGAGACGGCCCTGCGCCTCGCCAGGCAGGCCGCAGCGGGTGGCGACCTCGAGGCGGTGGTCAATCTCTCGGACCTATTGAGGACCAACGGGAAATTCTCGGAGTCTGCCGACGTCCTTTCACCTGTGCTGGTGGCCTCGCCCAAGGACTGGCGCCTTCTCTATGCCCGCGGCGTCTCCCTTGAACAGGCTGGACGCTGGCCGGAGGCGGAGAAGGATTTGACTAGGGCCCTGGCCCTGAACCCTGATGAGCCGGAACTCCTGAACTACCTTGGTTATTCCTGGATCGACCGGGGCGAAAACCTCGACAAGGCGCTCGAACTGGTTCGCCGGGCCGTCAACCAGAACCCCCGGTCCGGTGCCATGGTCGACAGTCTGGGCTGGGCCTATTTCCGCCTGGGCCAGTATACGCAGGCGGTCGAGACGCTGGAGCAGGCCGTGGAGCTTCAGGCTGGAGATCCGGAGCTCAACAACCACCTCGGCGACGCCTACTGGCGGGTCGGACGGCGGGACGAGGCGGGTTTCCAGTGGAAGCGTGTCCTGACCCTCGAGCCGGATGCGAAGATCCGGGCCGAAGCCGAGCGCAAACTCGCCCAGGGCCTGGGCCCGGCACCGGTCCCCCCCGCCCGGAAGCCCTGACCTTCCCATGAGCGCCAGCGCCTTCGCGCCCGCCAAGATCAACCTCTATCTGCACGTGGGGCCGCCCGGGGCAGACGGTTTCCACCCCATCAACAGCCTGATGGTCTTCGCGGACTTGGGAGATGGGGTGTCGATCTCGTCGGGTTCCGAGCCGCCGCTTCGCCTGACGGGCCCATTTGCCTCCAGCCTCGGAGATGGGGACAACCTGGTCACGCGGGCCGCCCGCCAGCTGGCTGTGCACCTGGGCCGCCTCGGGCCCCTGCCGGCCCTGGTCCTGGACAAGCGCCTGCCTGTCGCGTCGGGCCTGGGCGGAGGATCGGCAGATGCCGCAGCGACCCTGCGTCTCCTTAATGCAGAGTGGAAGGCGGGGCTCTCTCCGGTCGAACTCGAGGCGCTTGCAGCAGACCTTGGGTCGGACGTCCCCGCCTGCGTCCGCAGCCGGCCTGTGACGGCATCAGGCAGGGGAGACGTCCTGGGCCCTGCGCCGCTCCTGCCCAGCCTGCCTGCAGTCCTGGTCAATCCCGGCGTCGCCTGCCCGACAGGCGAGGTCTATCGCGCCTACGACCTGTCGGCGCGATTTGGCGGGTCTGATCCCGTCGCGCCCCCGGCTGTCCTGCCGGACGCCGCCGCCGCCGCCTTATGGCTCGGTGACCTGCGCAACGATCTCGAAGCGCCGGCAATCGCGGTGGCGCCGGTTATTGGCGATGTGTTGGATCGCCTGAGGGCCGCCCCGGAGACCCGCCTGGCCAGGCTCTCGGGTTCGGGCGCGACCTGTCTCGCGCTCTGCGCCGACCCGGGTTCTGCCCACCGGCTGGCGGGAGATATCCGCCAGACCCATCCCGACTGGTGGGTTCGCGCCTGCAGCCTCGGAGGTCTGCGGGACGCTTCTGTCTGAGGGGGGGGCCAAACGAATACGGGGACCCCAAGGGGCCCCCGCTCCGCCACGCCTTGGGAGAGGATCAGGAGTGGTAGGCGCGCTCTCCGAACTCTGAGATGTCGAGCCCTTCCTCTTCGCTTTCCAGGGAGGACCTCAGGCCCACCGTGTACTTGATGACGAAGAACACGATGCTGCTCGCGGCCGCCGACCAGCCGACCGACACGAGGACCGCCTTTACCTGGGCCATGACCTGGGTGGAAAGGACGTAGGCCGCCGTGTCGCAGGTCGAGATGTCGCCATCTAGGCCGCAGGTGGTGTAGTCCACCACGCCCGCCCCGCCCCAGGCCGGATTGACCAGCAGGCCCGTCGCTATGGCCCCGAGGATGCCGCCGATGGCGTGGATGCCAAAGGCGTCCAGGCTGTCGTCGTACTTAAGGGCATTCTTGATCTTCGAGCAAAAGAACACGCAGACCGGCGAGACGACCAGTCCGAGGATCACGGCGCCCACGGGTCCGGCGAAGCCCGCCGCGGGGGTGATCGCGACCAGGCCGGCGACCAGGCCCGACGCCAGGCCAAGGGCGCTGGCGCGCTTGCGAGTAACCCATTCCGTGGCGACCCAGGAGATCCCAGCGGCGGCTGTGGCCACCAGGGTGTTCACCATGGCCAGGGCGGCGTAGCCGTTGGCTTCAAGGTTGGAGCCGGCATTGAAGCCGAACCACCCGACCCAGAGCAGGCCTGCGCCCGTCATGGTCAGGGTCAGGGAGTGCGGCGGCATGGGCTCGGTGCCGTAGCCCTTGCGGGGGCCGAGGATCAGGGCCCCCATCAGGGCCGCGATGCCGGCATTGATGTGCACCACGGTGCCGCCGGCGAAGTCCAGGGCTCCAAAGCCCCAGATCAGGCCAGCCTGGATCGGGTCCTTGGGCGCGGCCGCGACCGCGTCAGGACCCGCCCACCACCAAACCATGTGCGCCAGGGGATAGTAGGACAGGAGGGGCCAGAGGATGGCGAAGATCACCACGGCCGCAAACTTCATCCGCTCCGCCACGCCGCCGAGGACCAGGGCGGCAGTGATGCAGGCGAAGGTCATCTGGAAGGCCATGAAGACCAGTTCCGGAATGACGACGCCGGTCGAGAAGGTCGCCACGGTACTGGCGGGCGTCACGTCCTTCAGGAAGAGCCTTCCGGCACCGCCGATGAACTTGTCCAGGCCGCCGCCGTCCGAGAAGGACAGGCTGTAGCCCCAGAACAACCAGGCGATCATGCCGATCACGGTGACCACGCCCACCTGCATCAGCATGGACAGCATGTTCTTCTGGCGGACGAGACCGCCGTAGAACAGGGCCAGACCCGGCACGATCATCAGCAGCACCAGGACGGTAGAGACCAGCATCCAGGTGGTGTCGCCCTTGTCGGGGATCGGTGCAGCCACCGCCGCCGGCGCCGGGGCGGGCACAGCCATTTCCGCCGGCGCAGCCAGCGCAGGCGCGGCTTCGGCCACCGCCACCGCTGTGGCGGCCGGTGCTACGTCCTGTGCGAATGCCGGGGCCGCCAGTGGCGCTCCGGCCAGGGTCGCGGCGAGCATCAGCCCAGCCAGACCCCTCGATTTCAACCAACTCATGTTGTTTTCCTTCCTGAAGGGGTCAGAGCGCCGAGGCGCCGGTTTCGCCAGTACGGATCCGCACGGCGTCTGCGACGTCGATGACGAAGATCTTCCCGTCGCCAATCTTGCCGGTGGAGGCCGCGGCCTTGATGGCCTCGACGGCCCCGGCGGCTGCGGCGTCGTCGACGACAGCCTCCAGCTTCACCTTCGGGATGAAGTTCACCTGGTACTCTGCACCCCGATAGATCTCGGTCTGGCCCTTCTGGCGTCCATATCCCTTGACTTCCGTGATCGTGAGCCCCTCGACGCCGGACGACACGAGAGCTTCGCGCACGTCGTCCAGCTTGAAGGGTTTGACGATCGCCATGATCAATTTCATCCCATCGCTCCCGCTCGGTTCCTTGTGGAACGGCCCCGGGCCGGAATGACCAGCAGGACCCAGCACCACGGTAGGCCGAGGACCCGCCGACGGCGGTCTCGGGCGCCGAAAAAACAGGCGCTCATAGATGGAAGTGCAGAAAATGGGCACCCTGGGTCCGGAGATGGTTCAAAAGCGGGCACCGGCTTGCAGGCGACAGGGCCGAGAGCCTGCGAATACGGCTTTGGCCTCACATGCGCGGGGGCCGATCTTCCAGGCCGATGAGGCGCCCTCAAAGGGTATCGTGCACGTACTGGGCAAGGTCATCGCCCCTCCGGCGATCCGGATCGTCAGCCACCCGCAATCCCTTCGGCGCGCTTGAAGCGCGGGGCTTCGGGCCCTATGGTCCGACCTCGTTTTTGCGCCTGCGAAGTGCTGCCGATGCCCGCTGAAAAACCGCTGTCTTTTCAGGCCCTGATCCTGAAGCTTCACGACTACTGGAGCCGTCAGGGCTGCGTGATCCTGCAGCCTCACGATGTGGAGGTCGGGGCGGGCACCCTGCATCCGGCAACGGTCCTGCGGGCCCTCGGCCCCCGCCCTTGGCGCGCCGCCTACGTCCAGCCCTCCCGGCGGCCGGGCGACGGTCGTTACGGCGAGAACCCCAACCGGCTTCAGCACTTCTACCAGTACCAGGTGATCCTGAAGCCCAACCCCGACAACCTCCAGGAACTCTACCTCGGCAGCCTGGATGCCATTGGCCTCGACACCCGGCTCCACGACATCCGTTTCGTCGAGGACGACTGGGAAAACCCGACGGTCGGCGCCTGGGGCCTGGGTTGGGAGGTCTGGTGCGACGGGATGGAGGTGACCCAGTACACCTACTTCCAGCAGGTGGGGGGCCTTGACGTGTTTCCGGTCTCTGGCGAGCTGACCTACGGACTGGAGCGCCTAGCCATGTACCTGCAGGGCGTCGACCGCTTCGACCAACTGGCCTTCAACGATCCCGATGGCCCGCTTCCCATAACCTATGGCGATGTCTTCCTCGAGAACGAACGCCAGCAGTCCGAGGCCAATTTCCACCTCTACGACGTGGCGACCCTGAAGCGGCAGTTCGAGGACATGGAGGCCCAGGTCCCGAGGTTCCTGCAGGGGCGGGGCCCCCAGGGACAGGCGACGGTCCTGCCCGCCTACGACCATGTGCTGAAGGCCAGCCACCTGTTCAACCTGATGGATGCCCGCGGGGCCATCGCGGTCGCCGAGCGCCAGAGCTATATCGGCCGCATTCGCGATCTGACCCGGATGTGCGCCGAGGCCTGGGTCGCCAACGAGGCGGCCAGTACCGCCGCAGGGGAGGTCTGAGACATGGCCCAGCTGCTCATCGAACTCTTCTCCGAGGAGATCCCCGCCCGGATGCAGGCCCAGGCGGCGCGCGATCTCGACCGCATGGTCCGGGAGCGCCTTGTCGCCGCAGGGCTTGAGCCGCGCACGACCCGCGCCTTCGCTGGGCTGCGTCGCCTGACCCTGGTGGCGGAAGGCCTGGCCGCGGCCCAGCCGGACCGCAAGGAGGAGCGCAAGGGGCCGAGGACCTCGGCTCCGGAGGCGGCCCTGGAGGGTTTCCTTCGCTCCACCGGCCTGACCCGCGACCAGCTTGTCCAGCGTGACGGCGTCTGGTTTGCCGAGATCAGCGCCACCGGCCGGCCGACGCCGGAGATTATCGCCGAGATCGTTCCGGAGGTGGTCCGGGCCTTTCCCTGGCCGAAGTCCATGACCTGGGGCACGGGAACGCTTCGCTGGGTCCGGCCGCTCAAGCACATCCTCTGCCTCTTCGACGGCGTTCTGGTCCCGTTCGATGTCGATGGGGTTCCCGCCGTCGACTTCACCGTCGGTCACCGGTTCATGGGCTCGGCCCGACCCTTCCGGGTCCGCAGTTTTGCCAGCTACAGTTCGGGCCTGGAGAAGCGTTTCGTGGCCCTGGATCCCGAGGCGCGCAAGGTTCGCATCCTCACTGAGGCCCGGCGCCTCTGCGCCGACCGGGGGCTTCAACTTGTCGAGGATGCGGGGCTGCTGGACGAGGTCGCCGGCCTCGCCGAATGGCCCGTCCCGATCCTCGGCGAAATGAATCCGGACTTCCTGGCCCTGCCGCCCGAGGTGATCCGCACCTCCATGCGGAACCACCAGAAGTACTTTGCCGTGAAGGACCCGGTGACGGGCCAGCTGGCGCCGCACTTCATCACCGTCGCCAACATCCAGGCCCCTGATGGCGGCGCGACCATCGCCTCTGGCAACGCCAAGGTGCTTTCGGCACGCCTCTCCGATGCCCGCTTCTTCTGGGACGAGGATCGCAAGGTCCGACTGGAAGACCGCCTCGAAAAGCTGAAGTCGGTGACCTTCCACGCCCGGCTTGGAACCCTCTCCGAGCGTGTCGAGCGGCTCGAGCACCTTGCCGGTGCCCTGTCCGGCCGGGTGGGCGCGGACCCGGCCAAGGCCGCCCTGGCCGCCCGCCTGTGCAAGGCCGACCTGACCACCGGCATGGTTGTCGAGTTCCCTGAACTCCAGGGCCTGATGGGCGGCTATTACGCCCTTGAAGAGAAGTTGACCCCGGTGACCGCCGAGGCAATCCGCGACCATTACAAGCCCGTTGGGCCCTCAGATGAGGTTCCCGACCGCCCGGTCACCATGGCGGTGGCCCTGGCGGAGAAGCTGGACACCCTGGTGGCCTTCTTTGCCATCAACGAGAAGCCCACCGGCTCGCGCGACCCCTACGCCCTGCGCCGGGCGGCCCTGGGCGTCATCCGCATCCTCCTGACCTCCGAGGTCCGGGCCCCTGTGCGTGAGATGGTCGCTGACTGGTACCGCTCGCTCCGCTGCTTCGTCGATCCCGGCCGGGCTCTCTACGCCTCCACCCGCAGGACAACCGGTTACCTTGGCCCGCTTCCCCGCCAGGACTCCGAGGTCTTCCAGACCTATGTCGAGGAGTTCGAGGCGGCCCTCCTCGAGGCCGAACCGATGGTCGTGGCCATTGACGCGGACTTTGATATCCGCTTCGACCGCAGCGCCTCCGCCGGCGAGGCGCCCGAAGGTGAAATCCTCTACCGCTTCCGTCCCTATCCTGAGGTCGCCGCGGAGGTCCTGGCCTTCCTGGCGGATCGCCTGAAGGTCTTGATGCGCGAGCAGGGCCGGCAACATGACCTTGTCGACGCCGTCTTCGCCCTCGGCGACGATGACCTGGTCCGGATCAACGCCCGGGTCGAGGCCCTGTCGGACTTCCTGATCACAGAGGACGGCGCCAACCTCCTCGCCGGTTATCGCCGGGCAACCAACATCCTCCGGGCCGAGGAAAAGAAGGGCGCGCTGCCTTCAGGCCCCGCCCAACGGCTTGCGGGTGCTCCCGAGGAAGAGATCGCCCTTGTCGCCGCCGTCGCGCAGGCAGGGCCCCGGGTCGCCGATCTCGCCGACGCCGAGGACTTCGCTGGGGCCATGAAGGCCCTCGCAGGCCTGCGCGGCCCGGTGGACGCCTTCTTCGAAAAGGTCATGGTCAATGCCGAGGACCCGATGGCCCGCGACAACCGCCTGAGGCTGCTGGCGCAGGTCCGCACTGCCATGGCTGAAGTCGCGGACTTCGGCCAGGTCAACGGCTAGGGGAGGTCGCATGCCCGCTCAGACGCAATGGGTCTATGCTTTCGGCGGCGGCGTCGCCGAGGGTGATGCGTCCATGCGCAACCTTCTGGGTGGCAAGGGCGCCAACCTCGCGGAAATGTCCGCCCTGGGCCTGCCCGTGCCTCCCGGCTTCACCATCACCACCGAGGCCTGCAACTTCTTCTACACGCACGAGGGTGCGTTTCCCGACATACTGGCGGCGCAGGTCGAAGCGGCGCTGGCCAGTGTCGAAGCCCTGGCCGGAAAGCGGTTTGGCGACCCTTCCGCCCCCCTCCTGGTTTCGGTCCGGTCCGGCGGACGGGCCTCCATGCCCGGCATGATGGACACGGTCCTGAACCTTGGGCTGAACGACGCCACCACGGAGGGGCTGGCCGCGCTGGCCGGAAATCGGCGCTTCGCCCTCGATTCCTACCGGCGCTTCATCCAGATGTACTCCGCTGTGGTGCTTGGCCTGGATCACCATCTGTTCGAGGAAATCCTCGATAACCACAAGGATCGCCTCGACGTCACCGTCGATACCGCCCTGTCCGCCGAGGACTGGGAAAAGGTCGTGGCCGACTACAAGGCCGCGGTCCAGGAGGAACTGGGCGAGCCCTTCCCGCAGGATCCCAAGGCCCAGCTCTGGGGTGCCGTCGGCGCCGTCTTCGCCAGCTGGATGAACGAACGGGCCAAGTTCTATCGCCGCATGCACGACATCCCCGAGAGCTGGGGCACGGCGGTCAATATCCAGGCCATGGTGTTCGGCAATATGGGGGACTCCTCGGCCACCGGGGTGGCCTTCACCCGCAATCCCTCCACCGGTGAGAACCGTCTGTACGGTGAGTTCCTGATCAACGCCCAGGGCGAGGACGTGGTGGCGGGGATCCGCACGCCCCAGGCCCTGACCCGCGCGGCCCGGGAGGAGATGGGCGATCGGGCTCCCTCCATGGAGGAGGCCCTTCCCGAGGTCTTCGTCCAGTTCCGGGACGTGGTGACGCGCCTGGAGCGCCATTACCGGGACATGCAGGACGTGGAGTTCACGGTGGAGCAGGGTCGGCTCTACATGCTCCAGACCCGGAACGGGAAGCGCACCGCCAAGGCTGCCCTGAAGATGTCCGTCGACATGGCTTGCGAGGGTCTGATCAGCCGGGAAGAGGCGGTCATGCGGGTGGATCCCGCAAGCCTTGACCAGCTGCTTCACCCGACCATCGATCCGGCCAGCCCCCGCGACGTCGTAGCGCGTGGGCTTCCCGCCTCGCCGGGCGCCGCCACGGGTGCGGTGGTCTTCGACGCCGACGAGGCCCAGCGAAGGGGCGGCGCAGGTGAGGCGGTGATCCTCGTCCGGGAGGAGACCAGCCCGGAAGACATCCACGGAATGCACGCCGCCCGGGGGATCGTGACCGCCCGTGGCGGGATGACCAGTCATGCTGCGGTGGTGGCCCGGGGCATGGGCCGGCCCTGCGTGTCGGGTGCCGGTGACATCCGGATCGACAAGGCTGCAGGGCTGTTCCAGGTCCGGGGGCGCACCATCCGGGCGCGGGAGGTGATCACGGTCGACAGCAGCCGGGGCGCCGTCCTGGCCGGTGCTGTCAACATGATCGAGCCGGAACTCACCGGCGACTTCGCGACCCTGATGGGCTGGGCGGACGTCTTCCGCCGGCTGCGCATCCGCGCCAATGCCGAGACCCCCCTCGACGCCCGGATGGCACGTCAGTTTGGGGCCGAGGGCATCGGTCTTTGCCGCACCGAACACATGTTCTTCGATGAGCACCGGATCCAGGCGGTGCGCGAGATGATCCTGGCTGATGACGAGGCGGGACGGCGCGCTGCGCTGGAGAAGATCCTTCCCATGCAAAGGGCGGACTTCGTCGAACTGTTCACCATCATGGAGGGACTGCCCGTCACCATCCGCCTGCTGGATCCCCCGCTCCACGAGTTCCTGCCCCAGACCGAGGCGGACGTGCGTGCAGTCGCGGAAGCGGGGGGACTGGACGCCGACAAGCTCTGGCGCCGGGTGCGTGAACTGCACGAAACCAACCCCATGCTAGGCCATCGCGGCTGCCGCCTCGGCATCTCCTATCCCGAAATCTACGAGATGCAGGTCCGGGCGATCTTCGAAGCCGCCTGCCAGATCGCCGAGAGCGGCACAGCGGCCCCGATCCCGGAGATCATGCATCCCCTGGTCGCGAAGGGCGAGGAAATGCGCTTCCTCAGGACCCTTACCGACCGGGTCGCCCAGGCTGTCATGGGCGAGCGCGGCCTCGTGATCGAATACCAGGTCGGGACCATGGTCGAACTGCCCCGCGCCGCTCTGCGGGCTGCAGACCTCGCGGAGACCGCTGAATTCTTCTCCTTCGGCACCAATGACCTGACCCAGACCACCTTCGGCATAAGCCGGGACGATTCCGGACGCTTCCTGACAGCCTACCTTGAGAAGGGCATCTTCGATAAGGACCCCTTCGTGAGCCTGGACCAGGAGGGTGTCGGTGATCTCATCCGGATCGCCGTTGAGCGCGGACGTGCGGCGCGTCCGGATATCAAGCTTGGGATCTGCGGTGAGCATGGGGGCGACCCCGCTTCGATCCAGTTCTGCGAATCCGTTGGCCTCGACTATGTCAGCTGCTCGCCTTTCCGGACCCCGATCGCCCGGCTAGCGGCGGCCCAGGCGGCCATCGGCGAACGGGAGAAGGACCGCTAGTTCCTGTTCCGATAGGTGGTACCGGTTATCGGATTCAAACAGGCTCTAGGCAGTCTGAGAGGCAAAAATGGCGACTTTTGATCCTGCGGCAGCAACGGCGACCTACCTCTCCAAGCTCAGCCCCGAGGCGAACGATCGGGCCGTTGCCTACACCCAGGGTGGCCATTGGGTGCTGCTGTGGACGGCCGTGATCAGCCTGGCGATATATCTCCTCCTGGTGCGCTCCGGCGTGCTGGTGCGCTTGCGGGACCGGCTGGAAGCGCGGGGCTTCGGGCCCCTGCGGGTCAGCGCCCTGGTCCTGGGGACCGCCTTTGTGGTGGAGACCCTTCTTAACCTGCCCTGGTCCGTCTATGCCGACTGGGCGCGCGAGCGCAGCTATGGCCTGTCGAGCCAGTCCTTTGCCGGCTGGCTCGGGGAGAGCGCCCTGGCCTCAGTCATCGGGCTGCCTGTTTCCCTCGCCCTCATCGTCGGCATCTATGCCCTGATCCGAAGGGCTCCCAAGACCTGGTGGCTCTGGTCCGCCGCCCTTATCGCTGCCGGCTCTGTCGTGATGATGGTTGTGGCACCTGTCTTCATAGCCCCGCTCTTCAACCAATACGAGCCGGCGCCGCCGGGGCCTGTCCGTGACGCCGTCGTCGTCCTCGCCAAGGCTAATGGCGTCCCTTCAGACCGCATCTTCATCTACAACGGCTCGCGCCAGTCGAACCGCTATACCGCCAATGTGGCGGGCCTCTTTGGCAGTACGCGCATCGCCATGAGCGACGTGATGTTTGCCAAGGGTGCCGACTTGGCAGAAGTGCGCGCCGTGGTCGGGCACGAGATGGGCCACTATGTCCTGCGCCACGGTTGGCGGAACGCCATCGTGATTTCCATTCTTGCCGTCCTGGCCCTGTTCACGGTCGACCGGCTCTTCGTCCCCGCCGCGCGCTGGCTGGGAGCGGGCGGGGTGAGGGGACTGGCGGATCCGGCGGGATACCCGGTGATCGTAGCCATCGTGGTGGGTCTTGGCCTGATCAGCACCCCGGTCACCGCCTCTCCGATCCGGGTCAGCGAGGCGGTGACCGGGGTGCTGATCAGGCCAAGACCCACCACGATGGCTACGATC
>NZ_JBAXIM010000016.1:0-26616 GCF_037138395.1 Phenylobacterium sp.
CAGCCCAGAGGCCAAAGCCCTGCGCGTCGATCCCGGCATGGATCCGGTCGATCAGGGCGTCGCTCGCCTCGGCCGTAATAGGCCCGCCCAGCCAGTCATGCACCCGGGGGTCGCCGTTGATCGCCGCAAAGGCCGGGCGGTCAGCGTCGGTCCATCGGCGCAGGACCAGTCGGTCGGTGACGATCACGCCGGCCGCGGCGCGGTGAGGGCTCCGTAGAGGTCCGTCCGCCGGTCCCGGAAGAAGCCCCAGGCCGCCCGGTGGCCGGCCAGGAAGTCCAGGTCGAAGGTGGCCACGGCCACCCCCTCCTCATCCCGCGCCATGTCCGCCACGAGGTCCCCGCGGTGATTGGCGATGAAGCTGGAGCCGTAAAACCTCTGGCCCCCGCCGGAATAGCTGTCCCAGGGTTCGAAGCCGGTGCGGTTGGCGCCAACGACGGGAATCACGTTGGAGACGGCGTGGCCCTGCATGGCCCGGCGCCAGGGCGCGGCCGTGTCGAGGCTGTCGTCATGGGGCTCCGAGCCGATGGCCGTGGGATAGAGCAGGACCTCGGCCCCCATCAGGGCCATGGCCCGGGCGCACTCCGGATACCACTGGTCCCAGCAGATCCCGGCGCCGATGCGGCCGAACCGAGTGTCCCAGACCCGGAAGCCGGTGTCGCCGGGCCGGAAGTAGTACTTCTCCATATAGCCGGGACCATCGGGGATGTGGCTCTTGCGATAGAGACCGAGCAGGGACCCATCAGCGTCGACCATGACCAGGCTATTGAAATAGTGCGGCCCTTCGCGCTCGAAGATCGAGATGGGCAGCACCACCCCCAGCTCGGCCGCCAGGGGGGCCAGGGCGGTGACGCAGGGGTGCTCGCGCCAGGGGTGGGCTTCGGCGAACCAGCGCTCCTCCTGGGCGACGCAGAAATAGGGGCCCTGGAAGAGCTCGGAGGGCAGGATGACCTGAGCCCCCTGGTCGGCGGCCTGACGGATCAGGTCGGCCGTGCGGGCGATGTTGGCGTCCCGATCGGCGCCGTAGGCGCTCTGCAGGGCGGCGACGGTAAGCATTCGGGGCATCAGGCCGGCTCCTGCTGGGAGATGCAGTGGAAGGACCCGCCCCCGGTCAGGAGGGCGTTGGACGGCAGGGCGATCACCTCACGGCCCGGGAAGACTTCCGCAAGGCCCTGGGCGGCAAGGGTGGCTGCAAGGCCGTCGCCATACACTGGCAGGATCACGGCCTGGTTGGCGATGATGAAGTTCATGTGGCTTGCGGGGACCCCGCCCACGCCCCCGGCCTCGATCCAGCCGGGCGAGGGGATCCGGACGACCCGAAGGCGACGGCCGGCAGCGTCTGTCATCCCGGCCAGGGCTCCGGCTGCGGCATCGTAGACCTCGGCGTTGGGATCCCCGCGCCCGAAGGCCATGGGACAGACGACCACCCCCGGCGCCGCGAACCGCGCGAGGTTGTCGACATGCCCGTCCGTGTGATCGTTCAGGAGCCCGTCGCCGAGCCAGAGCACCTTGCGGGCGCCCAGGTCCCGGGCAAGGGCGCCCTCGGCCACCGCCTCGGTCCAGCCGGCGTTGCGGTTGGGGTTGAGCAGGCACTGGCGCGTGGTCAGCACGGTCCCCTCGCCGTCGTGGTCCAGGGCGCCGCCCTCCAGCACGGCTTCGCTCTGCAGGAGCGTTGCACCGGCGGCCCCGGCGACCTGGGCGGCCACCTCATCGTCGTGCGGCAGGTCGTACTTGCCGCCCCAGCCATTGAAGCGGAACCCGACGCAGGCGTCCGGACCCAGGAAGATGGGCCCTGTATCGCGCAGCCAGACATCCCCGAACCGGCCGGGGACGATCTCGACGCCGGCCACGCCGTCCAGCCGCCGGCGGGCCTCGGCCTCGCCGGCGTCGGACCCGGTCATCAGGCGCACGCGCTCGCCGCCCGGGCCGGCCAGGGCGCGGGCCAGGGCCTCGACCTCGACCTGGGCGGACGCAAGATTGTCCTCCCAAAGGTCTTCGTGGCTGGGAAAGCCCAACCACATGGCCCGGTGCGGGGCCCACTCAGCGGGGACGGGACGGGACATGGCGCGGTTCTCCCTCAAGGGACGAGGGCAGATGGGCAAGGCGGGCCCCGGCGTCAAGCCGGCGCATGAAAAAGGGGCGGCCCGTCGCCGGACCGCCCCGATCTCGTGTTCAGCAGCCCAGGATCAGAAGCGGGCGCCGACCGTCATTTGCAGGGTCTGCGGCGCACCGATCGAATAGGTCGGGGCAAAGCCGGTGGAGCCAGGCACGGTCACGGCGTTCTGCTGCGAACTGATGTTGCCCAGGTATTTGGTGTCGAAGATATTACGCACATTAACCTGGAGATAAGCGCCTTCGATGGCCGCGACAGGCAGCTGCCAGCGCAGACCCGCATCCCAGACATTGTAGGGCGGGCTCTTCTCGTCGTTGACGTCCGTGGAGAACCGCTCGGATACCCACTTGGACTGGACGTTGACGCTGAGGGCGTCATTCAGGGCCCACTCAACCCGGAGGACCTCAGTCCATTCCGGGGTCTCGACCAGGGTCTTGCCCTTGGTCGGCAGGAAGTTACCGCCAGAAAGGGGGATGTTCGACTGGACCTCGGAGTCGTTGTACGAAACCGAACCGATCAGGGTCAGCGGCTCGAAGGGCTGCCAGACGACCTGGCCGTCAAAGCCCTGGATCTTCACACTGCCGATGTTCCGGTCGATGAAGACACCGAGGTCGGCGTCGTAGGAGCTGACGATCCGGTTCTGGAAGTCCTGGCTGTAGACCGAGGCGGACACGAGCAGGGTCGGGCTGCTGTAGCGGTAGCCCAGGTCGTAGGTCGTGGTGGTCTCGGGCTCCACGCCGGGATTGGTGACGGCACCGGTGCTGGAGCGGACGACCGTGTAGAGGTTGTCCGTCCGGGGCGCCGAAAGCCCTTCAGCGTAAGAGAAGTATACGGTCTGGTTCGAGAAGAACTTGTAGCTCAGGCCCACGTTCGGCAGCACCTTGTCGTACTTCTTCTCGGTCGAGTAAGGCTTGATGTACTGGTTGGTGTTGCCGGCGAACTGGACATTGCCGTTGGCCAGGGTCGTTGCGACCGGCTGAGTGGTGCAGAGCACGTTGTTGGTGCCGTTCTGCGAATAGCAGTACTGGTTGAGCTCCCGCTGGAAGTAGGGTGCCCGCAGGCCCAGGCGGACCTCCAGCGCGTTGTCGAAGAACTTGCCCGAGTACTCGGCCGCGAACATGTTCAGCTCGGCGATCGAGTACCGGTCCCGGCCGCGCATGAAGTTGCCGTCGTTGGTGGCGATGCGCGGGGCGTGGTCAGTCTTGCCTCCGAACACGTCAGAGGGGTTGCCGTTCTGGTCAACGGCCGACCACTCGGCCGACTGCCGGTGCCGGGCATAGTCGCGGGCATAGGCGAAGCGGACCCGGTTGGTGTCGTTGATCGCCCAGATCAGCGAGGTGTTGATGCTGTAGCGGTGCGTATTGGTGAGGTTGGGCGTATACATCTGGACGGAGTCCAGGGTGTCGTTATCGCCATTGAGGTCTCGGCCCGGGCCGGTCGGTCCCGCGGCGCCCTTCAGACGGTTGTCGGTCTCGGACAGCACCGTGAATCCGCCGCCATTCGCCAGGACGTACTGGAAGGACGGGTCGAAGGTGAAGATCAGGTTATCCAGGATGTGGTACTTGAACTGGCCCCGGATGTTCCCTGTGTTCGAGGGGTTGATCCGGATATTGTAGTAGTTGGTGCAGCTGCCGATGCCGACCTCGCCCAGGAAGTTCACGAAGTTGGACTGGGTGGAGTCGTTCTGGGCGGTGCCCGTCACCGGCGTCGGACGCGTGCAGCGCGAGTCATTCTCGAACCGGTCGCCGTACTGGCGGTATTGGGCCAGGGTCGCGTTGCGGTAGAAGGCGTTTCGGTTCTCGTTGTAGTGGAAGGCGATGCTGGCGAAGTCGCCATTGTCGCCGAGGGACTGGAAGATCCGGGCGTTGTACTGGGTCTTCTGGAGCTCACCGGGGCCCTTGAACTTGTCGTACTTAGTATAGGAACCCGCGACGAAGGCGCTGGTCCCGAAGGGGCCGATCTCGCCGGAGTCGAGGACGGCGAAGAGCCGGCCGAAGTTGAAGCTTCCGATCTGGCCGGTCACCTGGCCGCCGATGTCCGACTGGGGACGACGGGTGATGTAGTTGATTGAGCCGCCGGTGGCGGAGGCCGTCGGGCTGTCCACGTCGGTGGTGCCGAGGTTCACTTCCGCCCGCTCGATCAGCTCGGAGTCGAGCTGCTGGTTGGTGTAGATGGCGTAGTTGCCGCTGTCGTTCAGCTGGGTGCCGTCCCACTGCAGGGAGATCCGGGGACCGTCGAAACTGCGCAGGCGTATGTTGCCGCCCGAGTTGCCGTAGCCGTCCGTGTTGTTGAAGTTGTAGCCCGGGACGATGTTCAGGGTGTCGGCGATCGACTGGCCGGGCATCTGCTTGGAGATGAAGTCCTGGCCGATGGCGACCTTGGACTTGGGAGCCGTCTGCTCGATCAGGCCCTCGATGGAACGGTTCTTGGCACCTGTGACGACGACTTCCTCAAGGGCGGTCGAGCCCGTGGACTGCGCCATCGCCGCGCCGGCGATCAGGAGAGAGGTCACCAAGGCGCTGGTAGCGCACAGACCCCTGCGGAAAGACTTGCTCATCTGAAACCCCTTCATCGATGTCACGAAAGACTTCGCCCGGCCGGGCACAAGCGCATTGGCGGCCTTATAACCCCGGAATGTCACATTTGGGGTGACGGTTTTTTGACAGTCAGATTCACGCGGCGGACTGCTGCAAAAACGCCACGCTTGAACCCCGGCGCGCCTGCGCTACGGGCGCCCTTCAGCCCCGCCCTGCCCAGACAGCACGGATCCGGGCATCGCGACCGCAGCCGACCCGATAGCGATTGTAGTGGCCGGGGTTCTTGGCCGCATAGTCCTGATGGTAGCCCTCGCCCATCCAGAAGGTCGAGCGGGCCAGGACCCGGGTGGCGACCGGGCGCTGCAGCTTGCGGGTGACGTCCGCCTTCACCTGCTCGGCGATCCGGCGCTCGGCGTCGTCGGACACGAAAACGGCAGTCCTGTAGCTGGGCCCGATGTCACAGATCTGCCCGTTGGGATCCGTGGGATCGATGTTCCGGAAGAAGGCAGCGACCAGGTCGGCATAGGTTGTCCGGGCCGGGTCCCAGGTCACCCGGATCGCCTCCAGGTGCCCCTCATGGTCCTCGTAGTTGGGGTTGCCGCGTGCGCCGCCAGAATAGCCCACCACCACGTCCACCACCCCCCGGACGCCTTCCATGTCGTGCTCGGCCGACCAGAAGCAGCCGCCCGCGAAGACCGAGGTCTTCAGACCAGGGGTCGGCGCCGGGGCGGCACCCCCGAGGGCGAGGAAGAGGAACAGGACCAGGATCGATCGCATGGGGCGTCTCCAGACTCCGGAGGGATCAGGCGAGATCGGTGACGAAGTCCGCCTCGGTGTGCGCCCGGACGTGGTCAAGCGTAACACCTGGCGCAAGCTCCACAAGCCGCACGACCGAGCGGCCGCGGGCGATGTCGAAGACGCCGAGGTCGGTAATCAACAGGTCGACCACGCCCTTGCCGGTCAGGGGCAGGGTGCATTCGCGCACCAGCTTGGACCTGCCGGACTTCTCGCTGTGCTCCATGACCACGATGACCCGCTTGACCCCGGCCACCAGGTCCATGGCGCCGCCCATGCCCTTGACCATCTTGCCGGGAACCATCCAGTTGGCCAGGTCGCCATTGGCCGCCACCTGCATGGCGCCCAGCACAGACAGGTCGATGTGCCCGCCGCGGATCATGGCGAAGGACTCGGCGCTGTTGAAATAGGACGAGGCGTCCAGCTCGCTGATGGTCATCTTGCCAGCATTGACCAGGTCGGGGTCCTCTTCGCCCTCGAAGGGATAGGGGCCCATGCCGAGCATGCCGTTCTCGGACTGCAGGGTCACTTCAACGCCCGGGGGGATGTGGTTGGCCACCAGGGTGGGGATGCCGATGCCGAGGTTGACGTAGAAGCCGTCCTTCAGCTCGAGCGCCGCCCGGGCGGTCATGTCGTCGCGGGTCCAGGGCATCAGGCGCTCGCCTTTTCGCTGCGGGGACGGGTGGTCAGGCGCTCAATGCGCTTCTCGTAGGCGGGGCCCTTCAGTATGCGGTGAACGTAGACGCCGGGCGTGTGGATCAGGTCCTTGTCCAGGCTTCCGGTCTCGACCAGGGCCTCGACCTCGGCCACGCAGACGCGCCCCGCCGTCGCCATCATTGGATTGAAGTTCCGCGCTGTCTTCCGGTAGATCAGGTTGCCCGCAGCGTCGCCCTTCCAGGCCTTGACGATGGACAGGTCCGCCTTCAGCGCCCGCTCCATGAGGTAGGTTTCGCCGTCGAACTCGCGGGTCTCCTTGCCCTCGGCGACCACCGTGCCCACCCCCGTGCGGGTGAAGAAGGCCGGGATGCCGGCGCCGCCAGCCCGGATGCGCTCGGCCAGGGTGCCCTGGGGCGTGAACTCGACCTCCAGCTGGCCCTCGATGTAGAGCCGCTCAAAGAGCTCGTTCTCACCCACATAGGAGCTGATCATCTTGCGGATCTGGCCGTTCTCGAGCAGCAGGCCGAGGCCGAAGCCGTCAACGCCGCAGTTGTTCGAGACCACGGTCAGGTCCTTTACCCCGGAGTCGCGGATGGCCAGGATGAGGTTCTCGGGAATGCCGCAGAGGCCAAAGCCCCCGGCCATCACGGTCATGCCGTCAAACAGCAGGCCCGCGAGGGCGGTGGCCGCATCGGATTGGATCTTGTTCGCCATGACTTCCTTTTACATTGCATTGCAGCACTTGAAAATGTCCCGGACGCCCTGCTGCGCCTCCGGATTGTCGCGGGGCCTCGCCCCGGTGTAGGAGGCGGACATGAGCCAGACCCCCTCCCCTTCCGGCCTGCCGCCCGTGGACTTCAACGACTGGGCCGCCGACTTCGAGGGCTTTTCCCGTCGGCTGGGCGACAGCTTCGTCCGCTACGGATTCTGCGTGATCGCCCATCACGACCTGGACCTACCCCGGATCGACCAGGCCCTGGCCGCCGGGCGGGCCTTCTTCGCCCTGCCCGAGGACGTCAAGCGCCAGTACGTTTCCGGCGCGGGGGGCCAGCGGGGCTACACCCCCTTCGGCGTGGAGACCGCCAGGGACTCCCAGCACTTCGACCTCAAGGAGTTCTGGCACATGGGCCGGGACCTGCCGGCGCACCACGCCTACGCCCCGGTCATGCCGCCGAATGTCTGGCCGGCCGAGGTCCCCGCCTTCCGCGAAGAGATCTCCTGGCTGTTCAACGCCCTGGAGGATTTCGGCCTGAGGGTGCTGCAGGCCCTGGCCGTCTATCTGGGCCTGCCCCGGCACTGGTTCGATGACCCGGTCCAGGACGGCAACTCAATCCTGCGCCTCCTTCACTATCCGCCGGTCCCGCCGGACGGGCCCAATATCCGGGCCGGCGCCCATGGGGACATCAACGTCATCACCCTGCTGCTCGGCGCCGAGGAGGCCGGGCTGGAGGTCCTGGATCACGACGGCCGCTGGCTGCCGGTCAATCCGCCGGCGGGATCCCTCGTCTGCAACATCGGCGACATGCTGGAGAGGCTGAGCAACCGGGTCCTGCCCTCGACCATCCACCGGGTCGTCAACCCGGCGCCGGAGCGGCGGGGCGTGGCGCGCTATTCGACGCCCTTCTTCCTGCACTTCCGGCCGGACTTCGAGGTCCGCACCCTGCCCGAATGCATCACGGCGGAGCGGCCGGACGCCTTCCCTGAACCCATCACCGCCGACGCCTTCCTCCAGCAGAGGCTGCGGGAGATCAAGCTGGCCTGACGCCAGGCTGCAGGGCCTCAAGCCCGGCAGGGTCGGATACGGTGACGGCGAGGTCGGTCAGCAGACCATCGTGGATGGCATAGATCCAACCGTGGACGTTGACCGCCTGCCCCCGCGCCCAGGCGTCCTGCACGAAGACGTCCGAGGCGACGTTGCGCACCTGGCGGATGACGTTCAGCTCGCAGAGCCGGTCCAGTCGCGGGCCGTCCCCCAGGCCCTCCAGTTCGGTCCGGTTCTCCGCATAGATCTCACGGATCGGGTGAAGCCAGTGATCGACAAGACCCCGGCGCTTGCCGTCCACCGCCGCCGCCACGCCGCCGCAGCCGTAGTGCCCCACCACCATGATGTGCCGGACCTTCAGGACATCCACTGCGAACTGCAGGACGGAAAGGTAGTTGGCGTCCTGGGGCGGCGCGAGGTTGGCCACATTCCGGTGCACGAAGAGCTCGCCGGGATCGAGACCTACGATCTCATTGGCCGGCACCCGGCTATCGGCGCAGCCGATCCAAAGGTACTCCGGGCTCTGCTGGCCGGCCAGCCGCTGGAAGAAGCCGGGGTCCACGGACAGCTTGGCCGCCGCCCAGCGACGATTGTTGGCCTTGAGGTCCTCAAGCATTCAGGGTCTCGGCGCTCCCGGCTGGTTTCGCGGATGGGCGGCCTCGAAGGCCGGATGTTCGGCGGCGCGCCCGGCGACCGCCTTCAGGGCGGGCCAGCGGGACATGTCGAGGTCGTACCGCGCGGCGGCGTAGACCTGCGGGACCAGGACGCAGTCCGCGAGGGTCGGGGTCGCTCCAAAGGCGAATCCCTCTCCGTGCCGGCTGACCAGGGCCTCCAGGGCGTCAAAGCCGTCACTCACCCAGCGGGCGGACCAGGCTGTGACGTCCTCGCGGGAAACCCCCAGTCCCTGCAGGGCCTTGTGGACGCGCAGATTGTTCAGGGGATGGATATCGCAGGCAACGATGGCGGCCATGGCGCGTACCCGTGCCCGGCCCAGGGCGTCCGCCGGCAGGAGGGGCGGCTCGGGATGGGTCTCCTCCAGCCATTCCAGGATGGCCAGGCTCTGGGTCAGGAGGTCGCCGGCCTCCGTCTCGAGGGCGGGTGCCAGGCCCTGAGGGTTGCGGCCCCGGTAGGCCTCGCCGTGTTGGTCGCCGGCGCCCAGGTCCACAGGGACGACGTCGAAGTCCAGCCCCTTCAGGGCAAGGCCGATGCGGACGCGGTAGGGGGCGGTCGCCGCCCAGAAGCTGTAGAGGGTCAGGGGCATGACGGTCAGTCCAGTCGGAAGGCCAGGACGCCGACGCCCTCGACCTCGCCCTCAACCCGGTCGCCCTTCTGCAGGGGCCCCACGCCTTCCGGCGTCCCGGTGAAAATCAGGTCTCCGGCCTTCAGGGCCCAGAGGCGGGAGGCTTCGGAAATGATCTCGGCCACGTTCCAGATCATGTCCGCCACGACGGCGTCCTGGCGCATGTCGCCGTTGACCGACACGCGGATGGCCCCCTGGGGCGGAGCGCCCGTCCAGGGCCGGATGGCGGAGACCGGCCCCGAGGCGTCAAAGCCCTTGGCGGCCTCCCAGGGCTGGCCCTTGTCCTTGGCCAGGGCCTGCAAGTCCCGGCGGGTCAGGTCCACGCCGACCGCATAACCGAAGACGGACTCAAGGGCCCGGTCGACCGGGATGTCCTCGCCGCCGGACTTCAGGGCGACGACGAGTTCGATCTCGTGATGCAGGTTGGCGGTCGCTGACGGGAAGGGAACCGCACCGCCGGGAGGGATGATGGCGTCCGAGGGCTTGGCAAAGAAGAAGGGCGGGTCCCGGTCGTCGCCACCCATCTCCCGGCGGTGGGCGGCGTAATTCCGGCCCACGCAAAGCACCCGGCGAACCGGAAAGAGGGCGTCCGATCCCTCGACGGGGACCAGGACCGGCGGCGGCGGCGCATGGACGAAGCGGGTCATGGAAGGCGGCATACCCCCGTCGGACAGGAAGGAAAACCCCGGGGGCTGGCGATTGACAGGGGCAGCGGCCTGCGGCCTAGAGCCTGTTCCCTTCAGACGGAACGTCTGAAGGGACAAAACAGGCTCCAAGACCATAAAGTTAGATCCTGTTTCGATCCGATAACCGGTTCCCACTTATCGGAACAGGATCTAGGTCGGCCGGCCGTAACCGGAGAGCGACATGCCTGATACCGCCGTGAAAGGCCCCCTGTCCGACCTCAGGGTCGTCGAGATGGGAACCCTCATCGCCGGACCCTTCTGCGGGCAGGTCCTTGGCGACTTCGGCGCAGACGTGATCAAGGTCGAAGACCCGGGCAAGGGTGATCCCATGCGCCAGTGGGGCCGGTCCCTGCCCAAGGGCCTGTCGCCCTGGTGGCCTGTGATCGGGCGTAACAAGCGCTCAGTGGCCCTCGACCTGCGCCAGGCTGAAGGCCGGGAGCTGGCCCTCGCCCTCATCGACCAGGCGGACGTCCTCATCGAGAACTTCCGGCCCGGCGCCCTGGAAAAGTGGGGCATGGGCTACGAGGCCCTCGCCGCCCGAAACCCCCGCCTGGTCATGGCCAGGGTCTCGGGCTTCGGCCAGACCGGCCCCTACTCGGAGCGGGCCGGCTATGGACTCATCGGCGAGGCCATGGGCGGCCTGCGCTATGTCACCGGCGAGCCCGACCGCCCGCCGGCCCGGGCCGGCATCTCCATCGGCGACAGCCTGACCGCCCTGCACGCCGTCATCGGCGTCATGATGGCCCTGCACCACCGGGAACGGACGGGTCGGGGCCAGATGATCGACGCCGCCCTCTACGAGAGCGTGCTCTCGGTCATGGAGAACCTGGTCACCGAGTACGACCTGACCGGCTATGTCCGCGAACGCTCGGGGTCCGTCCTGCCAGGGATCGCGCCTTCCAATGTCTATCCCTGCGCCAACGGAGAGAGCCTGCTGATCGGCGGAAACGGCGATGCCGTCTTCGCCCGCCTGACCGCCACCATGGGCCGCGAGGACCTGGCCTCTGACCCGCGCTACGCCACCCATGCCGCCCGGGGTGAGAACCAGACCGAGCTGGACGGCATCGTTTCCGCCTGGACGCGGAACTGGCCGCTTCCTGAGCTCCTGGCCCTGCTGGAGACCAACGGCGTGCCCTGCGGGCGGATCTTCCGGGCCCCGGACATGCTCGAAGACCCCCAGTTCGTTGCCCGCCAGTCCATCGTCGAGGTGGACCACCCGGTCTTCGGCAAGGTGAAGATGCAGAACGCCTTTCCCAGGCTTTCGGAAACCCCGGGGAGCGTGCGCTGGCCCGGTGCGGCCCTGGGCGCGCATACCCGGGAGGTGCTGGAGGGCCTGGGCGTCGACGCCGGCCGCCTGGCCGACCTTGTGGCGCGGAAGGTTACCGCCCTTCCCTGATCACTCCGAGACAGCGATCACTCCGAGACCGCCAGGTCATCGGCGTGGATCACGGGGCCCTCGGAATATCCCAGCTCCGCTTCGATGGCCGCGGAGGTGAGGCCGCAAATACGGACCGCATCCACCGAGTCATAGCGGCTCAGGCCCCGGGCGACCTCGCGGTCGGCCTCGTCGCGCACCACGACGGCGTCACCCTTGTCAAAGCGGCCCTCGACGGCGGTCACGCCCGCCGCCAGCAGGCTCTTGCCCCGCCGCAGGGCGCGGGCGGCGCCGGCATCGATCCGGACCACCCCCGAGGGTGCAAGGGAACCGCCGATCCAGGACTTTCGCGCAGCATGGGGCGTGAGGGCGGCGGTGATCAGGGTGGCCCGGCCACCGGCCTCCACGGCGGCGAGGGGGGAGGCCCTCCGGCCGAGGGTGATGAGGGTGGCGCAGCCCGCCTGCCGGGCGATGCGAGCGGCCAGGATCTTGGTGGCCATCCCGCCGGTGCCGACCCCCGCCGCAGCATTGGCGCCACCGGCCATGGCCTCGATCCCGGCATCCAGGTCCGTGACCAGGGGAAGGTGCGCGGCCGCCGGGTCCAGCCGGGGGTCCGCCGTGTAGAGGCCGTCGACATCTGAAAGCAGGACCAGGAGGTCGGCGCCGATCAGCTGGGCGGCGCGGGCGGCGAGGCGGTCATTGTCTCCGTACCGGATCTCCTCGGTGACCACCGTGTCGTTCTCGTTGACAACGGGAACCACGCCCAGGTCGAGGAGGGTCTCCAGGGTGGCCCGGGCGTTCAGCCAGCGGCGGCGGATCTCGGTGTCGTCCCGGGTCAGCAGCACCTGGGCGACCGGCAGGTCGTGGGGCTCCAGCGCCGCCTCCCAGGCCCGCATGAGGGCCGACTGGCCGGCGGCCGCAGAGGCCTGCTTCTCGGGGAGGGTCAGGGTCTTGCGCCCAAGCCCAAGACGCCGACGGCCCAGGGCCACCGCCCCTGAGGACACCACCAGGACCTGCTGGCCCCGGCTGCGGAGACGGGCCAGGTCCCCTGCAAAGTCGGAGAGCCAGGCGGAATCCGGGGCGCCATCCGACCCGACGACCAGGGCCGAGCCGATTTTCACGACCACCCGGCGTGCGGAGGCGAGCCCGCTCACGGCCGCCAGTCTTCCGCAGTCTCCCCGGCCGCCTTCGCCTCGGCGCGGCGCGCCAGGACCTGACGCCAGGACTCGCGCAGGAGGTCCCGGACACCCTGACCGGAAACCCCGGAGACGAGGCTCACAGGACGGCCGGAGGCGTCCTCCAGCGCGTCCTTCTGCATCTGCAGGGTATCGGCGTCGAGGGCGTCGACCTTGGACAGGGCGAGGATCTCGGACTTGTCACCCAGGCCGGAGCCATAGGCCTCCAGCTCCCGACGGACCGTGCGCCAGGCCTCGACGACGTCGGTCTGGGTGCAGTCCACCAGGTGGACGAGGACCGCAGTGCGCTCCACGTGACCCAGAAAACGCGTACCCAGGCCGGCGCCCTCGGAGGCGCCATCGATCAGGCCGGGGATGTCGGCCAAGACGAAGCGCTCTTCGGACGACAGGTCGACGATGCCGAGATTGGGCGCAAGGGTGGTGAAGGGGTAGTCGGCGATCTTGGGCCGCGCGGCGCTGGCCGCCGCCAGGAAGGTGGACTTGCCGGCGTTGGGCAGGCCGGCGAGGCCGACATCGGCGATCAGCTTCAGCCTCAGCCAGATCACATGCTCTTCCCCGTCCTGGCCGGGGTTGGCGTGGTAGGGGGCCTGGTTGATCGGGCCCTTGAAGCGGTCATTGCCCCAGCCGCCATTGCCGCCCTTGGCCAGGAGGACGCGCTGGCCGGGGTGGTCGAGATCGACGATCAGGGCCTCCCGTTCCTCATCCAGCACTTCCGTGCCGACGGGAACCCTGAGGACTACGTCCTCGCCTGCTGCGCCATGGCGGTTGCGCCCCATGCCGTGGATGCCGGTACCAGCCTTGAAATGCTGGCTATAGCGGAAGTCGATCAGGGTGTTCAGCCCCTCCACTGCCTCGATCCAGACATCCCCGCCCCGGCCGCCGTCGCCGCCGTCCGGACCGCCGTACTCAATGTACTTCTCCCGCCGGAAGGACACGGCACCGCCGCCCCCATTGCCGGAGCGGATGTAGATCTTGCACTGGTCGAGAAACTTCATGGCATCGCCCTAACATGTCCCGCCGGCAAAATCAGGCCAGCCAGATCATCCCACGGGAAGGCAGGGCCTCGCCGCGGGAGGTCACCAAGGTCTGCCGACGCTCGCCGGTGTAAAGGAAGCCCGCCTTGACCAGGACGGCATCCGAGGCCGGGTTTTCGTCCAGCCGCCAGGCGCGGACATGGGTGCGGCCCCAGTCCCGGGCGGCCCAGGCCAGGGCCACCTTCACGGCCTCGGTCATCAGTCCAGCGCCCCAGTAGGGACGACCCAGCCAGTAGCCGATCTCGGTTCCGGGGGCGGGCTCGCCGAAGAAGGACAGCATGCCGACGAGGCCCTCGGCGGGATGATCCAGCACAAACCTCGCCTCTCGGGCGGGGTCGAGACCGTCGCCGGAGGCCAGGAAGGCCTCGGCGTCCGCGAGGGCGTAAGGGTGAGGGAGGCTGCGGGTACTGCGGACCACCTCGAAGTCGGCGCACAGGACGGCGATCCGCGCGGCATCCGAAAGGCGGGGTGCGCGCAGGCGCAGACGGGGTGTCTCGAGGATGGGGTCGAACTGGACGGGGCGCATTTCGGGAACCTCCCGGCCCCTCTGCCGGGGGCCTGATACGAAAACGGGGAGCCCGGCGTCCGGGCTCCCCGCTTCGGGAAGTGTTCCGGTCCGCCAGGCAGGCGGACCGTGGGAAGGTCCGCGTCAGCCGACTGCGTTTTCCACGCAGACGTAGGTTCGGTCGTCACGCTTGGTGACAAACTTCACGGCGCCATGGGCGGTCGCGAAGAGGGTGTGATCCTTGCCCATGCCGACATTATTGCCCGGGTAGAACTTGGTACCACGCTGGCGGATGATGATATTGCCGGCCAGGACCGCTTCACCACCGAACTTCTTCACGCCGAGGCGGCGGCCCGCCGAGTCGCGCCCGTTGCGCGAGGAACCACCGGATTTTTTGTGAGCCATGGGGGCCTCCTGAAACTTGGGTTTCGACGCTTATTCGGCGTCGGTCGTCTTGGCAGCGGCCTTCTTCGGCGCGGCCTTCTTGGCGGCAGGCTTGTCGGCAGGCGCCGCTTCCGCGGTCTCCACCGGGACGGCCTTGGCCTTAGCCGGAGCCTTGGCCTTCACCGGAGCCTCGGCCAGGGCGGCGGCGGGAGCCGCAGCTTCCAGCAGGGCGACAACGCCCTTCAGGTTGCGGGCCTTGGCGTCCAGCAGGGCCTTGGGAGTCAGGTCGACCACGCCGTCCCAGGCTGTCGTCTGGCCGGCACCCGTGATGGACGTCACGCGCAGGACCGTCTCGGGCTGGCGATGGCCGCGGGTCCGGCGATAACCCTTTCGGCGGGTCTTCTTGAAGATCCGGACCTTCTCACCCTTGCGAGTCTCGATCAGGGTCGCATTGACCGCAGCGCCCTCGACCACCGGCGCGCCGATGGTGACGGCCGTGCCGTCGCCAAGCATGAGGACGTCCGAGAAGGCCACGTCGGCCCCGGGCTCGCCACCCAGCTTTTCGACCACCAGCACATCACCGGGTTCGACCCGGTACTGTTTGCCGCCGGTCCTGATCACCGCGTACATAATTGGCGTCCCGAAGAATTAGAAATGAAACAATCGCCCGCAGGGAAGCCCGCGGACGGAAGCGCGCTCTTATACAGACGCACCCCGCGGAGTCAACGCGCAGGCCGGTCAGTCAGCCCTGGAGGCGGAGGCGGAGTCCAAGGCCGGGGCTTGTCCGCCGCGCCAGTGCTCGACGATGGCTGACGACACCTTCTGGAAGACCTGGAGGCGGTAAGGCGAGCCTTTGGGGACCTGGGGCGCGAAGACCGCCACAGCGTAGGTCCGCCCGTCCGGCGCCGTCACCAGGCCCACATCGTTCAATCCGAAGGTCTCGCCCCGAAAGTCCTGGCCGGTTCCCGTCTTGTGGGCGGCATGCCAGCCCGGCGCCAGGCCGCCGCGAAGCCGCGTCGGGCCCGTGGTCGTCCGGGCAAGGGTGTCGAGGACGAACCGGGTGGACGCCGCCGACAGGAGTTCGCCCCGCTGGAGCGCAGCCAGGGCGCGCACCACGCCAGCAGGCGTGGCACCGTCATAGGGATTTTCGACATAGACTGCGAGGGAAGCGGCCCGGGCCTCCGGGTCCAATCGCGCGCGGGCAGCCTCAAAGGCGCCGTAGGTGGAAAGTTCAGGGCTCCAGACCAGACCCGCGATCCTTGACTGCAGTCGTCGCTCGTCCTCGGCCAGCCGGATGCCGGACATCCCCCGAGAGGCCAGGAAGGCCTGCACGGCGGCGGGACCTCCGGCGAGGGCCATCAGCTTGTCATTGGCTGCATTGTCCGACTGGATCAGGGCGCGGTGGACCAGATCGCCAACGGAGGTCTGGTAGACGCCGTTCTCGATCAGATGGGTGATGGGCTGGTTGAAGACGCTGCGATCTGCGTCCGTCAGGGTGACCGGCTGGTCGAGGGATAGCCTGCCGGCATCCACCGCCTCCATGACGGTCAGCGCGACCCAGAGCTTGGAGACGCTCTGCTGGGGAAAGGAACGGTCCCCCTGTACCGAGGCGATCCAGCCGGTTTGGACATCCATGACCGCGATCCCCACCGCCCGGGGAAAGCCGGGATCCAGTGCGGCGAGCTGGATTGCGACCTCTGGGGGCGCAGGTGGCGCGGGTCTCCTGGCGAGGTCGCGGTTCGGGGCCGGCTTCGGAGCGGATTGCGGCCGGGGGCCACGGGAGGCCGTTCCCTCAAGGTCCCGGAAAATGGGCGCGGCGGCAGCGGCGGCAATCGACCCTCCCGTAACCAGAAGGATGAGACAAAGGGTGGCGGCAGGCCTGCGGAAGCCAAGCAGGAGCGCGGAGACCCCCAGGTCGAGCAGGGCCTCCGGAACGCGGCGCGCCGCTGACGGCAGGTCGGCCAGGGTCCGGGCGACGAGACCGGGTGCCGCCCACAGGCCGTCCGCGATCCCCCAGAGCACCCCGAGGCTGCGGACCCGTAGACCGGGCGCAGGCGGCGGCGGAGGCAGCGGGAAGGCAGCTCGGGACGCGGGCATTGGGGTGTTGAGGACTGATCCGGGGCCCAGCGTCAAGCCGTCCGGGGTCAGGAGAGGTCGAGGGAGATGCGGCTGACCCCTGGCAGGTCAATCAAGGCGCGACGAACTTGGTCCCCCGCCTCTGGATCAGGCGTTCCGAGCTTGACCGAGACCGCGTTCCGGCCTGGTCCCAGTCGCCAGGCCCGGACCTCGAGAGGCTGGAGTCCCCCCGCCTCCAGGCGAGCGAGGATTTCGGCCTCCAGGGCCGGGGTCTGGCGAATGTCCAGCAGGGCCGCGCCGGCACGCTTCAGGATGGAGGTGGCGAAGTGGGCGATCAGGGCCGCGCCGCAGAGGGCCGCCAGGGGATCCGCCCAGGACCAGCCGAAGCGCCAGGCGGCTGCGAGGCCTGCGAGGGTCAGGGCGGATACCGCCGCATCGGCGGACACATGAAGGCGCGCGGCCGAGAGATTGTAGTCCGCGTCGGGGTTGCGGTCGGCGGCAGGCGGTCTCAGCAGGGCCATGCAGAGCAGGTTCAGCGCCAGCCCACCCGCCGCTGCGTAGAGGGCCGCTGGATAGGCCGTCGGCTCCGGCCGGACTAGCCGGGCGAGGCTCTCAACGGCCAGGCCAAAGGCTGCCAGGGCCAGGAGCACCGCATTGGCGAAGGCCGCGAGGTCCCCGATCCGCCCCGGCCCATGGGCCAGACGGGGATTGTCTGAATTCCAGCGGGCGATCCTGTAGGCGCCGCCCGCGACGGCGAGGGTGGCGAGGTGGGCCCCGGAGTGCGCCCCGTTGGCGATCAGGGCGACAGATCCAAAGGCGAAGCCTGCCGCCACCTGGAGGCCGGAGGCACCGGCGACAAGCAAGGCCGCCAGCCAGGTCCGACGTTCATTTCGCGCGAGGTCGGGCTGAAGAGTGGGAATGACGGGGCTCTGTCGAAAGGTTCGCAAGACGGGCGCGCTCCCGCATCCGGGAGGCCTATGTGTAACTTTGTAACATGAGGAAGGCGGCTTGGCCAAGTTGCGCGGCCTGTTCCCCCGGACGGCCCGAGGGATTAGAGGAAGGACCATGACCCAGAAGACCCCCGTTACCGTTCTCACCGGCTATCTCGGCGCCGGCAAGACCACGCTCCTGAACCGCATCCTCTCGGAGGACCATGGCCGGCGCTATGCGGTCATCGTCAACGAGTTCGGCGAAGTGGGAATCGACAACGACCTCATCGTCGGCGCCGACGAGGAAGTCTTCGAGATGAACAACGGATGCGTCTGCTGCACGGTGCGCGGCGACCTCATCCGGGTGCTGTCCGGCCTCATGAAGCGCAAGGGCGGCTTTGACGCCATCATCATAGAGACCACCGGCCTCGCCGACCCGGGGCCCGTCGCCCAGACCTTCTTCGTCGACGACGATGTCCGGGCCCGTACCGAACTGGACAGCGTGACGACGGTGGTCGATGCCCTCCACCTGCCCCTGCGCCTCGCGGACTCCCGGGAGGCCGTCGAACAGATCGCCTTTGCCGACCAGATCATCCTGAACAAGACCGACCTGGTGAGCGAGGCCCAACTGCGGGACATTGAGGCGCGGATCCGCAGGCTGAACCCCCTCGCCCCCATCCACCGCGCCCAGCGTTCGAACGTGCCCCTGGACATGATCCTCGGCCGCGGCGGGTTCGACCTGGAGCGGATCACCGAGCTCCAGCCCGAGTTCCTGAACCCCGCCCATGGCGAGCCCGGGCACGTCCACGACGAAAGCTGCGACGATCACGGGCACGACCACGATCCTCATCACGGGCACGGGCACGGGCACGGGCACGACCACGATCCTCATCACGGCCATGCCCACGACCATGCGGCGGAGGCCGGGATCTCCAGCGTCTCCCTGATCTACGAGCGGCCGATGAATGGGCCCCGGGTGAGCGCCTGGATCAATGATGTCCTGCAGGCCCAGGGCCCGGACATCCTCAGGGCCAAGGGCATTGTGAGCGTCGCGGGCGAAGACCGCAGACTGGTCTTCCAGGCCGTCCACATGATCCTCGAAGGCGACCTGCAGCGACCCTGGCGCGAAGATGAGACCCGGACGTCACGGCTGGTCTTCATCGGCCGCAACCTGGACCCGGAGGCCCTGAAGGCCGGCTTCGAGGCCTGCGCCGCCTAGTCCGCGGCACCACCCCTCAAGCAGAAGGGCCCGCCCGGTCTCCCGGGCGGGCCCCTGTTCCCCTCTTGGGGAGAGCGATCAGAGCTCTTCGTTGATCAGCGCGACCTGGAAGTAGCCATTGCCCTGCAGGGTGTTCATCACCCGCATGAAGTCGCCGTAGCGAACGTCGCGGTTGGCGCGGATGTAGACGCGCTCCTGCGTCGGGTCGGGCTTGTTCAGCTTGCGGGCCAGGTCCGCCGGGAGGGTGTCGACCGTCGTGGCGGCTTCGCCGATGAAGATTCCGCCGTTCTGGATATTGATGACCGTCGGCTCCTCGGTCTTGGTCCCGGGCGGCGGCGGTACGGCCGGCGGCAGGTCAAGCTTGATGGACACCGTGGCGGCAGGGATCGACACCATGAAGATGATGAGGAGCACCAGCATCACATCGACGAAGGGCGTAACGTTGATCTCGCTGTTCTGGCCGAGATCGAAGCGTCCGCTACCACCGCCGCCAAGCTTCGCACCCATGAGACAATCCTTCCCTTCAGGACGCCCGCGGCGTCCAACTGCGTGGAAAAATCCATCGCCAATCAGACAGGGATTGTAAAGCCCCAACCGGACGTACCCCTTCCCCAGTCTCGCCCACCGGGGGTATGGAGGCGAAATGACCCATGCCTTTGATGCTTTTGTGACCGCCGCCCTGTTCGATTCCGACGACAGAGCCTGGTTCGCCCTCGGCGACGGAACCGTGCGCAGCGAGGACGGACAGGTCCATACGGCTCATGGTGGCGCGGTCCTTTGCGCCGCGGTCCACCCCTCGGGACAAGGGCTCCTGACAGGGGGTGACGATGGCGCCCTGGTCTGGACCCAGTCCTCCGGTTGCCAGGTGCTGGAAAGGTCCCCGGGGCGCTGGATCGACGCCCTGGCGGCCAGTGAGCCGTCGGGGCTGATCGCCTGGGCCGCGGGCCGCGAGGTCCAGGTCCGGGACGTCGCCGCCCCGGACTTCCGACGCCTCTTCGCCCACGAGCGGTCCGTCACCGACCTGGCCTTTGATCCGCGCGGCCGGCGGCTGGCGGCGGCCACCTACGGGGGAGCCTGGCTTTGGTATGCCCGCATCGCCGAGCAAAAGCCGGAGCTCCTCAAGTGGGCCGGCAGTCACATCGCCCTGGCCTGGAGCCCGGACAGCAAGTTCCTGATGAGCGCCATGCAGGAAAACGCCCTGCACGGCTGGCGCGTCGCCGACGACAAGAATCTGAAGATGGGTGGATACCCGGCGAAGGTGAAGAGCCTCGCCTTCCTCTCCAAGGGCCAGATGCTGGTCACGTCCGGCGCCAATGGCGCGGTTGTCTGGCCCTTCTCCGGTTCGGCTGGCCCCCTTGGCAAGGAAGCCGCCGAGATCGGCTATGACGAGAGCGCCCTGGTCGCCCGGGTGGCGGCAGATCCAAACTCCCGCCTGGTCGCGGCGGGCCTGGAGGACGGCCGGGTCTGGACCTGCGACCTCACTGGCCAGCGGATCGACATGCACAAGGCCGATAAGGGCGAGTCCATTTCGGCCCTCGCCTTCAGCCGGAAGGCCCGGCGGCTTGCCTGGGGCGACGAAGCTGGCGGCGCAGGCGTCTTCGACCTCTAGATCCTGTTCCGATAAGTGGGATCCGGTTTTCGGATCGAAAATCGCCGCTGCCCGCAACCGATGCGGCAGGGAATTGGGTCCAATCGCCGCTGAACGATAATGGCGAGGCATGGCCTGCGCTGGTCGAAAGCAGCGCAGGGCACGCGATGGCAATAACGGTCTACCGGACCGGCGGCATTCTGGGCTTTCGCAAGGGTGCCGGGCGCTTCAATGTCAAACCTCAGGTGCAGAGTCAGATGGGGCTTGGTCAGGTCAGGTGGGTGTTCCGAGCAGCGCCGCGACGCTGGCAAGGAACTGTGCATCCGCCGCCGCTGTGGAAACTGCGGGTGCAGCCGTCATTGCCGTTCGGTCACCCGGACATCAGCTTTCTTTCCGGGCGCTGTGTCAGCAAACACAGTCCGCCAATCGGCCGCCATGTCGACTACTGTCCAGCCACGCGCCGGCGCTTCCTTTAATGCGTCCACCAACGTGCCACTGCTTTTGGGATTGACGTCATATTGATATTCGCGCGCCGCATCGGTGTGGCGGACGATCATGCCAAAGCTGGGGTGCGGATTGCCGATCGTGACATATTCCAGCATAGCCTTGTCGCCGTCGCTGTTGCCGAACGCCGCGATCGGACGGCGGCCGATGAACTGCTGGATGCCCACGGGCTTGCCGTCCTTGTCGTCGACGAACACGGCGTCCATCGTCTTGACAAGCACCGGCCTGCCGTCGCGCGTTTCAAAGCGTGATCGGGTGCTCGATCCGACAACCTGTTCGGGCGGGATGCCATAGACACGCTCGCTCCAGACCCGCATAAAATCGGCCCCGCCCCCGGATACGATGAACGTCTTGAAGCCGTTGGCTCGCAGATAGCGTAGCAATTCCTGCATCGGTTGGTAGGTTAGCTGGTCATAGGGTCTGCCGAACTTTGGATGGCGGGCGGTGTTCATCCAGGCGCTGACGGCGGCGTTGAATTCATCGGTGGTCATCCCGGCATGGGTCAGCGCCATGATGTGCATCAAGCCGTCATGATGCTTTCCGGCGAGCAGCGTCGTCATGTCGCCGGCGAGCAGCGCCTGGACCATCGGGTCGGCGGCGAGTGCCGGCTCGGCTGGCGCGCGACGCCTGATTTCGTCAAAGGCATAGGCCGCCTGGAATGGCACCGGGTTTTCGGGCCAGAGCGCTCCGTCGTTGTCGAACACCGCGATGCGTTCGGCCGGGGCAACATAGCCAGGACCTTTCGCGGTGACCTTGCCGACATAGGCCATAATCGCCTGCTTCGGCCCGGTGTCATGCCATGACGGCAGCGGATCGGCGCCGCGCGCCGCCACCGGCATAGCAAAAAGCATCAAAGTCAGCGCGGCAAGCAGTCGCGTCCAGCCCATCATCACCTTCCCCCTTCGAATGTCGCCCCGGTCAAGGGGCCGGGGCGATAGCGTGTGAAATAGTGCTCATTTCCGGACCGAGGCTTGCAAGGGGCGAGACCCCGGCGCTCTCAGCCTGCAGGCAGCTGCCTTGCCAAAGTCCGAGAGACCGTCGGCCGGCACGCGGTTAACACACATGAAAGATCACTGAAAGGACAATTGCCTGTGTCGTACATGCGGCGCAATTCCCGGTTCTGCATCGGCGACAGCTTCGGCTGCTTGCCCTTCAGCTTTCCCTTGGCCTTGGCGACCGCCATGCCTTCACGCGTGCACATCCGGATGAGATCGCTCTCGAACTCGGCTCCCAGCCATTGTCCTTCGAATGCGATCACGCCAACGGCAAAATCGCCACCGGCCGTCGGGAGCGCAAGGCCCGTATCGGCGGCGGCTCGATTGACGACGACATTTGCGGCGTGGATCAAGATTCTGATTTCGGACGTTCCGTCTTAAGGGAACAGGCTCTGGCCTCAGAAACCCCGCAGCTCTCCCCAGGTCTCGAAGGGATCCCGGGCCGAGCGCAGGGTGTTGATGGGGGCAGCCTCGTCCCGCCAGCCGAGCGCCATGCCTGCGAACAGCATGTGGTCGTCGGCAAGGCCGAGGACCTCGGCCACCGTCTGCGGATAGCGGGCCCAGTATTCCTGGGCGCAGGTGTCCAGCCCCTGCTCTACCGCCAGCAGCATGACCGTCTGCATGTACATGCCCAGGTCCGACCACTGCGGAGGTCCGAGCTTGCGGTCGAGGCAGAAGAACAGGCCCACGGGGGCGCCGAAGAGCTCTGTGTTGCGCGCCAGCTGGCGCAGACGAGCCGGCTTGTCCTCACGCGGGATGCCGATGGTGGCGTACAGGTCCTCGCCGTTCTGGAATCGACGGGTACGGAAGGGGTCCCAGAGATTCGGCGGATAGACCTCGTACTCGGGGGTCTCACCCATCGGGTTGGCCGCCGCCCGGGCCTTGAGGTCCTCGAGGGGCGCGCCGGTCAGGGCATAGACCTTCCAGGGCTGCAGGTTGCCGCCCGAGGGCGCCCGGGCTGCCGCCTCGAGTATCCCCCGCACCACATCTGCGGAGGGGCACTCCGGACGGAAGGCCCGAATCGAGACCCGATGTTCGACCGCTTCGCTGACCTTCATGTCGACCTCCTTGGTGCCGGTCGCCTCCGGCGATGGCGCTCGAATGACTAGCACCGGTGCCGCCGCCTTGTCAGCGCGTTTGCCTCGCCGCGGGCATGGCCTATCCTTAGCGTATGACGCGAGGCGACAGAACCGGCCGCCCCCGAGGGCGATGGTGGACACGGATCCTGGTGGTGGCCCTCTGGCTGTTCGTGGGCCTGCCCATCGCCCTTGTCGCCGTCTACCGTTTCGTTCCACCGCCAGTGACGATCCTGATGGTCCAGAGGTCCCTCGAGGGAAAGGGATTCGCGCGCGACTGGCGGCCTATCGATCAAATCTCGCCGGCCCTCGTCCGCTCCGTCATTGCCGCCGAGGACGCCGGGTTCTGCAGCCACCGCGGCTTCGAATTCGAGGCCATGCAGGCGGCCTGGGCGCACAACGAACGGTCGGACCGGGTCCGTGGCGGGTCGACTATCAGCCAGCAGACCGCCAAGAACGTCTTCCTCTGGCCGCAGAGATCCTACCTTCGCAAGGGACTGGAGGCCGGGTTCACCGTGCTGATCGAGTCTGGCTGGGGCAAGCGCAGGATCCTCGAGGTCTATCTCAACACCATCGAGTGGGGTCCTGGCGTCTATGGTGCCCAAGCCGCTGCCCTTCGTAACTTCGGCGTCGGAGCTGACCGTCTCTCCCCGGCCCAGGCCGCCCGCCTCGCGGCGATACTTCCCAGCCCCCTGAAGTGGCGCGCAGCGAAGCCGGGCCCATATGTACAGCGCCGGTCCGGAAGGATCGGTGCAGCGGCAGGGACCGTTCGAAGGGACGGGCTCGCGGACTGCATACTTAACCCTCGCCCGCGCTGACGCCGGGCGGACAAGAGGAGACAGCGCCATGCGGATCGGGGTTCCCCGTGAAATCAAGCCGGACGAGCACCGCGTGGGGCTGAGCCCTGGTGCCGTCCGTGAACTGATCGCCCATGGCCACGTGGTGGTGGTGCAGGCGGGCGCCGGGGAAGGGTCGGGCTTTCCGGACGCGGCCTATGCGGCGGCGGGGGCCCGGATGGCGGCGGACGCCGAGGACGTCTTCCGGGGTGCGCAGCTGATCATCAAGGTCAAGGAGCCGCAGGCGGTCGAATGGGCACGCCTGACTCCGGACCATATCCTCTTCACCTATCTGCACCTGGCGCCCGATCCGGCGCAGGCGGCGGGCCTGCAGGATTCAGGCTGCACCGCCATCGCCTACGAGACCGTCACCGACGCCCAGGGCGGCCTGCCCTTGCTGGCGCCGATGTCCGAGATCGCAGGGCGCCTGTCGGTCCTGGCCGCCGCCCAGCATCTGCAGAAGCATAATGGCGGTATGGGCCTCCTGTTTCCAGGCGTGGCGGGCTCACCCCCGGCCCGGGTGACCATACTGGGCGGCGGCATGGTCGGCACCAACGCCGCCCGGATGGCTGTGGGCCTGGGGGCCCAGGTCACTGTGGTGGAGCGGTCGATTCCCCGGCTCCGGGTGCTTGACGACCTCTTCGCCGGGCGAATCCGCACCCGGTATTCCAGCCTCGATGTCGTGGAGGCCGAGATCCTCGCAGCGGACGTGGTGATCGGGGCGGTGCTCGCACCCGGGGCCGCGGCGCCCCGGCTGGTGCGGCGGGAGCATCTGGCGCGCATGACGCCCGGTTCGGTGATCGTCGATGTCGCCATCGACCAGGGCGGCTGCTTCGAGACCAGCCGGCCAACCACCCACCATGAGCCGACCTATATCGTCGACGGAGTGGTCCACTACTGCGTGGCCAACATGCCGGGAGCGGTCCCGCGGACAGCCTCCGAGGCCCTGGGGAACGCCACCCTACCGTTTGTCCTGAAGCTCGCGGATCATGGCCTCGAGGCCCTCGCAAGCGATCCGCACCTGGCGCGCGGGCTGAACGTCCACAAGGGCCATCTCACCCATCCGGCAGTCGCGAAGGCGCTGGAACAGGAACCGGCCGATCCCTTCGGCGTCTGGGCCTGAGCCCCCCAGTCTTCCGTCCGGAGCGACTCTAGGCGGCAGCCCAGGAGCCGGGATCGAGGGCGTCAGGATCGTCGATGGCCATGTCGTCCCAGTCCAGGTCCGGCGGCGGACTGGCGGCGGCGGCGACCACGGCATTGAGTTCGGCGGCGGAGGCCACACCGACCAGGACGGCGGTGGCCTCGGGTCTCGAAAGGGCAAAGCCCAGGGACGCCTGAAGGGGATCGGACCGACCCTCGGCGATCATGCGGCGGGCGCGGGAAATCCGGGCGGCGGCCTCCCGAAGGTGGCTGGGCGCCCGGTCGGGCGGCAGCAGGATCAGGCCGTTCAGGAAGATGGACCTGAGGTGGACCTCCATGCCGAGGCCGGCAATGGCGGCCAGGGTGCCGTCATTGATGAGCCTCTGGTCCAGAAGGCTGGCGGGCGCCTGGACAATGTCGGGTCGGAACCTGCGGGCGACGCCCAGCGGATCATCTGATGCAAAGACGGAGACCCCGATCTTGCGGGTCAGGCCCGAGTCGCGAAGGGCCTTCAGGCGGTCCCAGAGGGCGGCGCCGTGAGGCCCGAGTAGCTCAGCGACCGAGGGCACGATGATGCACTCGGCCTGGGAGACGCCAAGCCGGTCGAGGCTTGCGCGGGCTTCGGCCTCGATCATGTCCGGACCCCGGTCCGGACGGATGGTGGAAATGCAGACATTGAAGCGATCCGGGCGCGGCAGGACCTCGCCGATCTCGCGCTCGGCCTGGGCCGAGCGGCCGGTGACGTCGAAGAGGCGGATTCCCGAGCGGGCCGCGACTTCAAGTATATCCTGGACCTCAGCGCGAGGCGGACGGCCGCGGACCGGAGCCCGGTCGAGCGCGAACTGCCCCGAACCGAGGCCAAGCTTGGAAACAGGTGAAGACATGATTTCTTCAGGTACGCCCTGAGTGACTGATGGACCCATCTTGACGCCAATGCCTAAAGAAGCGGTTTCTGAAATGCTTACAGGGGGTTAAATTCCACCCATGAGAACTCCCCTTCCCGACTGGCCGGTCTTCGGATTCGTCGATGATGTTCGCCCGGTCCTCGACCAGGTCCGCAGCCGGGGCCAGCCAGCCGTGCTGGCCACCCTGGTGGCCGTGGAGGGCGGCGGCCCCCGCCCGGTCGGGACCCAGATGGTCTTTTCGCCGTCGGGGGATGAAGGCCCAGACCTCGTCGCTGGCTATTTCTCGGGCGGCTGCGTGGAATCGGATATCGCCGACCATGCCTATGCCTGCCTCGAGGACGGCGCGCCTCGGCGCCTGGTCTATGGAGAGGGCAGCCCCTGGCCGGACATCCGGCTCCTCTGTGGGGCGAGGATCGAGATCCTGCTCGAACGCATCCCTTCGGACGACCCCGCCCTGGGGAGCCTGCTCGACGCCTGGCGGGCCCGACGCCCGGTCGACTGGCTGACCGACGGCACCCGCCGGGCCTGCGGGGCTCCGGAGGCCGTCGAAGACTGGCCGGGCGCCTTCCGCAGGCATTGCGACCCCGCCCAAAGACTGGTCGTCTTCGGATCAGACCCCACGGCCCTGGCCATCGCCTGGCTGGGCGCCCAATCTGGATTCGAGACGACTCTGGTGCGGGGAAAGGGTCCGGAGTCGGCCCCTCCAGCGCCCGGCCTGGCCTATAGCCGCGAGGCACCCGCCGAGGCCCTGGCGGCCATCGGGACCGACGCCTGGACCGCCATCGCCATCGCCTCGCATAACCTCGAACTGGACCGCGAGGCCTTGGCCGCCGCCCTGCCGTCCGGGGCCGGCTATGTGGGCCTCCTGGGCGCCAAGCGGCGGCTCGGGGAGAGACTGGAGCCGCTCCGTGCGGCCGGGGTCAGCGAGGACATACTGGGCCGGGTGCACGCACCCATCGGCCTCGACATTGGCGGTAAGTCGCCCTGGGCCGTCGCCGTCTCCGTGA
>NZ_JBAXIM010000017.1:0-25612 GCF_037138395.1 Phenylobacterium sp.
GGCACCCGGAGGGAAACCGTGCGGTTGTTCACGCCCCAGGTCGGCGCCACGGGGGCATAGGAGTTGGCTCGGAACCGCCGGTAGCTGTTGGCGTTGGGCGCCAGAATGGCCATGCAGTCCGACATCAGGGCCTTCATGCCGCCGATGGCGTGCCGCAGGAGGTCAGAGCCCTCGAGCCGGTCGTCGGCGCACAGGTTGGCGCTTGAGGCGTCGGCAAAGCTGAGGTGGACGTGGAAGCCGCTGCCGGCACGGTCGGCCCAGGGCTTGGCCATGAAGGTGGCCTCGCAGCTGTGGCGCGGGGCGATCCCCTTGACCGCGCGCTTGTAGCGTACGGCGTCATCGGCGGCGGCCATGGCGTCGGGCTTGTGGTGCAGGGTCAGTTCCAGCTGGGCCGGGGCGAATTCGGAGATCGCACCCTCGAGGGGGATGCCCAGGATATCGGCTGTGGCCCAGAGCTCGCGCAGGAAGGGCGCATGATCCTCGATCTCGGGAAGGCCATAGACCTGGATGCCCTCGGGCCTTCGGCCGGTGCGGACTGATCGCGCCGGCAGGACCTCGCCGTTCGGGCCCCGGGCCATGTCGACCAGGTAAAACTCCAGCTCGCAGGCAGCGACGGGGGTCAGGCCATCGGCCGCATAGCGATCGAGGACCCGGCGCAGCACATGCCGCGGATCGAGGTCGTTGGGGGCTCCGTCCAGCTCGTACATGGACAGAAAGACTTGGGCGACATCGGGGCCCAGCCAGGGCGCAGGGGTCAGGGTTCCCGGGATGGGACGGGCCCGGCGGTCGGCGTCGCCGTCCTCCCAGACCAGTCCGGTGTCCTCGCAGTCGGCACCCAGGGTGTCGACCACCAGGATGGAGCCCGGCAGGAAGCGGCCATAGTCATAGACCGCCGGCAGTTCCTCGATCCGCAGGCGCTTGCCGCGCGGTACGCCGGTCATGCCTGTGAAGACGACCTCGACGAACCGGATCTCGGGGTGGGCGGCCATGAAGGCCCGGCATTCCTCGGGATCAGCGACAGGGTTGGCGACCATGGAAGGAACCTCGGATCAGATGTCACGGGCACCTTTGCCACGCCCGGCCGGACGCGCCAACCGGGGCCGAGCGCTTACCCCGGAAGCTTCAGCTCGGACTCAATCATCTTGGAGACCCGTTCCATGGGCGCCTGGGAGGTGGTGATCAGCCCCACGGCGCTGTTGTCCATGTCGATGATCAGGCTCAGGGCAAGGGCGATCAGGACAAAGAGACCACTGGTCGAGATGAAGTGCCGGGATCCTAACGCCGCAAGGGTCAGCCCGACAAGAAACGACGACCCGACCGCATAGGCCAAAAGGCTCCGGAGGATACGCTCCGGGATCTTGGCGTCGAAGGCCGCGTAACGTCGCTCCGCGTCGTCGAACATTTCATTGGTGGCGTTGAGAAGTGGGACAGAGATGCGTTGCCCCTCCGGCGTCTCCAGCGCCCGGTCCGTGACCTCCCAGATCTTCGCCTGGATCTGGCCTGTCTGCACGCCGACCGCCTCTACCGCTTTAGGGTCCCCACCGGTCCGGCTGAAGCCCATCCGGACCCGGATATATTCGGCCATGAGGCTGTTGAGTTCCCGTCTGTGGCCAGGGTTCAGGAGCTGATGACGAAGGTGCGCCGTGGAGATGGTGTTGGCCTCATGGGTCACGAGGTCCCGGCGCAGTTCGAAGTTGGACTGGGCCATTCCAAAGGTGAAGCCGATCAGGAGCGCCAGAAGCGTGAGGGCCGACGACATAACGAAGGACGATCCTTCTTCGCTTGTCATTTCCCGTCGCTGCCGCGACCAGCGATTGCACCTATAGCCGACTTCCTTGGTCAGGATCAGCAGGGCCGCAAGGCCGATCAGGGTCAGGTTGGATATCAGCATGGCGCGCGCACTCCTCCGGGCCGCCTATTCCAGGGTGGACGCCCCGGTGGGAACATAGACCTCTCCACCTCCGTCGCGGAAGCGCCGAGCCATCTCGGCCATGCCCTCTGCCACGTCATTCTGGGCCGCAGCCGCGTCGCGAATCTCCTGGCTGATCTTCATGGAGCAGAACTTCGGACCGCACATCGAGCAGAAGTGAGCGGTCTTGAAGGCCTCCTTGGGCAGGGACTCGTCGTGATAGGCGCGGGCGGTCTCCGGATCCATGCCGAGGTTGAACTGGTCCTCCCAGCGAAACTCGAAGCGGGCCCGGGACAGGGCGTCATCCCAGGCGCGGGCGGCCGGGTGGCCCTTGGCGAGGTCTGCAGCGTGGGCGGCGATCCGGTAGGCGATGACCCCGTCCTTGACGTCCTTGCGGTCGGGAAGCCCCAGATGCTCCTTCGGCGTGACGTAGCAGAGCATGGCCGTGCCAAACCAGCCGATCATGGCCGCGCCGATGGCTGAGGTGATGTGATCATAGCCAGGCGCCACATCCGTGGTCAGCGGGCCCAGGGTGTAGAAGGGCGCCTCGCCACAGACCTCCAGCTGCTTGTCCATGTTGGCCTTGATCTTATGCATGGGCACGTGGCCCGGCCCCTCAATCATGGTCTGGACCCCGTGCTTCCAGGCCACCTTTGTCAGCTCGCCAAGGGTCTCCAGCTCGGCGAACTGGGCGGCGTCGTTGGCGTCGGCCAGGCAGCCTGGCCGCAGCCCGTCGCCCAGGCTGAACGAGACATCATAGGCCCGCATAATCTCGCAGATGTCCTCGAAGTGCTCGTAGAGGAAGTTCTCGCGGTGATGGGCCAGGCACCACTTGGCCAGGATGGAGCCGCCCCGGGAGACGATGCCGGTGACCCGCTTGGCCGTCAGGGGGACGTAGGCCAGCCGGACCCCGGCATGGATGGTGAAATAGTCCACGCCCTGCTCGGCCTGCTCGATGAGGGTGTCGCGGAAGACCTCCCAGTTGAGATCCTCGGCGACGCCGCCGACCTTCTCGAGGGCCTGGTAGATGGGCACCGTGCCGATCGGGACCGGGCTGTTGCGGACAATCCAGTCGCGGATGTTGTGGATGTTGCGGCCGGTGGACAGGTCCATCACCGTGTCGGCACCCCAGCGGATCGCCCAGACCATCTTGTCCACCTCGTCGGCGACTGTGGAGAGGACGGCGGAATTGCCGATGTTGGCGTTCACCTTGACCAGGAAGTTGCGGCCGATGGCCATGGGCTCCAGCTCGGTGTGGTTGATGTTGGCCGGGATGATCGCCCGCCCCCTGGCCACCTCGTCGCGGACGAATTCCGGGGTCACGAAGTCGGGGATGGCGGCGCCAAAGTCCTCGCCGTCGCGCAGGGTCGGATCCGAGGCCTGGCGACGCAGGTTCTCGCGGATCGCCACGTACTCCATCTCAGGCGTGATGATCCCCCGGCGCGCATAGTCCAGCTGGGTCACCGTCGCGCCGGCGCGGGCGCGGTAGACCCGGCGGGGCGTGTCGAAGGCTGGGGCGAGGTGGGCCCCGGAGGCCCCGCCATTGTCCTCGGGGCGGACCTGGCGGGGGATGGCGACCCTCTCCACGTCGCCCCGGGAGACCACCCAGGGCTCGCGGGTGCGGGGAAGGCCCCGGTTGATGTCGATCTCGACGGTGGGGTCAGTGTAGGGGCCGGACGGATCGTAGAGGGTGACCGGGGGCTCTTTGGCGGAGGGATGGACCGCGACCTCCCGGAACGGCACCCGGATGTCCGGCCAGAGGCTGCCCACCTGGTGCACCTTGCGGGATCCGGGGATGGCTCCGGTGGCGACACCGGGACGGATGGGATTCTGGACGTTCATGGACGCGCTCCGCATGCAGCGGGACATCCGGCTCGGGCGAGCGTTTTCGAGGCGCCATTCCCTTCGCCGGCATGACCCGGATCAGGTTCTGCGGGTCGCGGGCTCACCCGCCTCTCAGCCGCCTGCGCGCGGCTCCCCGAGGACGATGGGAACCTAGGTCGGATTTACACTCTTGGAAAGGAAAAGGGCGGCCACCGGACTGGCGACCGCCCTTCAGGGTCCAGGCCTGACCCGAGGGTCAGCCCTTCGGCGGGACCGCCGGGTTGGCGGCCGTCCGGGCCTGGGACTTCTTCGCCTCGGTGAGGATATAGGCGCGGATGTCCTCGGTCTCCTTGGCGTTCAGGAACCTCGAGAAACTGGCCATGCCGTTCTTGGCCAGGGTGCCTTCGAGGACGACCGACTTGAAGTTGTCCGCCGTGAGCAGCATCTGCGACTTGCGCAGATCCGGCAGGTAGGCCCCCGAAGCGCTCGGCCCGTGACAGACCTGGCAGTTCTCGTGGTAAAGGGCGAAGCCGTGCTTGGCGTCCCCGGAACCGGTACTTACCTGGGTCAGGTCAAGGGCCGCGATTTCCGGAATGACGTAGGGCTTAGCCGTCGCCTTGCCACCGAGCTTGAAGACCATCAGGCGACCCGGAAGCCGGGGCCGGTCCTTCAGCATGACGGAGGCCGAGATGGGGCCCGCCCCGCCGTAGCCCACCATAAGGGCCACATACTGCTGGCCATCCAGCTCATAGGTCGAGGGTGCAGCGACGATGCCGTTGCCGGTGTCGAAGCTCCAGACCTTCTTGCCAGTGGCGGCCTCGTACGCCACGAAGTCGCCCTCGCCTGCGCCCTGGAAGACAAGTCCGCCAGCTGTGGACATGACGCCGCCGTTCCAGAAGAAGGGATGCTCAACTGTCCAGCGCGCCTTGCCAGCCACCGGGTCCCAGGCGATCAGCTGACCCTTGTACATGGCCTTGATGGCCTTGAGCTGGGCGGCGTCGTCCGGCAGGGCGTTGGCCAGGATGTCATTGCCAAGGTTCCAGCCGCCGGGCCGGTACTTGAACTCCTTGACGTTGGTGTAGGCGAAGGGCGCCGAGTGGGCGGGGATGTAGACCAGCCCTTCCTTCGGGTTGAAGGCCATCGGCTGCCAGTTGTGGGCGCCGAGGGGCCCTGGAAGCGCCAGGGCGGGGGCGTTTTCGTACCGTGCGCCGGGGACCTCGATGGGACGACCGGTCTTCATGTCGACGCCCTTGGCCCAGGTGACGGGGGCATAGGCATTGGCCGAGATCAGCTGGCCGGTCGCCCGGTCGACCACATAGAAGAAGCCGTTCTTGGGCGCCTGCATCAGCACCTTGCGGGGCTGGCCGGCAATGTTCAGGTCGGCCAGCATGATGTGCTGGGTGGCGGTGTAGTCCCAGCTCTCGCCCGGGGTGGTCTGGTAGTGCCAGACGTATTCGCCGGTATCCGGCTTCAGGGCGAGAATGGAGGACACGAACAGGTTGTCGCCCTTGCCGTCCGAGCGCTTCTGGTGGTTCCAGGGGGTTCCGTTGCCGACGCCGAGGTAGATGATGTCCAGGTCCGGGTCATAGGCCATGGAGTCCCAGATGGTCGCGCCGCCGCCCGTCTTTTTCCAGGTCTCGCCGAACCAGGTGCCGCCGGCCTTTTCAGCCATGATCTTGTCCGAGGCCGCGCCGTCCGGCTTACCCTCGGGGTTCGGGGCCGTGTAGAAGCGCCAGACCCTCTTGCCTGTGGCCGCGTCATAGGCGGAAACATAGCCGCGCACGCCGTACTCGGCGCCGCCGTTCCCGATCAGGACCTTGTCCTTAACGATCCGGGGGGCCCCGGTGATGGTGTAGGGCTTGGAGTTGTCGGTGGTCTGGGCCGTCCAGACCGGCTTGCCGGTTTCAGCGTTCAGGGCGATGAGACGACCGTCGAGGGTGCCGAAATAGACCTTACCCTTCCAGACGGCCACGCCCCGGTTCACGACGTCGCAGCAGGCATCATAGCCCTTGGAGCCGTCCACCTTGGGATCGAAGGACCATTTCAGGGCGCCCGTCCGGGCGTCGAAGGCAAAGACCTTGGACCAGGCAGTGGTGGTGTAGAGCACACCGTCCACCATGACCGGGGTGGCCTCCTGGCCGCGGTCGGTGTCGAACTCGTAGTACCAGGAAAGTCCCAGGTCCTTGACGTTCGAGATGTTGATCTTGTCGAGGGGGCTGTAGCGCTGCTCGTCGTAGGTCCGGCCGACGGCGAGCCACTCGCCGTTGCCGGTGGCCGAGGCCAGGCGCTGCCCGTCCACCCGACCGCCCTTGCCGCCAGCCTGTCCGCAGGCTGCCAACAGGACCGTCAAGGCGAATACTCCCACAAGGCGCTTAAGCGTCATCGTTCCCTCCCCGGATCGGCCACATTGGGCCAAGCGTACTATGCGCAAGCGGGCCGGGACGGCAAGCCGTGACGTTGCATCACTTGTTGAGCCCGTTAACCTCTTACTCACAAGCCGGAAACCCCGCCTTTACCTGGTACCGCCACAGTGCCGGAGGACAGCGGACTGGATCGCAGGCCACGCGCCGGGGACATGCAGTAGATGAGTAAGACGATTGTCGTGGTGGATGATGATCCGACCCAGAGGCGCCTGATCCAGGCTGTCCTCGAGCGGGAGGGCTTCACTGCGGCGCTGCTGGAAGGCGGCGATGCCCTGCTGGCGCGCCTTGCGGCCGGTTCCCCCTGCGACCTGATCCTGCTGGATCTCGTCATGCCCGGGCGTTCAGGCCTGGAAACCCTTTCCGAACTTCGATCACGCGCCCATCAGCAGCCGGTCATCGTACTGACGGCTTCCGGCGGGATCGACACCGTGGTCCAGGCCATGCAGGCCGGGGCCACGGACTTCTTCGTCAAGCCGGTGTCGCCAGAGCGGATCACCATCTCGATCCACAACGCCCTGTCCATCGGGGCGCTGCGCTCGGAGGTCGCCCAGCTGCGTAAGCGGGCGGAAGGCAGGACGACCTTCAGCGATCTGGTGGGCACATCCGCCGCCATGGGCCAGGTCCGCAGGATGGGCGAGCGGGCGGCGCGGTCTTCGATCCCGGTGCTGATCTCCGGGGAAAGCGGTGTCGGCAAGGAAGTGGTCGCCCGGGCGGTGCACGGCTCGTCGGACCGCGCCGGCCGGCCCTTCGTCGCTGTGAACTGCGGGGCCATCCCCGAGGCGCTCGTCGAGTCCATCCTGTTCGGCCACGAGAAGGGGAGCTTCACGGGTGCCTCGAACCGCCATGCCGGGAAGTTCCAGGAAGCGAACGGCGGAACCCTGCTTCTCGACGAGGTCAGCGAGCTTCCTCTGGACATGCAGGTCAAGCTCCTGCGCGTCCTTCAGGAGGGCGAAGTGGATCCTGTCGGCGCCCGCAGTTCGGTCAAGGTGGATGTCCGGATCATCTCCGCAACCAACCGCGACCTCGCCCGGGCCGTCGCCGAAGGCGCCTTCCGTGAGGATCTTTTCTACCGGCTGAATGTCTTTCCCATCGAGGCACCGCCCCTGCGCGGGCGCCGAGAGGACATTCCCGAACTGGCGGACTCCTTCATCCGGCGCTTCAGCCTGGAGGAGGGCCGCCCAATCACCCGCCTCACACCGGAGACCCTGAGCCTCCTGGTCAATCACGACTGGCCGGGGAACATCCGGCAACTGGAAAACGCGATCTATAGGGCCATTGTCCTGGCCGACGGCCCCGCGCTCCAGCCCTACGACTTTCCGGCCGTCTCAGGCCTGTCTCCGCCCATACCCGCCGCCGTTGTCGAAACGCCACAGCCCGCATGGGAGGCCGCCGACACCTCCTTGGTCGCCGCGGCCACCGGCCAGGGCGAGAGTCCCGTGCGTATTCTGGACGAAGATGGCCACATCCGGTCGCTAGACGCGATCGAAGGCGATCTGATCCGCCTCGCGATCGAGCAGTATGAGGGACACATGAGCGAAATTGCGCGGCGACTCGGGATCGGAAGATCAACTCTCTACCGGAAGGTCAGGGAGAACGGCCTTGGTGAGCTGGCGGGTCTTACCGACGCCTGACCCCCGGCTTCGAGCCTGGGGTCTGTTCCGAAAACCGGCTTCCGCCTCTCGGAACGGGATCTAGGGCTCGTCGTTCGCCTGCGGACCCGGACGGCGCCTTCGCCCCAGCCCCCCCCTGGCGAAGCGACCGGTCTTTGCGTCAGGTTCCCCGCCCGCAGCCTTGGCGGCGATTTCCTTGAGCTTTCTCTGCTGGAGCGCCGACAGCGCCTGGCCTGGGGCCCCCTTCTCCGGGTCGCCGAAGGCCCGGCCGAAGGTGAGGATTCGGGTCTCGACAGAACCGAGAAACTCGCCCTCCCATTCCGAAAGGTCGACCCCGGCGCGGTCCGCCTTCCGCCGCGCCCGCCTGAGCGCATTCAGCGCCGAACGGCGCGCTGCTTCCCTGGGGTCGGGCGGGCGGGACTTCAAATCTCGCCGATCGCAGCGAGGTAGAGGTCGAGGATGGCCTCCTCCTCCTGGCGTTTGGCGCGATCCTGCTTACGGATGCGGACGACCTTGCGGATGATCTTGGTGTCAAAGCCGCCACCCTTGGCCTCGGCGAAGATCTCTTTGATCTGCTCCATGACCTCAGACTTTTCCTGCTCGAGGCGCTCGACCCGCTCGATAATGGTCCGCAGCCGTCCCTGGGCGTCCTGGTTCAGAACTTCGGAGTGGGCGTCTTCACCGGACATGGCATCAGGCTCCTGCAGAATTGTGTCGGGGTTGGGGCCGGAAACCTAACCGTGCAGGCGAGCAGAGTCGCGTCTTCAGCCGCCTTTGAGTGGCGGCGAGTACGGATGATCTGTGGAAAACCCCCCGCCCCAGGGGGCGGCGCAGGCGTATCAGCCCTGCTTGGCTTTGAAGCGCGGGTTGGTCTTGTTGATAACGTAGACTACGCCCTTGCGGCGCACGAGCTTGCAGTCGCGGTGACGCGTCTTGAGCGACTTGAGCGAGCTTCTGACCTTCATGACCTTCGACTTCTCTGGGTGCGGGACAGGAGCCCGGGCGACCAAGTGAGCGGCGCGTATACGGAACGGGTCGCGCCGAGTCAATTGCCCCCGCGACCGCAGCGGCCTAATCCTCCTGGTATGAAGCGTCGTACCTTCCTCGCCACCGCCACAGCCGCGCTCGCGACCCCGGCGCGGGGATCGGACCCCGTCGTCGCCGGGACCGAGTCTGTCGATGCCGCCTTCCAGGCCTGGCTCGACGACTTCAGGAAAACCGCAGTCCGCTCAGGCCTACCTGCTGACCTCGTGGACCGGGAGCTCTCCGGACTGACGCCCGATCCCAGGGTCCGCGGGTCCGACCGCAACCAGCCCGAGTTCTCCAGACCCTTCAGCCATTACGTGCGACGGGCGGCCTCGGAGGATCAGGCCGCAATCGGTCGCCGACGTCTCGCCAGCCTCGATGCCGCTGCCCTGTCCAGGATCGAGTCCGAACGGGGCGTGCCCCAGGAAATCCTCGCCGCCATATGGGGCATGGAGTCCGGCTACGGGGCGGCCATGGGCGACCAGGACGTCATCCGCTCCATGGCGACCCTCGCCGCGGAAGGCCGCCGGCGCGTCTTTGCCGAGGAACAGCTTCTTGCGGCGTTGAGGATCCTGGCCTCCAGGGAGGTTTCGCGCGCCCAGCTGGTTGGATCCTGGGCCGGCGCCATGGGGCAGACCCAGTTCATCCCCTCCAACTTTCTGCGCCTGGCTGTGGATGGCGACGGCGATGGCCGTCGGGACGTCTGGGGATCGCCGATCGACGCCCTCGCCTCTTCAGCGAACCTGCTCTCCCAGGCGGGCTGGAGACGCCGGGAGCCCTGGGCGATCGAGGTCACCGCGCCGGCCGGATTCGACTATTCGGTCTGCGAGGTCCTGACATGCCCCCTCTCCCAGTGGGGGGACCTGGGGGTTTCCAGGCTGGGCGGCGGCGGCTGGCCGGCTGGAAACGGAGAGGCCAGCCTGATCGCGCCGACGGGAGCGGGCGGGCCCCTGTTCCTGCTCCTGCCCAACCACTTTGTGATCCGGCGCTACAACAATGCCGTGACCTACGCCATGGCGGTGGGCCTGCTGGGGGACCGGATCGCCGGACGGCCTGGGCTGGTCCGGCCCTGGCCGGAGGAGACTCCCCTTTCGCTTTCAGACCGGACCGGCGCCCAGACCGCCCTGAAGTCGCAAGGATACGACGTGGGAGAGGTCGACGGGGTCATGGGTCTGAAATCGCGTCAGGCCCTGCGCGCCTGGCAGAAGTCCCGTGGCCTTGTGGCGGACGGCTACCTGTCTCCAGACATGATCGCCAGGCTCCGCAGCGGCGGTTAGACCAGGGCCTCGTCGGGCCCCTCGACCCGGGCAGGCCGCGGATTGGCGGACCTCAGCTGGGGGTTCCGATAGGCGAAGATCAACATGGCGACCATCAGCCCGGCGTTCAGGAGGAAGGGCGCAGCCTGGATGTGCTGGTAGAGGAGGACAAAGGCGGGCGCGAGAACCACGTTGATCCCATTGACGGCTGCAATCGCGCCAGCGGCGCGCGCCTGCTCCTCGAGGCGCACGGCCAGGGAAGCCCCCACCGTAAATCCTGGGCGGGCGAGGCCGAACCCCAGGCTTGAAATGGCGTAGCCGGCCACCACGCCCCAGTAGTCCGGCGCGGCCGCAACGATCAGGTTGCCCACAGCAGCAACGCCGACCCCCCAGCGCAGAAGCTGGCGCGGCGTCATCGCGAACCGCGGGATCAGGCCCCACTGGGCGAGAAGACCTGCCATGGCACCGAACATCATGGCGATGGCGATGAAGCCCTGGGCGACGGTCGGGGAGACACCGAGCTTGTCAATGATCAGGAAACCCAGGGTCTGGCCCTGGGCCGTCTGGCTGACCGCGACGATGAATCCGTAGATCAGGAAGGGTGTCAGCCGGGGGTCCAGCCACATCGGTCGGCCACGCACTACAGGCTCCGACCGAGGGGATTTCCCCGGCGACGTCAGGGGCCAATAGAGGCTCTCCGGCAGCCGGCGCCAGACGATTACGAGCATAACGCCGGCGATGACGGAAAAGCAGGCCATAGGCCCCGCCAGGCCGAGCAGGGGCAGGATGAAGAGCGGCGCGAGGAAGGGACCGATCACAGTTCCCATGCTGAAGGCCCCAGCAAGCCCGGAGATGGACTGGGTACGCTGCGCCTCGGGCGTGTACTCGGCCACATAGGCCTGGGTCGCAGGGTTCGACGCCGCGCCGAACAGGCCGAAGAGGGCCCGGGCCAGCAGGAAGAGGATGAAGATCACGACCGGAGCCGCCAGGTGGTGCAGACCGACGGCCACCACGACCGCGCAGAGGGCCATGGAGACCATGAACCCCGCCAGCCCCACCATCATCAGGGGCTTGCGTCCGTAACGATCAGATATCCGCGCCCAGAAGGGTGAGGAAAAGGCCCAGAGCAGGGCCGATAGCGAAAAGACCGCAGCGACCATCGGGTCTGGCATGCCGATCGACCGGCCAATGGCGGGAAGCACGGAGATCATCCCGGTGTTTCCCATGGCTGTGACCATGGAGACGGCGAAGATGATCGCGAAGGAGGACCGCGGCAGGCCGCTGGGACCTCCAGCCGCGGGCGTGGGCGCGGTGGACATGGCCGGGTGATAGGTCCGCCGCGGCCGACGCGCCACCCCCGATCATGCTCACCGGACGTTAAGCATTCCGGTCCAAGCTTGAGACTGGTTCGAATCGGGCGCCGTTCGCATGTTCCAGATCATTGGCATTGTCCTGCTCTTCGTCTGCGTGTTCGGGGTCTATGTCATCTCCGGCGGCAAGCTGGACGTGGTCATGCACGCCGCGCCCCATGAGATGGGCACCATCCTCGGCGCCGCCATAGCCGCGCTCCTGATCGGCAGCTCCCTGGATGTCATCAAGGGCGTCGGCGGCGGGATGGCCAAGATCTTCGCCGGCCCTAAGTGGAAGGCTGCCGACTACAGGGACCTGCTCTCCCTCCTGTTCCTTCTGACAAAGACCATGAAGGCCAAGGGGGTCATCGCCCTCGAGAGCCACATCGAGAATCCGCACGAGTCGACCCTGTTCGGCCGCTTCCCCAAGATCGTGAAGGATCACTTCGCAGTCGATTTCATCTGCGACACCCTTCGCATGATGACCATGAACCTCGAGGACCCTCACCAGGTCGAGGACGCCATGGAGAAGCAGCTCGAGAAGCACCATCACGAGGCGCTCGGGCCGGCCCATGCCCTCCAGACCATGGCTGACGGCCTTCCCGCCCTAGGGATCGTGGCCGCCGTGCTCGGGGTCATCAAGACCATGGGCTCGATCACGGAACCGCCAGCGGTGCTCGGTGCCATGATCGGCAGCGCCCTGGTCGGCACCTTCCTCGGGGTGTTCCTGGCCTACGGGCTCGTGGGCCCCTTCGCGGTCCGGCTGACCGCCATCATCGAGGAAGAATCGGCCTTCTACCGCATCATCCAGTCCGTGCTGGTGGCACACCTGCATGGAAACGCAGCCCAGATCTCGGTCGAGATCGGCCGCGGCAGCGTGCCGACCCTGACCCAACCGTCCTTCACGGAACTTGAGGAAGCCCTTCAGGCGATCCCGCCCGAGGGCTGAGGCGCTCGATCCTGTTTCGATAAGCGGGAACCGGCTATCGGAACAAAATCTAGAGCGGGAATACCCGGTTAACGTGGCCCATCTTGCGACCCTCCCGGGCCTTGCGCTTGCCATAGAGGTGCAGACGGGCGTTAGATTCGCCAGCGATTGCCGGCCAGTCCTGCACGGCCTCGCCCAGCAGGTTTTCCATCTCGACACGAGCCCGAGCCTCGACCGGCCCCAAGGGCCAGCCGGCGACGGCCCGGATGTGCTGCTCGAACTGGTCCGTTGCAGCGCCGTCCTGGGTCCAGTGCCCGCTATTGTGCACGCGAGGGGCGATCTCGTTGACCAGGAGAGAGGCGTCCTCGAGCTCGAACAGCTCGATCCCAATGACGCCGACATAGCCTAGACCTGAGAGGATCCGGTCCGCGATCCGGCCGGCCTCGTTCGCCTGTCCCGGCGCCAGGACCGCGGGCGCGGAGGATAGGTGAAGGATGCCGTTCCGGTGGACGTTTTCGGCCAGGGGGAAGGTCGCCGACGCCCCGCTCCAGCCGCGGGCGGCGATCACGGACAGTTCTCGACGGAAGGGTGCCGGCGCCTCGACGATCACCGGGCGACCGCCAAGCGACAGGAAGACTTCGGCCGCCGCCTCGGGCGAATTCGCCCAGGCCTGGCCCTTGCCGTCGTATCCATCGCGCCGGGTCTTGATGAGCACCCGGCCGCCCAGGTCCGCGGAGGCCCGGGCCGCGGCTTGGGGCGAGTCCGCCGCCGCGAAGGCGACGGTTGGAGCGCCGGCAGCGTTGAGGAAGGATTTTTCTTCCACCCGGTCCTGGGCCACGGCGAGGGCTTGCGCACCGGGCGCAACCGGAACGCCGAGCCCGATCAGGATGGCGAGCGCGCCGGCGGGCACATTCTCGAACTCCAGGGTCACGACACCGCTGATCCGGGCCAGGCGCGTGAGGGCCTCGGGATCGTCATAGGCGGCGCAGAGATGCAGGGCACAAACGCGGGATGCCGGGCAATCCGGCTCGGGGTCCAGGATGGCCACGTCGAAGCCCAGGCGCGCTGCGGCCAGGGCCAGCATGCGTCCGAGTTGGCCGCCGCCGAGGATTCCGATCGTCGATCCGGGAGCGAGCGGCGTCATGCGGTGGTCAGTCGTCCGCCACAGTCTCAGCCACCGAGGCGGTCAGGGCGCGTCGCCAGTCCGACAGCCGCACCGCAAGCGCGGGATCGGAAAGCGCGAGGATCTGGGCGGCGAACAGGCCCGCATTGCGGGCGCCGGGCTCGCCGATGGCCAGGGTTCCCACCGGAACACCCGCCGGCATCTGGACGATGGACAGGAGGCTGTCCATGCCCTTCAGGGCCTTGGACTCGATGGGGACCCCGAGCACGGGCAGGTCGGTGAGGGCGGCCGTCATGCCCGGCAGGTGGGCCGCGCCCCCTGCCCCGGCGATGATCACCCGGACGCCGGCGTCGCGGGCGCCCTGGGCGAAGGCGACCATCCGAAGGGGGGTCCTGTGGGCGGACACCACGCGCGCCTCCCAGCCGACTTCCAGAGCGTCGAGCATGTCGGCAGCCCCTTTGAGGGTTGGCCAGTCAGACCGGCTGCCCATGATGATGGCGACGGGTGCGGTGGAACCGCTCATGGCATGGACCCCTGTCGGCAAGGCGGGCCAGAATAGGCACCGTCCTCCTAGGGTCAACACACCGTGCATAAAATGTTAATGTGAGTGGAGATTCGCGGGGCCCCAGCATGGTTCTCAAGATCACAGGCGCAAGAAACCAGCCATTTTCGGACATCCGAAAGCGTGCCCTCATGCAGGCTGGCGCCAAGGTGGTGGGCCGCGGGCCAACCCGGCCAGACGAGACCGCCTTCCTGGGCCTCTCCGAAGCGGACCTGACCCCGGCCGTCCAGGGGGCCATACGAACCCTGCTGACCGAGGTCGACGACCTACGCCAGGAGGTGTCTCGGCTGAAGGCCCGGCTGAACCAGGCGGAGATCCTGGCCGACCAGGACCCCCTCACGCCGGCCCTCAACCGCCGGGCCCTGATGCGGGAGCTCGAACGCATCCGGACCTTCAGCCACCGCTACGGATCGCCCGCGGCGTTGGTCTATATCGACCTCGACGACTTCAAGAGCGTCAATGACCGGTTCGGTCATGCGGCGGGGGACGAGGCGCTCCGTGCAGTCGCAGACCGCCTCCGCAGCCAGATGTCCGGGCCGGACCTCGTGGCCCGTATTGGCGGTGATGAATTCGCGGTCGTGTTTGGCCAGGCGACCCTCGCCGGCGCCGAGGCCCGCGCCCGAAACCTGGCTCGGTCCCTGGAGTCGACGCCCATCCGGTTCGGCGAATGGTCAGCGCCCATCCACGTATCCTTTGGTGTGAGCGAGATCACCCCGGACCTGGCGCCCGAGGAGGTGGTCGCCCGCGCAGATGCGGCCATGTATGCCCGTCGCCGGGAACGCCGCAGCTAGATCCTGTTCCGAATTCACGAGGTGATGTCGTCAGGCGATGATGTCGTCAGGCGATGATATCTGGGGTCAGCCGGTCCTTGATCTGCTGGATCTCGTCCTTCAGGGCCAGCTTCTTTCGCTTGAGCCTGCGGATCACAAGCATGTCCGGCATTGGGGCCTGGCCGATGGCCTGGATGGCGACCTCCAGGTCGTTGTGGTCCAACTGAAGTTCTGCCAACCGCCTGCGGATCGCAGGCTCGTCCGCCTCTTCCGGAAGGCCTGCCCTCATGCTTGCCCTCCCCGTCCGGGAGATGGCGCCCGCAGACCGGGCAGGCCTGACGACAAGATGTGCATGTGGCGATCCCGGAACTGCGAAGGGCCCAAAAGCAACCTTATGTGATCTGACAGCCCGCGCCAGCGGGTGTTCACTACTTCCAGTCGAATGGAAGGAGACCCTACGTCATGTCCATAGACGGTCGCATCCGCGAACTCAGCCGCAGGCACCTGTCCCTGGAAGCCCAGCTCCAGGACGCCCTCGCCCACCCCAGCTCACAGGATGAAGTGATCCGCGAGATCAAGCGACGAAAGCTGCGCCTCAAGGAAGAGCTCGAACGCCTGAGGGCCGGGACTCGATCCGCCGCCTGACGCCGGGATCAGGCGTCGTCGTCTGTCCGGGGCCAGGACTCGGCTCCGGTTTCCGCGGCGGGCTCCAGGGTCGGCCCCTCCGGCTCGACAATCCCCTTTCGGGCATTGTCCCGGATGCGCTTGTCCGCCGCCTTGCGGACGATGTCATCCAGCTCGATCTGGGTCGCCAGTCCCAGGCTGACGGGATCCACCGGCTTGATGTTGGCCGAGTTCCAGTGGGTGCGGTTGCGGACCTGGTCGATGGTGGCCTTGGTGGTCCCCAACAAGCGCGAGATCTGGGGGTCGGTCACCTCGGGGTGGTTGCGGACGAACCAGGCGATGGCATCCGGGCGGTCCTGCCGTCGGGAAACGGGTGTGTAGCGCGGTGCCTTCTTGGTCGGCTTCAGGTGCTCAGCATGACGGCTCTTCAGGGCCACCATCCGGCGCTTGGGATCCTGCTGGGCGGCGTCAATTTCCTCCCGGGACAGCTGACCATTGGCGATCGGATCCGCGCCGCGGATATCCCGGGCGACCTCGCCGTCGGCGATACCCTTCACTTCAAGGGGATGGAGCCCACAGAGATCGGCGATCTGCTCGAAGGTCAGAGACGTATTGTCGACCAGCCAGACAGCGGTCGCCTTCGGCATCAGAATGTCGGCCATGAAGGTCTCCTGAAATGACGGCGCCCGGCCTTGCGACCGGGCGCTGCGTTAAGCCAGAAGAGCTATACCCCTGAATCTGGTCTTCAGTCGAGGGGGCGACGATCAAGGATACGCAGGCCGTATCCCGCCGACCCTGGGAGGACGGTTTCCGAATTGGTCAACAGAACCATATCGCGGACGCCAAGGTCGATAAGGATCTGTGCGCCCACGCCATAGTCGCGCAGGACATTGGCTCCATGGTCAACCTCAGGGTCGGCTCCGTAGCGCTCGGAGAGCCAGGCCGGATTAGTGTCGCTGATGAAGACGGCAACGCCGGCACCTTCCTCTGCTGCGATCTTCTCCAGCGCCTGCTGGACGAGGGCGTTCCGGCCCCCACCGGCACCCAGCATGTCGGCCGCCAGGTCGAGGCGGTGCATGCGGACCAGGGTGGGACGGTCTGGCTCGATCCGTCCCCGGGTCAGCACCAGGTGCTCGGTGCGGTCCAGGATGTTCCGGTAGATCACCATCCGGAAGCGACCGCCGAAGGCGCTGTCGATCGGGGTCTCCAGCACCCGCTCCACCTGGCGCTCGGTGCGCCGGCGATAGGCGATGAGGTCGGCGATGGTGCCAATCTTCAGGCCGTGGGTCTGGGCGAAGACGATGAGGTCGGGAAGGCGGGCCATGGACCCGTCGTCCTTCATGATCTCGCAGATCACGCCCGCTGGGTTCAGGCCCGCCAGGCGCGAAATGTCGACGGCGGCCTCGGTATGGCCAGCCCGGACCAGGACGCCGCCGTCCCGGGCGACGAGGGGGAAGACATGGCCCGGCGAGACAATGTCGCCAGCGCCCTTGGTGGGGTCGACCGCTACGGCGATGGTGTGAGCGCGGTCATGCGCTGAAATGCCCGTGGTCACCCCCTCGCGGGCTTCGATGGAGACCGTGAAGGCGGTGCCGTGACCCGACTGGTTGTCTGCCGCCATCGGGGGCAGGCGCAGATGGCGTGACCTTTCCCCGGTGATGGACAGGCAGATCAGGCCGCGGGCGTGCTTGGCCATGAAGTTGATCTGCTCGGGCGTGGCGAACTGGGCAGGGATGATGATATCGCCCTCGTTCTCGCGGTCCTCGGCGTCGACCAGGATGTAGGGGCGACCATTGCGGGCGTCCTCGATGATGTCCTCGATCGGGGAAATTGCGGACTCGCCGGCTGAGGCGGGGGTGTCTGTGACGAGATAGGGGCGCTTCATGACGTGAACCTCATCCTTGCAAACTGGACGACCTGGGCTGCGACGGTGTCGAGCTGCCAGGCGTCGCGGGGCTCCAGGGGCCGGCCGTCGGGCCCAAACGAATCGGAATTCACGCTCATGGCGGCGCCGAAGGGGGTCGGCCAGCCACGCATGGCGTGGATGATGGAACGGACGGCGGTGAGGGTCGTGCCCGCCGCCTGCAAGCCGGCAGCGGTTACGATCACACCGACCGCCCGATCAGAGAAATAGGGACGCGCGTCGTCGCGGAGAAGCTCCAGCGTATCCAGGGCGTTCTTCATCACCCCGGAGAGCGAGCCGTGGTAGCCCGGCGTCGCGATGATCAGGCCATCTGCGCTCCGGATGATCTCGGCCATCTCGTCCTGTCTTGGAGTTGGCCCCCCGGGGCGCGGATCATAGATCGGCAGCTCGGCCAGGAAGTCCCCGCCCACCAGGCGGGTGCGGGCACCAAGGGCCTCGGCGGCACCGAGGGCAGCGGCCAGGGCCCGTTCGGTGCTGGAACCGGGCCGGGTCGTGCCGCCCAGGCCGACGATCAGGGGCGCGCCATCGCTCATGTACGCGCCTCGAACACCGACTTCAGCTCTGTCTTCAGGATCTTGCCATTGGCGTTGCGCGGCAGGGGCTCGGGCCAGAAGCGGACCTCGACCGGAACCTTGAAGGCCGCCAGGCGCTCGCGCACCCACTGCCTCAGTTCGGCCTCGCCGGCGGTTCCGCCAGGCTTCAGGTGCACCACTGCGGCGGGCTCCTCTCCGAGGGTCCTGTGGGGAACCCCGACCAGGGCGGCGTCCATCACATCGGGATGGTCGTAGAGCACGTTCTCGACCTCGACGCAGTAGATGTTCTCGCCGCCGCGGATCAGCATGTCCTTGGCCCGGTCAACGATGAAGAGGAAGCCCTCCTCGTCCAGGCGGGCCAGGTCCCCGGTGCGCAGCCAGCCGTCCTGGAAGGTCTCGGCCGTGGCCTCGGGCTTGTTCCAGTAGAGCTTGACCACCTGCGGGCCCTTGACCCAGAGCTCGCCAACCTCGCCGACGGGCAACCGGGTGACGCCGTCCCCGGGATCGCGGATCTGCATGTCGCCGACAGGCGCGGCGGGGCCGGCGCTGTCGGGCCGGGCCTCGTAGTCCTTGCCGGTGTGGCCGGTGAAGGTGGCCGTGGTCTCGGTCATGCCCCAGCCATTGCCGGGCGCCGAGCCCGGGAAGACCTCGACGATCCGCCGGACCAGCTCCGGTGCCGAGGGCGCCCCGCCGTACGAGACCGACACCAGGGAGGACAGGTCGTACTTCGCCCGGGCCGGATGCTCGATCAGCTGCCAGGCGATGGTGGGCACGCCGCCCGTGGCGTCGATGCGCTCGCGCTCGATGATCTGCATGGCCTGCTCGGCCTCCCAGCGGCGCATGAGTACGATCTTGCCGCCGGCGTTCATGGTCGGGCCGAGGGTGGCCGACAGGCCGGTGGCGTGGAACAGGGGCACCACCAGGAGAGAGCTTCGCTGGGGCAGCTTGTGGGGGTCGCTCTCGGGCAGGGGCTGGCCTGCCCGCAGGAAGTTGCGCGCTGCGGCGATGCCGCTGGTCAGCACGTTGGCGGTCATGTTGCGGTGGGTGCCCAGGGCGCCCTTGGGCCGGCCCGTGGTCCCCGAGGTGTAGAGGATGGTGGCGTCGTCGTCGGGGGCGATATCGATATCCGGAAGGGCAAGGTCCGGCAGGTCTTTCCAGCTGTTGACCGGCCCGATCACCGTCTCCAGCCGCCGCACCCGGCCCGTCGCCTCCACGCCCTCGGGCAGGCGGGCAACATAGATGCGCTCCAGGTCGGCCAGGCCCGCCAGGAGGGGCGTGATGCGCTCGAGCCGCTCGTCATCGACGATGACGATCCGGGTCCCGGAGTCGGCGAGGCCATACTCCAGTTCGGGACCGGTCCACCAGCCGTTCAGGGGGGTCACGATGGCGCCGGCAAGGACCCCGGCATAGAAGGCCACCGGCCATTCCGGAAGGTTGCGCAGGATCACCGCCACCCGGTCGCCCTTGCGCACGCCGTCAGCCTGCAGCTGGCGGGCCAGGGTGATGGCGGCGCGGGCGAAGGCCTCGTAGGTCGCCCGGTCGTCCTCGTAGACCAGGAATTCCCGGGGCCCGAAGGCCCGGGCGTTCAGGAAGATGTCGCGCAAGGTCGGCGGCGCGTTCTTCCAGACCCGCTGCAGGACGCCGCCGATTTCCATCTCCTCCATCTCGTAGCGGTGGCCCGGCGCCGTCAGGCGCGCATGCGCCTCGGCGATCGACAGGACGGGCCATTCGGGAGCGGAGTCTGAAGACATGAGGCGGATCTCGGAGGAAGGGGCGGGTTGGCCAGGACCCTGAGGGCCTGACGCCGCGCCGATCAAGTCAAAAAGGAAGGGGACGCCCCGAAGGACGCCCCCCGTTTCAGGTCGGCGTGACGGCTCAGGCCGACGCGGCGTCGCGCACTGTGCGGGCGTACTCGTCCTTCATCTCGGCCAACTCCTTGGAGAACCTCTCCTGGGCGTCTTCGCGCAGCCGCGGGATGTGGTACTTGGGGAAGAGGTCGTTGTCGGGCAGGTAGTCCTTCAGCACCTGCTTGGCCAGGGTCACCTTGTGCACCTCAGTCGGGCCGTCGGCGATGCCCATGACCAGCGAACTGGTCACCATATTCATGAAGGGCATCTCGTTCGAGACCCCCAGGGCGCCGTGCAGGTGGGCGGCCTTGGTGGCGATGTCGTTGTAGACCTTGGGCATGGACACCTTGATCGCGGCGATGTCCTTGCGGACCAGGTTGTAGTCCTTGTGCTTGTCGATCAGCCAGGCCGTCCTCAGCACCAGGAGGCGGAAGCTCTCCAGGGCGATCCAGGAGTCTGCGATCTGCTCCTGGACCATCTGCAGGTCGGCCAGCCGGCCGTCCCGGGTGTTGCGCGAGACCGCCCTCTGGCACATCAGGTCCAGGGCATGCTTGCAGGCGCCGACCGTGCGCATGGCATGGTGAACCCGGCCGCCGCCCAGGCGGACCTGGGCGATGACAAAGGCCGCGCCGCGCTCGCCCAGCAGGGCGTCGTAGGGGATGCGGACGTCCTTGTACTCCACATAGCCCTCGCTCCCGCTGCCGATCTCGCCGCCGCCGCCGTTGGCGACATTGCGGATGATCCGGACCCCGGGGGTGTCGGTAGGCACCAGGAAGATGGAGGTGCGGCGGTAGGGGTCCTTCGCGTCAGGGTCGGTGATGGCGTAGACCACCAGCACCTTGGCCCAGCGGGCGTTGGTCGAATACCACTTCTCGCCATTGATCACCCACTCGTTGCCATCCAGCACCGCCCGGGTGCGGAAGGTCAGGGGATCAGAGCCGCCGGTGGGCTCGGACATGGAGAAGGCCGAGCGGATCTCGCCATTCAGGAGCGGCCAGAGATACTGCTCCTTCTGCTTGTCCGTGCCGTAGTGGGCGATGATCTCGGCGTTGCCGGTGTCCGGCGCCTGGCAACCGAAGATGGTGGGGGCCAGGCCGTTGCGGCCCAGCTTCTCGTTCATCAGGCCCAGCTTCAGCTGGCCATAGCCCTGGCCGCCGAGTTCCGGACCGAGGTGGCAGGCCCACAGGCCCTGGGCCCTTACCTTGTCCTGCATGGGCTTGATGAACTTCTCCCGGCCCAGTGGGCCATGGGCGGCCATGCCCAGGTGGCTGAGGGGTTCGACCTCCTCACGCATGAAGTCCTCGATCCAGTCGAGCTTCTTTTGGAATTCAGGATCAGTCTCGAAGTCCCAGGCCATGTCGTTCCTCCAATGCGCCGCCGTGCGGCATAGTCTTTCACCAACTATCGGACCGAAGGGCCGGTTGTGCAACGCCAGCCTTTGCGAAATGGGCCCCGGTGCCGCAAGGTCGCAACAGACTCCTAAAGGCAAGGAAACGCCATGACCCGCCCGCAAGCCCTCGGCTTCTCCCCCGCCCGCCTGGCCCACATCGACAGGTTCCTTGAGGAAAAGTACCTGGCGACCGGGCGGTTGCCGTTCGCCCATCTCCAGGTTTTCAGGGGCGGCGACCTGGTCCACGAGACCGTCCAGGGCCTGGCCGACCGCGAGCGCGGCCGCGCCGCCACCCGGGACGACGTGCACCGCATCTATTCCATGACCAAGCCGATCACGAGCCTGGCCTTCATGATGCTGGTCGAGGAGGGCAAGGTCGCCCTGGACGACCCGGTGTCGCGGTTCATCCCGGAATGGAAGGACCTGGCGGTCTTCTCGGCCGGGACCGGACCCTACCTGACCACGCCGCCGGCTCGGCCCATGCAGATGGTCGACCTGCTGCGCCACACCGCAGGCCTGACCTACGGCTTCCAGACCCGGACGAACGTGGACGCGGCCTACCGCAGGCTGAAGATCGCCGACGCCCACGGCCCGCTCGACATGCAGGGCTTTGTCGATGCCCTCGCCCGCCTGCCCCTGGAGTTCTCGCCGGGCGAGGCGTGGAACTACTCAGTCGCCACGGACGTCCTCGGTGTGCTGGTCGAGAGGATCTCGGGCCAGGCCTTCGAGGCCTTCCTGAAGGCCCGGATCCTGGATCCCCTTGGCATGGGAGAGACCGGTTTCGCCGTTCGCGCCGACCAGGCCGATCGGTTCTCGGCCTGTTACGCACCCACGCCGGAAGGCGGCCTGACCCTGCAGGACGATCCCCGCACCAGCCCCTACCTGACCCCGCCCAGCTTCCACTCTGGCGGCGGCGGGCTGGTGTCCACAGCGGACGACTACATGAAGTTCTGCCGCATGCTGGTGAACCACGGCGAGCTGGGCGGCCATCACCTGGTCGCCCCGGCGACCCTGCGGCTGATGGCCTCGAACCACCTGCCCGGCGGCCAGGACCTGACCATGCTGTCGCGCTCGCTCTTTTCGGAGGCCACCAACGCCGGCGTGGGCTTCGGCCTTGGCTTCGCCGTCACCTTCGACCCGGTCCGGGCCATGCTGACCTCGAGCCCCGGCGAGTACTATTGGGGCGGCGCCGCCTCCACGGCTTTCTGGATCGATCCGGTCAAGGACGTGGCAGTCGTCTTCATGACCCAGCTCATGGGGTCATCGACCTATCCCATCCGCCGCGAGCTCAGGACCCTGGTCTACTCGGCCCTGATGGAGCCCTGAGGCCAGCTCAGGGCGTATCCACCCGCGGCGGCGTGGCGACGACTGCCGCAGGCACCTCGCCCCGGGTCGGCGCGAAAGCGGCCAGCAGGCTGGACTTGCGCCAGTTGCCCCACCGGTACCAGGCCAAGGCCAGCAGGGCCGAGGCGATGGAGCCAATCGGGAAGCTGATCCAGACCGCGTCGGCCCCCAGCCAGGGCTGGAGAAGGGTCGCTACGGGAATCCGGATCCCCCACATGGCGATGACCATGGCGATCAGGGGCGGCCAGACCGATCCGGTCGCCCGGACAATGCCCGACAGGATGAAGCTCATGCCGAAGGGGATGAAACCCCACAGCACGAAGAAGTTGATGTGCTGGGCTATCGCGATGGAGGGACTGCCCTCCGGCAGGAAGAGGCGGGGCGCCAGCGGCCCGACGGCGTAGATCAACAGGATCGGCAGGGCGCTGAGCAGGGCGGCGTAGCCGATCCCTGTCCAGGCAACCTGATCGACCCGGTCCATCCGGCCAGCGCCGACGTTCTGGGCGGCCATGGACGAGACGGACATACCCAGGGCCATTGCGGGCATCTGGACATAGGCCCACATCTGCATGGCCACGCCGTAAGCCGCCGCCGTGGTCGATCCGTAGCTGTTGACGAAGCTGGTCATGGTCAGGGCGGCGAAGGACATGATGAACATCTGCAGGCCCATGGGCAGGCCCTTGAAGACCAGGCTTCGGACGATGGTCAGGTCCGGTATCAGATAGTGGAGCTCGCCCCGTCTCGGGATCAGGATGGACTCCCGTCGCTGCAGCCAGAGGATGATCGAGGCCAGGGTGATCCCCTGGCAGATCAGGGTGGCCGAGGCCGACCCCGCTATGCCCATCTTCGGGAAGGGTCCGAAGCCGGTGATCAGCATGGGGTTGAGGATCACCTCCATGGAGATGGACATCAGGGCGAAGAAGAAGGGCGTCCGCGAGTCCCCGGTTCCCCTCTGCGCCATCTGCACGAAGGAGAAGAAGTACATGATGGGGATCGCCATGAAGATGACCCGCAGGTAGGTCGTGGCGTCCGCCCGGGCGTCCGCCGGGGTGCCCATGGCCGCCAATATGCCCGGCGTGGCCAGGAACCCCGTGAGCCCGACCAGCAGGGAGATGACCAGGAAGAAGATGATGCAGGTGCCCACGACCCGCTTGGCGAAGTCGCGGTTTCCCGACCCGATCGCCTGCCCGATCAGCAGGTTGGCGGACATGGAGACCCCGAACATGGCACCCATCATCAGGAAGAAGACCTGGTTGGCATTGGTGGTCGCCGTCAGGGCGGCCGGGCCAAGGACATGGCTCACCCAAAAGGCGTTGGACGTGCCGCTTAGCGACTGAAGGATATTCGTGCCCAGCACGGGCAGGGCGAAGGTGACCAGGGTCGGGCCGATGGGCCCCGTCGTCAGGTCGGGCATCCCGGGACGCCGGCCAGGACCGCCGGGGCCGAAACCACCCGGGCCGCCGGGACCCCCCGGACCGCCGGGTCCGCCGGGCCCCCTGGGGGGTCCACCACCGAAACCCCCCGCCGGGCCTTCACGTCTGACGACTGACGCCTCCATGCCCTGGACTTCCCTGATCTGTGGCCCTGTCTCCCGCCGGGAGGCCGCGACCGGGACCGTCCCGCGGCGGGGCGACCCTTCTTGAGTCGCCACCCTAGGCCTGCGAGTCTGCAGGCTCAACCCGCTGGCCGGATTCCCTTGGCCGGCGAACACCGCTAGGGAGGGCCCTGAGGCGCACAGCAACGGGTCAGCAGATGAAACTCATCGTCACGGGCGGCGCAGGATTCATCGGCTCAGCCGTGGTTCGCCGGGCGGTCGGCGAAGGCCGCCAGGTCGTGAACCTCGACACCCTCACCTACTCCGCCAGCCTGGACAATGTGGCCTCGGTCGCCGCCTCGGCAGACTACGCCTTCGAGCGGGCCGACATCTGCGACGCCGCCGCTGTCGCCGCCATCTTCGAGCGCCACCAGCCGGACGCCCTCATGCATCTGGCCGCCGAAAGCCACAATGACCGGGCCATCGACGGGCCCATGGACTTCGTGCGCACCAATGTCCTGGGCACGGCGGTCCTCCTGGAGGCGGCGCGACTTTACTGGTCCGCCCTGCCCCCGGGCCGGCGCGAGGCCTTCCGCTTCCACCATGTCTCGACGGACGAGGTCTTCGGGGCCCTCGGCGAATCCGGCGCCTTCAGCGAGGCCACGCCCTACGACCCCAACTCTCCCTACTCGGCGTCAAAGGCCGGCGCCGACCACCTGGTGCGGGCCTGGGGCCGGACCTACGGCCTGCCGGTGGTGATCACCAACTGCGCCAACAATTACGGCCCCTTCCAGTTCCCGGAAAAGCTGATCCCGACGGTGGTGGTGCGGGCCCTGGAGGGCAAGACCATCCCCGTCTACGGCGACGGGCGGCAGGTACGCGACTGGCTGCACGTGGACGACCACGCCGAAGCCCTGCTCACCGTGCTGGACCGGGGCCGGCTGGGCGAGACCTACTGCATCGGCGGCGACTCCACCCGCCGCAACATCGAGGTCGTACGCATGCTCTGCGAGGCCCTGGACCGCCATGCCCCGGCCAACACCCCGCACGCCGACAAGATCACCTTCGTCACCGACCGGCCCGGCCACGACTTCCGCTATGCGATCGACGCCTCGAAGATCCGCGACGAGCTGGGCTGGACCCCCCGCACACCCGTCCCCCAGGGCCTGGACGAGACCGTGCGCTGGTACGTGGAGAACCAGGCCTGGTGGCAGGCCATCCGCGACCGCGGCTTCGCCTCCGAACGCCAGGGCCTGTCAGGCGGCGGGTAAGGGTTCCGGGGCGGGCTCCGGGGCGACGACATCGGCGGGGCGGTCCTTCAGGGCGCGGAGCTCGCGGAAGACCACGACAGGGATCACTGTGCCGAATACTGACGACAGAAGCGAGACTATGAAGATTACGACGGTCATGGCGATTATCGTCGGGACGTTCTCGGTCTCATTAAGTGCAGCCATAAAGGGCTTCGACGCGATGTAAATTGGAAAGTAAAATAGGTAAGCAACGAGGTAAACTCTAAAGTACTGCCAACGGTTGCCGGCCGTGAGTTGACGGCTCCGCGTCAGCGAGTCCCTCAATCCTTTGTCTTCCAGGATCATCGCGATGGGGGCGAGGCCAAAAGCCATGACGACCATGACAC
>NZ_JBAXIM010000018.1:0-25349 GCF_037138395.1 Phenylobacterium sp.
TACCGGTGAGCGGCCTGCTCGACCCGCTCTATCTGGCCAGGCGCAGTCTGCTCATCGATCGCCTCCATGCCGCACCGACTCCGGTCGATGCCGGGGTTCCCGGCTTGCGCCGGGCGGCGCTGGCGACCCCGCCCGAGGCCGCTGCCCCCTCGCCATCGCCGGCGGAGCGCCCTAAGGAAGGCGAATGAGTGACGACGCCGTCCAGATCATCGCCCGCGGGCCCCGCGCCATCGCCGAAGCCGCCGCCGCCGCCCTGGACGCCGATCCGCGCCTGGAGGCTGCCACCTACTCCATCCTGGAGGAGGACGAGGACCGCGACGTCTGGCGCATAGACGCCTTTCCCACGACGGCGGAGGAGGTCGACGCCCTACGCTTCCGGCTGGCGGACTTCCCCGGCCTGGTCACGACGGTCGAGGCCCTGGCCGATGCCGACTGGCTGGCCATGTCCCTGTCGGGCCTGCCGCCCGTCCGGGCGGGTCGCTTCTTCGTCTACGGCGCCCATGACCAGGGCCGGATCCCGGTCAATGCGGTCGCCCTGCGCATCGAGGCCGGCGCGGCCTTCGGAACGGGCCACCACGGCACGACAGTGGGCTGCCTCCTGGCCTGGAACGACCTGATCAAGGCCCGGCGCTTCGACAAGGTACTGGACGTCGGCGCCGGCACCGGGGTCCTGGCCATTGCCGCCGCCCGGACCGGGGCCCGGCTGGCCCGCGGCACGGACATCGACGCCCCCTCCGTCCGCATCGCCCGGGAAAACGCCGCCCTGAACGGGGCCCGGGCCGAGTTCGTCCACGCCTCGGGCCTTGGCCACCAACGCGTACGCTCAGCGGCGCCATACGACCTGGTCTTCGCCAACATCCTGGCCCCGCCCCTGGTGGCCTTGGCCCAGGACATCCGCGGTGCCCTGCGGCCCGGCGGTGTGGCCATCCTGTCCGGCCTCCTGCGCACCCAGGAACGCCGGGTGCTGGCGGCCTATCGCTCCCGCGGTTTCCGCCTGCTGCGCCGCATCCACCGCGACGCCTGGGCGACACTCGTCCTCGAGAGGCCCTGAGCCCCCAAAACCCTGACGCTTCAGGCGACCACCCGGCCCGCACCCAGTTCGGCACACCAGTGCTTCAGGCGCTCCTGCAGGCGCTGGTTGACCAGGTAGGCGCTGAGTTCTTCCACATCGACCGCTTCGACCTCGTCGAAGGCGAAGGCGTCCTCGCCATGGGCCTTCCAGGCCGCCTGCATCTCGCGGTTGGGCGAGCCGCCGTGCCGGAGGCTGAACCAGATGCTGTTCTGCTGGGAGTCGAGGTTCCGGCTGACCCCCAGCCAGACCTTCCCCTCCGGCGCGCAGGCCACCCGGAAGATTCCCGCCCGGGACTTGCGCCCCTCCTTCCAGGCCTGAACAGTGTCTCGGCGGCGTTGCTTGTCCACGGTCTCATCCTCGACGTGAGCCAGGCTCCTTACAGCGGCGACCCGCCTTCGTCAATTATACCCGGATGTTATTAGCGATTGGCCGCGCGCCATTCATCCGCCAGCAGCGCGTAGACATAGCTGTCGCGCCAGCCGTCGTGGGCCTTGAGGTTCTTCAGTAGATGGCCTTCGCGGCGCATCCCCACCTTCTCCATGATCGCATAGGAGCCGTGGTTACGGGCGTCGCAGGTGGCCCAGACGCGGTGGTGGCCCAACTCCGTGACGGCGATCCGGGCTAGGGCTCGGGCCGCCTCGGTCCCATAGCCCTTCCCCCACGCATCCCGGCTGTAGCAATAGCCGAAGGCGCTGTTGTCGCTGTTGGCGTCGTGCAGAGAGATGGAGCCGATCATTTCAGACGTTACCTTCACCTCGACGGCCAGGCTCAACTCCTCCCGGGGCCAGGTCTTCTGCCGTTCAAGATTGCGGTCCAGCACCTCTCGGGTGACCTCCAGGGTGTTGGGGCCCCAGGCCATGTAGCGCACCACCTCCGGGTCGGTGGCGTAGGCGTGGATAGCGTCGAAGTCGTCTTCACGGAAGTCGCGCAGCAAAAGCCGCTCGGTCTCGATAGGAAGCCAGGATGGAGTGGACATGGGAAGGATCCGATTCAGGAGGATCGGACGGTTCCTGGTTTTGCCAGACCCCGGCCGATGTTGGCGGGGTCTGGTTCGAGGCGGCGTCAGCTCAAGGCGTGCGCGTTCGAACGACCCCTGGGGGGCCGTTGGAATTGGAGCAAAGAAGAGCCTCAGCGCGAACCATGGGCGGCGTGTAGCCGAGCTTGCCGCCAAACTGCAAGATTGCGACCTTTGCGCACCCCACAAGTCGGGCCTAAATAGCGCTCATGCGCCAGAGCTTCAAAGAGTCCGCCGATCCCTCCTACGGGTCCCTCCACCTGCCCCGCATCCGCGCCGCCATGGCTGCCCAGGGGCTCGACGGCCTGCTCGTGCCCCACGAGGACGAGCACCAGAACGAATACCTACCGGGCGCCAACGACCGGCTGGCCTGGGCCACGGGCTTCACGGGCTCGGCCGGGGCGGCTGTCGTCATGGCCGACCGGGCCGCTGTCTTCGTGGACGGTCGCTACACCATCCAGGTCCGCGCCCAGGTGGATGCGTCCCTGTTCGAGATCTGCGACCTGGTGGTCGGCGGGGTCCCCGGCTGGATCGAGGCCCATACCCGGCCCGGCCAGGTGATCGGCTATGATCCGCGCCTGCACAGCCCCGACGCCCTGGGCTATCTGAAGAACGCTGCAATCCGGTCCGGCGCGACCCTCAAATCCCTGGACCCCAACCCCCTGGACGTCGCCTGGGGTGCCGATCGGCCGGCCCAGCCCGCTGCGCCGGTGCGCCCCCACGCCCTAGAACTGGCCGGCGAGGAGTCCACAGCCAAGCGCGCGCGCCTGGGCGAGGGCCTGGTCGCGAAGGGAGCCGAGGCCGCCGTCCTGACCGCCCCGGCCTCCATCGCCTGGCTGTTCAACGTCCGCGGTGGGGACGTCAGCCGCACCCCCCTGCCCCTGGCCCAGGCCATACTGAACCGCGACGGTTCGGCCCGGCTCTTCCTGGACCCGGCCAAGGTCACCCCCGAACTCCCAGCCTGGCTGGGCAATGGCGTGTCCCTCGAAACGCCGGCGGACCTGCCCAGCGCCCTGGCGGCGCTGAAGGGCAAGGTCGTCCTGGTCGACCCGGCCCAGTCGCCGTCCTTCTACTTCGACGCCCTGGAGGCCGCCGGCGCTCGGGTGCTACGGGGCGAAGACCCCTGCGCCCTGCCCCGGGCCTGCAAGAACCCGGTGGAGATCGCCGGCTCCCGCAGCGCCCATGTCCGGGATGGCGTCGCCCTGACACGCTTCCTGCACTGGGTGGCGACGGAGGCCCAGGCCCTGCTGCCCGACGAGATCGAGGTTGCCAGCCGGCTCGAGGCCTTCCGCGAGGAGGTCGAGGGCCTGTCCGACCTGTCCTTCGACACCATCGCTGCCGCCCAGGGCAACGCCGCCCTGCCGCACTACCACCCCACTGAAAAGACCAATACCCGCACGGTGCCGGGCACCCTCCTGCTGGTGGACTCCGGCGGCCAGTATCCAGACGGCACCACCGACGTGACCCGGACCATGGCCATCGGGACGCCCAGCCGCGAGATGTGCGAGCGCTTCACCCTGGTGCTCAAGGGCCACCTGACCCTGGCCGGCCTGCGGTTCCCGGAAGGCACCTCGGGGTCGGCGGTGGATGCCTTCGCCCGGGCCGCCCTCTGGTCGCGGGGCCTGGACTACGACCACGGCACAGGCCACGGCGTCGGCGTCTTCCTCGGCGTGCACGAGGGCCCGCACCGGATCGCCAAGGCGCCCAACGCCGTGGCCCTGCAGCCGGGCATGATCGTCTCCAACGAGCCCGGCTATTACAAGGAAGGCGCCTACGGCATCCGGATCGAGAACCTGCAGTACGTCACCTCGCCCCGGACCATCCCCGGCGGTGACCGACCCATGCTGGGCTTCGAGGCCCTGACCCTGGCCCCCATCGACCGGACCCTGATCCTGCCCGACCTGCTCACGGCCGAAGAGCGCAACCAGCTCGACGCCTACCACGCCCGGGTCCTGAGCGAGATCGGCCCGCACCTGGACGCCCCGGTCCGCGCCTGGCTGGAGGGTGCCTGCGCGCCCATCTCGGCGCGGGGTGCGTAATGCGGAAGGCGGGGCGGCTTCCCCTCAACGCGCTCCGACTGCTGCCGGCGATCCTGCTCGGGCTGGCCCCCCTGGCCGCTAGGGCGGAGGACGCCTTCTGCCCGGCGCGCCCCGGCCAGACCACGCCGCCCTGCGTCACCGCCCCCGGCCAGACCCTGGTAGAGGCGAGCCTGGCGGCATGGACCCGGGGCGCTTCCTCCGGCGGCGGGGAACATCAGTTCACCCTCGCCGCGCCCATGCTTCGCGTCGGCCTCACCCCAGGCCTGGAGGCCCAGATCGGCTGGGCAGGCCTGACCTGGTCTCCAGACAGCGCAGAGGGCGCAGGAACCCAGTCCCACCGGGGCGAAGCCGGCGACCTGACCCTGGGCGCCCTCTACGGCCCCGGCGGGCCAGATGCAGCCTTCGCCCTGCAGGGCTTCGTCACCCTGCCCACGGGCCAGGGACGGGCGACGGCGGGAGACTGGAGCGCCGGCCTCCGCATTCCCCTCGCCCGGAGCCTCGACGGGGGATGGCAGGTGGCCCTGACGCCCGAGGCAGACCTCGCCGTCAACGCCTCTGGCCAGGGCCGCCACGCCGCCTTCGGGGTCGCCGCCGGGGTCTCCCGGGAGGTCCGTGAAGGGGTTGTCGCGGGGGTCGATATCAGCCTGTTCCGGGACCTCGATCCCGAAGGCGCCGGAACCCGGTCCGCCGTCTCTGCAACCCTGGCCTGGCAGGTCAGCCCGAACGCCCAGTTCGATATCGGCGCAGGCTTCGGACTGACAGCTGACAGTCCCCGCACCCTGATCGCCATCGGCTTCGCCCGTCGGCTCTAGCCCACCCCCTCAGCCGGCCTGGCCCTCGGGTGAGGCGGGGGAACCGAAGGACATGCAGTCATCGAAGACGGAGAAATTGTAGGTTTTGAATTCCATGAGCGAACCCCTGACAGAGGACGCGGCCCTGGCGCTGCTCAGCCCCGAACCCGGGTTGATCATTTTGATGTGCGGCGTTGCCGGCAGCGGCAAGACGAGCTTCTCCACACGACTGGCCTCAAAAGGCTTCACGCGCCTGTCAATCGACGAAGAAATTTGGGGCCGCTTCGGTCGGTATGGCCTCGACTACCCACCAGAAGACTATCCCGGCCACGTCGCTGTGGCACGAGACGCGATAAAGGACGTCCTACTTCAGCTACTCGCCAGGAGGCAGCCGGCGGTCGTGGACTCAAGTTTCTGGAGTCGGGCCCACCGCGATAGCTACAAGGACCTCATAGAAAGCGCGGGCGGTGCATGGCGGCTGGTCTATCTACGCGCGCCTGAAAGCTTGCTCCGTGATCGTCTGGAGGCGAGAGGCCGGAGGTTCGATGCGAACGCGGCATTTCCCATTGGCGCAGATGTCCTCGCCAAATTCCTCAAAGACTTCCAGGCGCCAATCGATGAGGGCGAAATGGTCGTTGCGGTCAGATGACCGCAGGGAAGTCCAGAATATGCTGACGGGTCCAGTATTCCCCCGCTGCGGTGCTTTCAGAGCGGCGGGGCGTCGGAGATCGGGCAGCGGGGAGGCGGGCCCCCTCCGACCCGGGGATTATGCCCCGGTCCACCTCCCCCAAAGAGGTGGAGGATTTAGCCTCTCAAATGCTCCAGCTCAGGGGGAGTTCCCGGCGCAGCCCGGTGAGGGGGTCAACGGCATCTCAGCTGCCCCCTCCGTCCCGGGGCTGGCGCCCCGGTCCACCTCCCCCGAAGTGGTGGAGGATTTACCCGCTCTCTAATTGCTCCACCTCAGGGGGAGCTCCGGGCGAAGCCCGGTGAGGGGGTCAACGGGGCTGCGGTTGTCCCCCTCAGGCCTTGGGGTGAAGGAACCAAGGAACCCGTTGCGTTGCTGTTGGCGGATCTCCGGCGAAGTCGGGTCAGTTAGATACGCCCCCGCCACCTCGCCTCTCAGTCGGCACCCAGGACCTCGGCCACCCGCTCTGGCTCGGCTTCGATCAGGCGCAGATAGGCCCGGACGGCGACAGGAGGGAGGGTCCGCCCAATCTCGTACTGGCGAATGTTGGCCAGGGGGATCGAATACCGTTCAGCAAACGCCGCCTGAGAGAGGCCAAGGTGGCGCCTGAGTTTGCGTAGCCGCCGTCCCATCTGCGCCCGCTCAAGCCCGGCAAAGCTGACATCCCTGTCCTCGGGGTCGCCCGGGTCAGCCGGGACCGCCGGGACCGCCGTGATAGATTCCCTGCTCACCTGAATTGCTCCTTCGCACAGAGAGAAACCGGACCCCATGCGCCAGGGACGCGCCGTGCTTGGCCAGGTTGCCGATATCCTTATCGGGGTCGAACTCGATCTCCAGACACTGGAGGTGTGTGAATCACACAGTGATGTCAAGGTCGCGGAAGCCCTCTGCGGCCCCGGCGCTGGTGCCCCAGTCCACCTCCCCCTAGGGGGATGAATCGGAGCGCCCGTTGCCCTTCTTATGAAGAAGGCGCGTCGCCGATCATCTCCAGCCACTCCGCCTCCGTCAGGACCTGGATCCCGAGGGCCTCGGCCGTCTTCAGCTTTGACCCGGCGCCCGGACCGGCGACGACGATGTCGGTCTTCTTCGACACCGAGCCCGCCACCTTGGCGCCCAGGGCCTCGGCCCGGGCCTTGGCCTCGTCGCGGGTCATGCGCTCAAGGGCACCGGTGAAGACCACGGTCTTGCCGGCCACGGCGGTGTCGCTGCGGGGGGCCTCGGCGTCGCGGATGGTCAGTTCTGCCGTCAGTTCGCTGACGATGCGGCGGTTGTGGGCCTCGCCGAAATAGGCCGCGGCGGCCTCGATGACGGCGCCGCCCACCTGGTCGAGAGCGTCCAGCTCCTCCATGGCCTCAGGATCCCGCTCGGCCACCCGGTCCATGGCGGCGAGGAAGGCCTGCGCCGAGCCGTAGCCCCGGGCCAGGACCATGGCCGTCGTCTCGCCGATATGGCGGATGCCCAGGCCGAAGATGAAGCGGTCCAGGGGGATGGCCCGGCGCGCCTCGATGCCGGCGACCAGGTTGGCGACGCTGGTCTCGCCGTAGCCGTCCAGGGTCCGCAGTTCGTCCAGCCGTCCGGCGTCCCGGGCCAGGCGGAAGATGTCGGCGGGCTCGCGCACCCACCCCAGGTCGAAGAAGGCCGCCAGCTGTTTCTCGCCCAGGCCCTCGATGTCGTAGGCCCGGCGGGAGACGAAGTGGCGCAGGTGCTCAATGCGCTGGAAGGGACAGGCGAACTCCCCCGAGCAGCGGCGCACCACCGTCTCGGCGCCCGAGGCGGTGGTCTCGCGCACCAGGGGCGTGGCCAGGGGACAGGGACAGGTCCCGGGGAATTCGAAGGGCGGCGGCGGGGGGTCAGGCCGCTCGGAGGCCACCACGCCGACAATCTGGGGAATGACGTCCCCGGCCCTTTGGAGGATGACCGTGTCTCCGACCCGGATGTCCTTTCGGGCGATCTCGTCGGCATTGTGCAGGGTGGCGTTCTCCACCACCACGCCGCCCACCGTGACCGGGGTCAGGCGGGCCACCGGCGTCACCGCCCCGGTACGCCCCACCTGCAGGTCGATGGCCATGAGCACGGTCCGGGCCTGCTCAGCGGGGAACTTGCGGGCGACAGCCCAGCGCGGCGTGCGGGTGACGAAGCCCAGCCTCTGCTGCCAGTCCAGCCGGTCGACCTTGTAGACCACGCCGTCGATGTCAAAGCCCAGGTGCGGCCGCGCCGCCTCCATCTCCCGATAGGCTTCCAGCAGGCCCTGCGCACCCTCGACCCGGCGCGACTGGGGCGTGGTAGCGAAGCCCCAGGCCTTGAGCCGCGCAAGGGCCTCCCACTGGGCCGGGGCGAAGGGGGCGCTGACCTCCCCCCAGGCATAGGCGAAGAAGCCAAGGGGCCGGGTGGCGGTGATCCGCGGGTCGATCTGCCGCAGGGAGCCGGCGGCGGCGTTGCGGGGGTTGGCGTAGGTCTTCTGCCCGGCGGCCTCGGCCTGGGCGTTCAGCTCGGCGAAGGCGGCGTGGGAGAGATAGACCTCGCCCCGCACCTCGACGACGTCGGGCCAGCCTTCCCCGGCCAGGCGACGGGGAATGTCGGTGATGGTGAGGAGGTTGGCGGTGACGTCCTCGCCCACCCGGCCGTCACCCCGGGTGGCGCCGCGCACCAGGACGCCGCCCTCGTAGCGCAGGGAGGCCGAGAGCCCGTCGATCTTGGGCTCCGCCGTGTAGGCGATGGCGGACTCGTCGAGCCGCAGGAACCGCCGGATACGGGCGTCGAACTCCTCCGCCTCGGCGTCGGAGAAGGCGTTGTCCAGGGACAGCATGGGCACGCCGTGCTCGACCGCCGAGAACTGGTCCGACCGCACCGAGCCGACCCGGAAGGACGGGGAGTTTTCCCGCATCAGATGGGGGAAGCGGGCCTCGATCCCGGCATTGCGCTGGCGTAGGGCGTCGTAGTCGGCGTCCGAGATGACCGGCGCATCGGCCTGGTGATAGGCCAGGTCATGGGCGGCGATCGCGTCGGCCAGCCGGGTCAGGTCTTCGGCCGCCTGCGCCTCGGTCAGGTCGGAGACGGGGATCTCAGGCATGCATCAGGGCCCGGGCTGCGGCGCGCGCCTCGTCCGTTATCTGGGCTCCGGCCAGCATGCGGGCGATCTCCTCTTCCCGGGCGATGGGGTCCAGGATCTCGACCCCGGTGCGCAGGCCCTCCGCGTCGCCGGCCTTGGCGATGCGCCAGTGGGCGTCGGCCCGGGCCGCCACCTGGGGGGAGTGGGTGACCACAAGGACCTGACCCTCCGCGGCCAGGCGCTTCAGCCTCTTTCCTACGGCGTCGGCCACGGCGCCCCCGACCCCCTGGTCCACCTCGTCGAAGATCATCAGGGGCGGCTCTCCCCCCCGGCCCGCCAGGGAGGCCTTGAGGGCCAGGGCGAAGCGGGAGAGTTCCCCGCCCGAGGCCACGGTGGTCAGGTCGCCGAAGGGCGCGCCCGGGTTGGTGGCAACCTCGAACCCGACCCGGTCGGAGCCTCCCGGGCCGGAGCGGTCTGGCGCCAGGGGCGTCAGCCCGACCCGGAACCGGGCCCGCTCGAGCTTGAGGGGCGGAAGTTCGGCCTCGACCGCCCGGGACAGGGCGTCGGCGGCCAGGCGCCGCGCCGCCGACAGGGCTCCCGCGGCCTCAAGATAAGCAGATTGCGCCTGCAGGGCGGCCTGCCGGACGGCACTGGCCTGGGCGTCACCCGACTCCAGGCGCGCCAGGCGCTCGGCGAGGGCCTTACGGCGTACGGGCAGCTCTTCCACCGCACACCCCAGCTTCCGGGCCGCCGCCCGCAGGGCGAACAGGCGCTCCTCCGCCGTCTCAAGGTCATCGGGACGGAAGGCGAAGGCCGTCGCGGCCGCTTCGACGGAGGACTCAGCCTCCTGGAGACCACTGAAAAGAGAGTCGAGGGCGGATTCCGCCTCGGCCAGGCGCTGTACAGCCGCACCCTCCGCATCCGCCCCCGCCTGCAGGGCCCGGCTTCGGGCCTGGCCCAGGGCCCGGAGGGCACCGGCCAGACGCGCGGACAGGCCGTCCAGCGCCTCCCCGGCCTGGGAGATGTCGGCCAAGGCCTTCTCTGCCGCCCCGAGGACGGCGCGGGTCTCGGCCAGGGCGGCCTCTTCCCCGGCCTCGGGCGCTAGCTGGTCCAGTTCGGCCAGGATGCGCGAGGCCTCCTCGGCCTCGGCGGCGCTCGCGGCGGCGTCGCGGGTCAGGGCCTCCAGGGCCGCCTCCGCCTCGCGCCAGGCCTTCCAGGTCTCGCCGGTCCTGCGGACCGCATCGGTGCATCCACCAAAGGCGTCGAGCAGGTCCCGATGGGTGCGCGAATCCAGCAGACCGACCGTTTCATGCTGGCCGTGAACCTCGACCAGCAGGGCGCCGATCTCCCGCAGGGCGGCGACGCTGGCGGGCTGGTCGTTGATGAAGGCCCGGCTCCGGCCATCGGCGGCCAGGACGCGGCGCAGGATCAGGTCCTCGCCAGGCGCAGCTTCAAGCCCCCGGGCCTCGAGGAGGCTCCAGACCGCATGGCCCGGAGGAAGGGAAAAGGCTGCGGCGGCGCTGGCCTGGCTGGCCCCCTGGCGGACCAGGCCCGATTCCGCCCGGGTGCCGGTCGCAAGACCCAGGGCGTCGAGGAGGATGGACTTGCCGGCGCCGGTCTCACCCGTGAGGGCCGTCAGCCCTGGACCTACGACCAGGTCCAGGCTCTCGATCAGGACGACATCGCGGATCCAGAGGCCGGTGAGCATGGGGACAGGTTCGCCGCGAATCGGCTGGACGGGAAGTCCGCCCGAGCGTCGGAGACGGGTCAGCCCGCCCCGGGGGGCCGGGGCGCCTCGGCGACGGCGGGTGGGAGGGTCTTGGCGGGATCCTTGGAGAAGGGTAGCTGGAACCCGCGCTTGCCTTTCGCATTGGGAACCACAGCAGGTTTCAGGTCCTTGGAGGTCAGGAGGCTGTAGGCCTCGCTGTACCAATAATCACCGGGATAGTTGAAGCCCAGGACAGCGCCATTGCGCTTGGCCTCCTCAGCGAGGCCCAGGGTGAGGTTGGCCTCGACCAGGCGATACAGTGCCTCGGGAGCGTGGGTGGTCGTCTGGTAGCGTTGCAGGACGGTCTGGAAACGCCCAATGGCCGCCAGCGTGTCACCGTTCCGGAGGTAATACCGCCCCACGGACATCTCCTTGCCCCCGAGCTGGTCATTGACCATGTCGATCTTCAACCGGGCGTCGGCGGCGTACTCGGTCTGCGGATACCTCTGCGCAACATCCCGCAGGGCCGCGAGCGCCTGTCCAGTCGAGGCCTGGTCACGGCCCACGTCGACGATCTGGTCAAAGTAGCAGATGGCCTTGAGGTAGTGGGCATAACCGGCAGAGGGGTTGCCCGGATAGAGCGACAGGAACCGGTCCGCATCGCCGATCGCCTCGATATACTTCCCCGCCTGGTAGTTGGCGTAGGCGGTCATCAGAATCGCCCGGCGCGACCACTCCGAATAGGGATGCTGGCGCTCGACCTCGGAGAAGTAGTCCACAGCCTGGGTCCACTGGTGCGCATCCAGGCGCGCCGACCCCGTGGAGTAGAGCAGTTCAACAGGCCGCTCTTCGTAGACAAGGCGTTGCTTTTTGGGCTGGGCGGCGCATCCCGAAAGGGCGAGCACCGCCGCAAGGGCCACGAGGGCCGGCGCGGTCCAGGATCTGCGAAGCACGGACACAATCACCTCAAAGGACAAGAGCGCGCCCCCGCGCCTGACCGGTAAAGGTTCTACACGACGCCGGAGCCGACGCCAATGTCCACGGCGCGGCTCAGACCGCTTCGGCCATTTGCGGGGCCAGGGTGCACATCCGCCAGGCGTGGGGCGAGGCCAGCAGGGCCCGAACCACGGCATTGTTCAGGGCGTGACCGGCCAGGACGCCTTCGAACCGGCCGATGACGGGTGCTCCGAGGACGAAGAGATCGCCAATCGCGTCAAGGGCCTTATGGCGGACGAATTCGTCAGGCCGGCGCAGGCCCTCAGCGTTCAGGATCTCATCGCCGTCAATCACGACGGCGTTGTCCATCGAGCCGCCCCGGGCCAGGCCCATGGCCCTCAAGGCCTCGACCTCATGCAGGAAACCGAAGGTGCGGCAGTCGGCAAGCTCTCGACGGAAGGCTTCGCCATCCATCTTCAGGTCCACGGCCTGCCGGCCAATGGCGCGGGAGGCGAAGGCGATCTCGAAGGCCACTTCAAAGCCGTCCGCCGGACGCAGGGCCGCGCGCTTGTCGCCCTCGATCACCTCGACCAAGTCGAGGATCTCAATGTACTGACGAAGCTTTCCCTGCCGGGTCAGACCCGCGGCGTCGAGCCCGTGGACGAAGTCGAGGGCGGAGCCGTCCATGATCGGCATCTCGGGGCCGTCGATCTCGATAAGGGCATTGTCCACACCAACCATGACGAGGGCGGCCATCAGGTGCTCGATGGTGGCGACCGTAACGCCGGCCGCATTGGTGATCACAGTCCCCAGCTGGGTCTTGCAGACCGCCTCGCCGCTGACGGGAACCCGGTTGTCCTGGTCGCAGATGTCCGTCCGCACGAAGACCACCCCGACACCGGCAGGCGCAGGCAGTACGACGACCCGGGCGTGGGCACCCGTGTGAACGCCGATCCCGGCGAACCGCACGGGGCTGCTGACGGTGTGCTGGAACGTAACTTCGGCCAAGACAAGTCTCCGGGTGACAGGGACGAACAAACATTCCGCCAGCCCGGGAGATAAGCGGCTTGCTGCAGTGCCGCAAAACACGTTGCGTTTCGTAATGTTTCCAGGGCTAAGCCCATTGAATCCTGAAGGATTGCGGAAATGGAAAGGGCCCACCGGAGAACCGGCGGGCCCTATAATTCTGACGTCCCGTGAGGGGCCTAGTTCGCCAGGCGGCGCAGGAAGGCCGGGATGTTCAGGTCCTCACCTTCCGGCACGGCCGCCTCTCCAGGCGCCTCGGAAGGCAGGGCACCACCGGCGCGGGGCGAAGCCGCCGTCGCGGGCGGCGGATCAAAGCGCGCCGGGCGCTTGGGGCCCCAGAGACGAAAGCCGCCCGCCTTGGCTGGCGGCGGGGCGATGGATGTCGGGAAGATGCTGTCGAAGTCGTCGTCATCGGCGACCATGGGATCGATGATCTTCTTCACGGCAGGTTCGAGGGGCCGGATCGAGGGACCAGGCTCAGCGGTGGCCACAGGTGCAAGGGTGGCTGACGCCGAGAGGAGGTCGCCCTGCTTGGGGGCCAGGAACTCCGGAGCCGGGCCGGCCGCATCCGAGAACAGGGCGGGCTCGACAGGCGCCGGCTCGGGCGCGGAGAAGATCATCGCCGGAGCCGCGGGCTCGAACCTGGCCTCGGCCTCGACGGACTGGGCCCGGGACGCCAGCTCAGGCAGCGCCTGGGCGGCGACAGGATCGGCGAAGCGAAGGGCCGGCGGCTGGGAGATCGTCCGGGTAGGACGCGGCTCAATGGCCGACATGGACGCCCCGTCCATGCCGGTGGCAACGACCGAGACGCGGATCCTGCCGTCGAGGGACGGGTCGAAGGCGGCGCCGAAGATGATGTTGCCCTCGGGGTCCACCTGCTCCGAAATGGCGTTGGCGGCTTCGTCGACCTCCAGCAGGGTCATGTCGAGGCCGCCGGTGACGTTGACCAAGACGGCCTTGGCGCCGCGCAGGGAGACTTCGTCCAGCAGCGGGTTCTGGATGGCGTTATTGGCGGCCATCAGGGCGCGGTCTTCGCCCTCGGCCTCGCCAGTGCCCATCATCGCCTTGCCCATCTCGGTCATGACCGTGCGGACATCGGCGAAGTCGAGATTGATGAGGCCGGGCAGCACCATCAGGTCGGTGATGGACCGGACGCCGGAATGCAGAACCTGGTCGGCCATGCCGAAGGCTTCGGCGAAGGTCGTCCGCTCGTTGGCAACACGGAACAGGTTCTGGTTCGGGATGACGATCAGGGTGTCGACATACCGCTGCAGCTCGGAAATGCCGCTGTCGGCCAGGCGCATCCGGTGACGGCCTTCAAAATGGAAGGGCTTGGTGACAACACCAACAGTCAGAATGCCGCGCTCGCGGGCGGCCTTGGCGATGATCGGCGCCGCGCCGGTGCCCGTGCCGCCGCCCATGCCAGCGGTGATGAAGACCATGTGGGCGCCGTCGAGGTGCTCACCGATCTCGGGGATAGACTCTTCGGCGGCGCTCATTCCCACCTCGGGATGAGCCCCGGCGCCGAGGCCCTGGGTCACGGTGACCCCAAGCTGGATGCGGCGGTCGGTCTTGGCAAAGGCCAGCTGCTGGGCGTCGGTGTTGGCGACCACGAACTCAACGCCCTCCAGGCCGGCGTCGATCATGTTGTTGACGGCGTTCCCGCCTGCGCCTCCAACGCCGAAGACGACGATGCGCGGCTTGAGTTCGGTCGCGCGCGGCGCGGAAAGTGCAATTGCCATGAGACCCTCGCGTCCTCCGTCAGACGTTTCTCCGGCCCGCTGGAACGCCCAGCAGAACCGGTCCGACGACAGGGTTAACAGTCCCCCCATCGCTCTTAATTTGGTGTTAATGGCTTAGCCCGAGTCGGAGGCCCGTCGAGGCTTGGACACGCTTTCCTGTGCACAAAATCGACGGTTTTGCGACGCTAGGGCGGCACCAGCGCCTCAGAGGTTATCTCTCAGCCAGACGGCGGCGCGAATCATCGGGTTGGTGCGTGAATCCAGGGATTCGCGGCGGACGCCGAGATTGACCAGGGCGCGGGCGGCAACAGCTTCCCGGGGGCCGAAGGCGGCCCTCTGGAGAACTCCCGCGGCAGCGCAGAAGGCCGGTCCCGAGGCTGCGTCAGCAAGATGGGGGACCCGGCGCGGACGGCCCAGCCGGACTGGCCGGTCAAAGACCCTCAGGGCGACCTCGCGGACCCCCGCCAGCTGGCTCGCGCCGCCCGTCAGGATCAGCCCGGCACCCAACTCGACGGAGGCACCCGACGCCTTGAGGCGGTCGCGCAGGAGTTCCATGGTTTCCTCGACCCGGGGGGCGATGATGCCCTTCAGGAGGGACCTGGGGGCAATCACTGGACCGGCTCCCGGGTCGTCCCCTCGAGGCGGAGCCTCGATCATCTCCTTGTCCTCGTTGGCCGAGGCAATGGCCGAGCCATGCAGCGTCTTGATGCGCTCTGCACCGGCCCAGGAGGTGGACAGGCCCCGGGCGATGTCGGAGGTCACATGCTGGCCGCCCACCGGAACTGTCTCGACATGCAGCAGACTGCCACCTGAGAAGATGGCCGCAGAGGTTGAGCCTCCGCCCATGTCTATGCAGACGGCGCCCAGATCCATCTCGTCTTCCTCGAGGGCTGCGAGGGCCGAGACGAAGGGCGCGGCGGCGACGCCCTCGAAGGTCAGGTGGGCCCGCTCGACGCAGGTCGCCAGGACCCGGTAGGCCGCCTCGGTGATGGTCACCACCAGCAACTCGACGCCCAATATGCGTCCGAACATCTGGCGGGGATCCCGGATACCCGACTGCGCGTCAACGCTCCAGGACACCGGCAGGATATGGATGGCCTTGCGGTCCTGCAGCTTCAGCTGGGTCATGGCCGAACGGATGGCCCGGGCGAGGTCGTCATCGGAGATCGGCCGGGCGCCGAGGGAGACCCGTCCTGCCACCCGGCGTCCCGCAAGCTGCCCGCCCGCAGTGGTGACGGTGACGCCCTGAACGCGGACCTCTGCCATGCTCTCGGCGCGCTCAACAGCCTGGGCTACCGCCTCGGAGGCTTCGTCGATATTGATGATCGATCCGTTGCGAACTCCCCGGGACTGGACGTGGGCCACGCCGGCGGTGGTCAGGGTCCGGTCGACCCGCCGGACTCCGTCCGGCTTCATGATGAAGCAGGCGACCTTGCTGGCACCGAGGTCCACTGCAGCGGTGACAGCCTGTCGCCCCAGGGCCGCCTTCAGGCCATCCCGGGACTCCCGACGCGCTTCAATCATGGCCACCTGAAACCCCCATCATCCCTTTGACGCCGCTTCTGGCGGCAGCTCCGGCGAGGCGGCAACCGCCCCTCCGGTCCTCGGGCGCACGGCCATCACGGCCGGGTCCCGCAGGTCCAGGCGTTCGAAGCCGATGCGCATCAGCCCCGACGTCCGGTCCAGTTCATCCAGCCGCCGTAGCGCGGCGGCCTCATCAAGGGCAGGCAGCTGGATCAGCCCCCCTGACCTGAGTCTCAGGTCCCAGCGCCTCTGGTCCACCCGGACCAGGGCCTCCACCTGGGACAGAACCGACGGACGCCGGCTCAATTCAAGAAGAATGGCGGCCGCCGCCTTGTCCGCGCCTGCACCCACGACCAGGGGCAGGCCTGCGAATTGGGCCGGGTCAGCCTCCGGGATCGCGGCGCCCCGGACGTCGATGACCTGCCGCTGCCCTGCGGACTGCCAGACGGCAAGCTGGCGACGCTCGACCACCTGGATGAGGAGGGTATCGGGGAGGAGCCGCACGACCCTGACGTCGTGAACCCAGCCCACCGACTCGATCCGTTGGCGGATGACGTCCAGGTCCATGTCGGCCAGCGGCTGACCCTTATAGAGCCCGGCGGCCTTCAGGATATCGCCGGTCGCAAGGGGGGAGGCACCCTTGACCCGGACGTTATCGAGCCGGAAACCTGAAGCCGCGAGACGCTGGGCGATGTCCGTACGGACGGCCTGGGCCATGCGGGCACCCCGTCCGCCAGTGGCAAGGATCAGGACCAGAGCCGCCAGGATGACCGCGAGAGCCGCCAGCAGGATGGCCGCCGCAGAGGGTCCGCCAGCAGGCGCGGCCCCGCGGCCCCGGGCTGCGGACTGCGCCGCACCCTGCCCGGTCGGCCTAGCCGACGATCCTCCCCGCATGGCCGCGGGCATGGGCGTCCTCCGTGATCCAGAGCACCAATTGGTCGAACGCCACACCGATTGCGGCGGCCTGCTCGGGGACGAGTGAGGTCGGCGTCATTCCGGGCTGCGTATTCACTTCCAGAAGAACCAGAATGTCGTTAACGGCGTCATAACGAAGGTCCGAACGGGTCACACCGGAACAGCCCAGGGCCGCGTGGGAGATCTCAGCCAGGCGACGGGCCCGGTCGGCCACTTGAGGGGAAATCCGGGCCGGAAGCACGTGGGTAGAGCCCCCTTCGCCATACTTGGCCTCATAGTCGTAGAAGCCAGAGGCGGGCACGATCTCGGTCACCATCATCGCCCGGCCGTCCATGACCCCGACAGCGAGCTCAAGCCCCGGGATGTAGGGCTCGACCAGGACCTCTTCGCCCAGGGCCCAGTCGGCGACTGCAATCGCCTGCGGAGGGGTGTTGGCACCCGCCTGGACGATAAAGACCCCGACCGACGAACCCTCGGCGTTAGGCTTGATGACATAGGGTGGGGGCATGACATGGCCTGCGGCGGCCAGGTGCCGATCGTACAGCCCGCCTCCCGGCACGGTCACACCGGCCGCGGAAAGGACCGCCTTGGCGCGGGTCTTGTCCATGGCCAGGGCCGAGGCCAGGACGCCGGAATGGGTATAGGGCAGACCGAGGGTCTCCAGGACGCCCTGGACGCAGCCGTCCTCTCCCCAGACGCCGTGCAGGGCGTTGAAGCAGACGTCCGGAGAGACACGGACCAGCACCTCGGCCAGGTCGCGGCCAGCATCAACCCGGGACACCCGGGCGCCCAGGCGCTCGAGGGCGTCGGCGCAGGCGGTGCCGGAGACCAGGCTCACCTCGCGCTCCGAGGACAGGCCACCAAGAAGGACCGCGACGTGACGACCGGCCAGCGGGCGGGAATCAGGCTCTGGCATGGGCGAACTCCAGAAGAAGGACGGGCCGGGGCGTCGCGCGGACGGCGGTGGCTGTCAAGGCGCGGACGCCGGACGACCGATGCGGCGGATCTCCCACTCCAGGCGGACCCCCGTCCTGGCCTCGACGTCGGCGCGCACCGCCTCGCCCAGGCCCTCGAGGTCCGCCGCCGTCGCCTCGCCGCTGTTGATCAGGAAATTGGCGTGCTGGGGCGAGAACATGGCGCCGCCAAAGGGCCGACCCCGCCATCCGGCCTCGTCCACCAGCTTCCAGGCCGAATGCCCCTCTGGGTTCTTGAAGGTCGATCCGCCGGTCTTCTCGCGGATGGGCTGGCTGGCCTCGCGGCGACGGGTGATCTCGTCCATCCGGGCGGTGATCGCCCCCGGATCATCGGGTTGCCCCTCGAACAGGCCGGCCGTGAAGATCAGGTCGCCCGCGGCCGCCCTGGCGCTGCGCCGGTAGCTGAATCCCATCTCTGTCGCCGGAAGGGTGACGATCCGCCCGTCGCGGGCCACCGCCCGGGCCTCGACCAGGACATCCGCCGTTTCGGCACCATAGCATCCGGCGTTCATTACCAGGGCCCCGCCGATGGAGCCGGGTACGCCCCGGTAGAACTCCAGGCCCGCCAGCCCGGCCGCCGCCGCTTCCCGGGCGAGATGGGCGTCAAGGGCCGCCGCGCCGGCCGTGAGCCGCCGGTCTCCCACCCGCTCGATCCGGGAGAAGGCCCGGCCCGCCAGGCGTATGACAACGCCCTCAACGCCCCCGTCACGCACCAGGGTGTTGGAGCCGACGCCCAGGGGCGTGACCGGCATAGCCGGGTCGAGCGCGGCCAGGAAGCCGGCCAGGTCCGCTTCGTCGGCCGGCAGGAACAGGACGTCGGCCGGTCCGCCAACCCGCAACCAGGTGAAAGGGGCAAGGGGCTCGTCCCTGAGCAGGCGCCCGCGAACCTCTGGCAGCCGGTCCCGCCAGCTCACGGGGCCAGGGCCTCGATCTGGCCAGGCAGGGCGTAGGCCCAGGCGGTGATGTCTCCCGCGCCCAGGCAGATCACGAGGTCGCCGGGCGAGGTCTCGGCACCGATCAGGGCCGCGAGGGCGTCAGGGCCGGAAAGCGCCAGGACCCTGCGGTGCCCATGGCGCCTGAGGCCCTCGACGAGGGAGTCCCGGCTGGCGCCTTCCAGGGGGGCCTCACCCGCCGCGTAGACATCTGAGACGATGACCGTGTCGGCGTCGTTGAAACAGGAACAGAAGTCCTGGAACAGGTCTTTCAGGCGGGAATACCGGTGGGGCTGAACCACCGCCACGACCCGCCCCCCGGTGACCGCCCGGGCCGCCTGCAGGACGGCAGCGATCTCGACCGGGTGATGGCCGTAGTCATCGACGATGCGGACACCCCGGGCGACGCCGGTTGTGGTGAACCTCCGGCGCACACCGCCGAATCCCGCAAGACCGCTGCGTATATCGTCTTCACCGACTCCCAGTTCGCGGGCGACCGCGATGGCCGCGAGGGCGTTCAGCACATTGTGGTGTCCTGCCATGGGCAGGTGCAGGCCGGGCCATTCCAGGGCGGGACCCTCATGGGGCCGGATAACGACGTCGAACCGACAGCCGTCCGGTCCCATCTCGATATGCTCGGCCCGGACCTCGGCCTGGGGATTCACGCCATAGGTCACCAGGTGCCGGTTCTCGACCCGGGCGACCATGGCCTGGACCTCCGGATGGTCCGTGCAGACGGCGGCGAAGCCATAGAAGGGAACGCTCTCCACGAACTCGCGGAAGGCCCGCCGGACGGCGTCGAAGGAACCGTAGTGGTCGAGGTGCTCGGGGTCGATGTTGGTGACGACGGCGCAGGTGGCCCTCAACCGCAGGAAGGTGCCGTCAGACTCGTCGGCCTCCACGACCATCCAGTCCCCCTGCCCCACCTTGGCGTTGGCGCCATAGGCATTGATGATCCCCCCGTTGATCACGGTGGGATCCAGGCCGCCGGCGTCCAGCAGGGCGGCGATCATCGAGGTGGTGGTGGTCTTGCCGTGGGTCCCGCCCACCGCCACCGAGAACTGCAGGCGCATGAGCTCGGCCAGCATCTCGGCGCGGCGGACCAGGGGCAGGCGGCGGCTGCGGGCCTCGACCAGCTCGGGATTATCGGGCCGGATCGCCGTCGAATAGACCACGGCGGAGGCGGCCCCGAGATTGCCGGCCTGCTGGCCGATGAAGATGCGGGCGCCCAGCTTCTCAAGGCGCTCGGTATTGGCGTTGGCGCGGGCGTCCGAGCCCTGCACCGTATAGCCGACCCGCAGCATGATCTCGGCGATGCCGCTCATGCCGATCCCGCCGATCCCGACGAAGTGGACGGGCCCGATGTCGAAGGGGGTGGGCCTTCTGCGGTTCATCCGCGACGTCCTTCTGCAGCGACGGCCTCGACCAGGTCGGCCAGGCGTTCGGCGGCGTCGGGCCGGGAGAGGCTGCGGGCGCCCTCAGCCATCCGGACCAGCCTGTCGGGCTGAGACAGAAGCTTTTCGAGGGCCTTGGACATGGTCTCCACGGTCAGCTGGTCCTCCCGGGCAACCACGGCGCCGCCGGCATCCGCCATGACCTGCGCGTTCTGGCCCTGGTCGTCATCCAGGGCGACCGCCAGCGGCACGAGGATGGCCGGGCGGCCAGCGATCGCGAACTCGCAGACTGAGCCGGCGCCGGACCTGCCGATCACCAGGTGTGCCACCTTCAGGCGGCCAGCCATGTCGCGGAAAAAGGGAGCGATCTCGGCCTTGACGTTGGCGTCGGCATAGACCCGCCGGGCAAGGTCGAGGCTTTCCTTGCGGGTCTGCTGCTGGACCTCAAGCCGATCGCGCAAGGCTTCCGGCAGGGCGGCGATGGCGGCGGGCATCAACTCGGACAGGAGCCGGGCGCCCTGGCTGCCACCGGTGATGAGCAGACGTATCGGGCCCGTCTCGGAAGGCGGGTCATAGGGAACATCGGCGATGGCGCGGATTTCCGCCCGCACAGGATTGCCCACGACGACCGCGCGCTCGGCCACGCCGGGGGGGGCCTTCTGCAGGATCGGAAAGGCGCAGGCCACGGCGCGGACGCGACCGGCGAGGCGGCGGTTGGCGCGCCCCATGACCGCGTTCTGCTCGTGCAGGACGGTCGGCCGGTTCTGCGTCATGGCGGCGAGCAGGCCTGGCGCGGACGGGTAGCCGCCAAAGCCGATCACGACGTCGGGCCGAATCTCGCGATAGGCCGCACGGGCCTGCATGATGCCGGCGAAGATGGCGACGCCCGCCCGGATCATGCCGAGAACGTCGCCAGGGCGGAAGGTGCGGGCCGACAGGCCGATCCGACGCTCGGCCGGGAAGGACTCCGCCAGGGCGGCGACGCGCTCGTCACTGGCCAGGACGATCCGCCAGCCCCGGGCGATCAGGGCCTCCGCGAGGGCCTGGGCCGGGAACAGGTGTCCGCCTGTTCCTCCAGCGGCGACGACAGCGATCTTCTGCATGGGCAGGGTTTAAGGGACTCCCGGAGGGTTGGGTAGGGGCGAAGGCGGCTCAGGCCTGGGCGTAGGCGCCCGGGCGGCTGCGGGTCAGGGCGAGGGCCAGACCCAGGGTCAGGCAGATCGCCAGCATCGAGGACCCTCCATAGGAGATGAAGGGAAGGGTCATACCCTTGGTGGGGATCAGGTTAAGGTTCACGGCCACATTGATCAGGACCTGCTCGCCAACCAGGACGAAGAGGCCCGCGGCCGCGACCTGCTGGAAGGGATCGGAGAGCTTCAGGGCTCGATGGAGCCCGCGGATCACCAGGAAGGCGAAGAGGCCGATCAGGATCAGGGAGAAGATGAGCCCGTATTCCTCGGCCGCGACAGAATAGATGAAGTCGGTGTGCAGATCCGGCACGTGACGCTTCATGACCCCCTCGCCTGGTCCCCGGCCGAATAGGCCTCCCGCAGCGATGGCCTCGGCAGCGCGGTCCACCTGGTGAGTGTCGGAAGCCTCCGGGTTGATGAACCGGTTCACGCGACTGGCCACGTGGGGAAACAGGAAATAGGTCGACATAAGGCCGCCGACGGTGAAGACACCCAGCCCCATCACCCAGGAGATGGGCACTCCCGCCATCCAGAAGGCGGCACCGAAAGCCACCGAGATCAGGATGGTCTGCCCCACGTCAGGCTGGATCAGCAGCAGGGCCACGGAAACCCCGTAGAGAGCGAAGGCGATGGTCACCCCCGGCACCCCCTGCCCTTTCTGCGCCTCTGCGAACATCCAGGCGACCAGGACGATCAGGGCGGGCTTCATGAATTCGGACGGCTGCAGGGAAAAGCCGCCGAGTTCGAGCCATCGCGTCGCGCCCTTGGCGCTGTGCCCGATGAAGGGCAGTGCCGCCATGATGAGGATGGCCGCCAGGTAGATGAAGAAGGCCGCCCTGCGGACCCCGCGATCATCGAGGAGAGAGGCACCGATCAGTATGGTTGCACCGGCGGCGGCGAACACGCACTGCCTCAGGGCGAAGTGGAAGGGGTCGCCGACATTCATCCGGGCCGCAGCGGCGGGACTCGCGGAGAATGACATCGTAACACCAAGGACCATCAGGACGGCCACCGCACCCAGCAGCCAGCGGTCCATGGTCCACCACCAGACCCCGATGCGGGTGCGGTCGGACCGGGCGAAGGCCTGGTGAGCGGGATTCGGGCTCATGCTTCAGCCTCGCCAGCAGCCACCACCCCGGCCAGTTCGCAGACGGCCTCGCGGAAGGCCTCGCCCCGGGCCTCGAAGTCCACAAACTGGTCGAAGGAAGCGCACGCCGGCGACAGGAGCACGATGCCGCCCTCCCCGGACGCCTGGGCGTCGGCGAAGGCCCGGGCCACCGCTGCACCGAGGTGGGTGCAGGCGACGTTGGGGACCTTGCCCTCGAGGGTCTGGGCGAAATCCCCTGCTGCCTCCCCGATCAGATAGGCGCGCGCCACCCGCGGGAAGAGGTCGGAGAGGGACTCGATCCCGCCTTCCTTGGCCCGCCCCCCAGCGATCCAGTAGACTCGCCCATAGCTGGAAAGGGCCTGGCGGGCCGCATCACTGTTGGTGGCTTTTGAGTCATTCACGAAGCGCACGCCCCGGATATGCCCGACGGTCTCCATCCGGTGGGCCAGCCCCGGAAAGCTGAGCAGGCCATCGGCGATGTCGGCGGGGGGGACGCCCAGGCCCCGGACCGCAGCGTAGGCTGCCGCTGCGTTCTGCCAGTTGTGGCGGCCAGGAAGTGAGCGCGCACGGTTGAGGTCGGCGACCTGCACCGCCCTGTCCCCGGTGGCGTCATACAACTGGCCCTGCAGGGCGTAGACGCCCCGGCCGATAGATTTGGAGGCGGAGACCGGCATGATGGTCCGGCGGTTCGCCGACTTCGCCTCGGTGCAGATCCTCTGCCCCCAAGGATCGTCGACCCCGATGACCGAGGTGTCCCCCGGGCCCTGGTTCAGGAGGATCCGACGCTTGGCGGCCACGTAGCCCTCCATGCCCCCATGGCGGTCCAGGTGATCCGGCGAGATGTTGAGCAGGACGGCAACGTCCGGCTTCAGGCTCGAGGTGAGGTCGAGCTGGTAGGAGGAGAGCTCCAAGACGTAGACCGCGCCGCCGTGCATGTCGGGCAGGTCCAGGACCCCCACCCCGATATTGCCGCCGATGCGGGTATCCCGGCCCGCCTGGGCGCAGACATGGCCGATCAGGGCCGTGGTGGTCGATTTTCCGTTGGTGCCGGTGATGGCAACGATGTGCGGGCGCTTGTGCGCAGGGGCCAGGTTGACGCTGCGGGCGAAGAGCTCGACATCACCAAGGATTTCGACCCCGGCCTGTCGGGCCATCTGAACGGTCCAGTGGGGCTCAGGATGGGTCAGGGGCACGCCCGGCGAAAGCATAAGGGCGTCGAACTGGGACCATTCGGCGACCGAGAGATCGACAATCTGGAACCCTTCCGCCTGCGCTGCGGCCAGGCCCTGGGCGCGCTCATCCCAAACCGCCACCTCCGCACCTCCGGCCAGGAGGGCGCGCGCGGCGGCCAGTCCGGTCCGGGCCAGCCCGAAGACCGCGACGGTCTTGCCTTCGAAGCCGCGAACCGGGATCAAGCGACCTCCCCTATCTCAGCTTCAGCGTCGCGAGGCCAAGGATGGCCAGCATGACGGAGATGATCCAGAAGCGGATGACAATGGTCGGTTCCGACCATCCCAGCTTCTCGAAGTGGTGGTGGATCGGCGCCATCAGGAAAATGCGCTTTCCGGTCCGCTTGAAGTAGGCCACCTGGATCATCACCGAGAGGGTCTCGGCCACGAACAGGCCGCCGATCAGGGCCAGGACGACCTCGTGCTTGGTGGCGACGGCGATGGCGCCGAGGGCGCCGCCCAGGGCGAGGGAGCCGGTGTCGCCCATGAAGATGCGGGCGGGCGGGGCGTTGTACCAGAGGAAGCCCAGCCCCGCGCCGATCATCGCCCCGCAGAAGACCGCTATCTCGCCGACGCCGGGAACGAGGTGGAGTTGGAGGTAGGAGGCAAAGACGGCGTTGCCGACCAGATAGGCAATGAGTCCGAAGGCCGCCGCCGCGATCATGACCGGGACCGTCGCCAGGCCGTCCAGGCCATCGGTGAAGTTCACCGCATTGGCGGCACCGACGATCACGAAGGCCCCGAAGGCCAGGTAGAACCATCCGAGGTTGATCAGGAAGTCCTTCAGGACCGGGACCGCCACGCTCGTATAGAGCCCGGAGTCTCCAGCTGTGCTGCGCCCCCAGAGTACCATCATCAGGACTGCGGATCCCGCCAGAAGGGCCTCGACAACGAGGCGGAGGCGTCCAGAGACGCCGGCCGAGCTCTGTCGGGTGACCTTGGCGTAGTCATCCAGGAAGCCCAGGACGCCGAAGCCGGCGGTCACCAGGAGGACGGCCCAGACGTAGACATTTTTGAGGTCGCACCAAAGGAGGGCACCCGTGAACAGGCCGGCGAGGATCATCACCCCACCCATGGTGGGGGTGCCGGACTTCTCGATGATGTGGCGCTCGATACCATCGCTCCGGATGGGCTGACCCTTGCCCTGCCGGGCCTGCATCCAGCGGATGAACCGCGATCCCATGAGGACGACCACGAGTTGGGCCGTGAACAGCGCCATCCCGGTCCGGAAGGTCAGGTATTTCATGAGGTTGAGCAGGGGATGATGCCCCCCCGCTGCCGCCACCTGCTCGTATAGCCAGTACAGCATCAGCCCGCCCCCCCGGCCGAGCGATCCAGGGCCCGAAGCGCACCCGCGACCAGGCCCGCCCGCGACCCATTCGATCCCTTGACCATGACCAGATCGCCTTGCCCGACAGCTGCGGAGATCATGGGCGCCAGTTCCAACGCCTCCACCGCGTAACCTCCGCGCCGAGTCGAAGGAAGGGCGTCCCAGAGGGATTTCATCAGGGGTCCGGCGCAGAAGACCAGGTCAATGCCCGCGTCGGCGATGGGCCGTGCAAGGTCGGCATGGAACCGGGCACCCTCGTCGCCAAGCTCGAGCATGTCTGTGAGGGCAAGGAACCGCCGCCCCAGTGCCCTGCGGACGCCCAGCGAGCCGATGGTCGCGGCCATGGAGATGGGATTGGCGTTGTAGCTCTCGTCGATCAGGGTGAAATCGCCCCTTACGCTGCGGATGAGGCTTTCGGCGCCGCGTCCGGGCAGGGCCTCGAAGGCCGAAAGGGCGGCAAGGCCGTCCTGCTGCGAGACGTCCAGCGCCTCGAGCAGTAGCATCACGGCCATGGCGTTGAGGCCCCAGTGGGCGCCGGTCTGAGACAGGGTCAGGTCCACGGGACGTCCGTCGATCTCACCCCGGATGACGCCGCGACCAGCCTCGACCCCGAAGTCGGTGAGACGGGCGTCAGCCCCTTCCGCCCAGCCGAAGCTGCGCACGACAAGGCCGCGCGCCCGGGCCCGGGCG
>NZ_JBAXIM010000019.1:0-25311 GCF_037138395.1 Phenylobacterium sp.
GCTGAGGTCCCGGCCCCCCCGGCACCGGCACCCCAGCCCGTCCCGATGCCGAGTGCCTCGCCGGCCCAACCGCCGCCGCCGGCAATGCCAGTCCCCCAGGCCATGTCAGAGGACGCCTACCTGCGATCGCCGACCCTCGTCGTTGACCTCGCACCCCCCGAAGCCGGCACCGCCCAGGCCGCCCAGCCGACGACCGCCGCGGCCCCAGCCCCGGGCGATGCGCCCGGCACGGCAGAGGAGCGCTTTGCGGCCCGGACCCTCGGCCCGGGTCAGGGTGGCGGGCAGGCGGTTCAGATGCGGGACCTCAGCCGCACCGTGCCCCAGGGCGTACTGATCGCCGCGGTGCTGGAATCCGCGATCAATTCCGACCTGCCGGGTGCCGTCCGCGGGGTCGTGAGCCGCGACGTCCGCAGTTTTGATGGCGGCCGGGTGCTGATCCCGCGGGGGTCCAGGCTGATTGGCCAGTACAAGTCCGCCGCGACTCTCGGCCAGACCCGGGCCTTCGTGGTCTGGAACCGGATCATAACTCCGGCCGGGATCAGCATAGATATCGCTTCGCCCGCCGTGGACCGGTTGGGAAGAGGAGGGGTCGAGGGCGATGTCGACACCCACTTCCTGCAGCGCTACGGCGGTGCCATCCTGCTGACCGTCCTGAACGCTGGCATGACCGCAGCGGTCAATGCCGGATCGAATTCGGGGAGTAACACCCTGGTCCTGGGGTATCCCGGTCAGGTCGGGCAGGCCGTGACGGGCGGCGGCGGGACCCGGGATATCCCCGCGACCCTCCGGGTCCCGCAGGGCGCGGCCATCCAGGTCTTCGTCGCCCGGGACCTCGACTTCTCGTCCGTGATCCGCTGATGAACGCCAATGTCTATCTCGGCGCCTATCTGGCGCCCCTGGCGCCCTGGCTGACCCGTCCCGAGGTCACGGACCTGCTCGTCAACGCCCCTGGCGAGGTCTGGGTGGAGACCCCGGACGGCGGCATGCACCGGGAGGCGGCGCCGGACCTCGATGAAGTGACTCTGCAGCGCCTGGTCCGGCAGATCGCCGCCTATAGCCATCAGGGCGTGAACCGCGAGCAGCCGCTGCTCTCCGCCACGCTTCCGGACGGGGCCAGGGTCCAGGCTGTCACGCCGCCGGCGACCCGGGGCGGGGTGGTGCTCGCCGTCCGCAAGCACAGGCTCACGGACCTCTCCCTCGACGATCTGGCCAGCGACGGCTTGTTCTCGGCGCCCCCCCCACCAGCTGCGGGCGGACCTGATGACGTGCAACTGGTTGAGCGTCTTGAGGCGCGGGACTGGCTTGGCTTTCTTCGCCTCGCGGTGCGCCTTCGCAAGACCCTGGTGATCTCCGGAGGCACGGGCAGCGGCAAGACGACCCTGCTCAATGCCCTGGTCAAGGAGATCGACACTTCAGAGCGGCTGGTCGTGATCGAGGACGCCCCGGAAATCCGCCTGGACCACCCCAACAGCGTTGGACTTATCGCCGTCCGCGGCGACCTCGGCGAGGCGCGGGTCGATGTGGACTCCCTGCTGACGGCTTCCCTGCGCCTGCGGCCGGACAGGATTCTGCTGGGCGAGCTTCGCGGATCCGAGGCCTTCGCCTTCCTGCGCGCCGTCAATAGCGGACATCCGGGCTCGATTACCACCATCCATGCGGACAGCGCTGAGGGCGCCCTGGACCAGATCGGGCTACTGGCCCTGACGTCCGGCCTTGAGCTCGGGTGGGATACGGTTCGCGACTATGTGACCCGCGTGGTGGACGCTGTTGTCCAACTCGAGCGGGTCGGCGGCGCCCGGCGCATCAGTGACATCCGCCTGCTCCGCCGGGCCTGAAGGCCCGGCGTGCAGTGCGTACGCCTCATCAGTTGAGCGTCAGAAGCGGGTCGAGAGACCCACAGAGAACGACTGTCCGATGGCATAGCTGTTCGTTTCGAAGCGCTTGCCACCCGCAGACTGGTATTCTTCCGCGTCCGTCCCGGTCAGGTTCCGGGCTTCGAAGGAGCCGGTGAACTCCTGGCCCTGGACCTCGAAGGCCTTGCGGAACACGAAGTCCAACCGCAAGCCGGGATCCTGGACGAGGTCTGGCAGGTCGAGGCTGCTTGACCGCGCAACGACCCGGTCGCTGGTGTAGGTCATCAGGATTGTCGCCTGGGTCCCCGACTCTTCGTTCTCGAACCCGAACTGCAGGTTCGCCAGATGGTCGGACTGCCCCTGCAGGCGCTCGCCTCCCGAGAGGTAGTCGGTTGCCGGTGGCGTGGTCATGACGCCTGTGGTGTTGAGGACGATGGTATCGCCCTTCTCAACCTTCAGTTCCGACTTGGTGTAGGTGTAGTTCAGGGCCACAAGCCAGCGTTGGTCGTCGATCCAGGTCGTCCCCGTCTCGAGGTCAAAGAACTTCTTGAACTCGAATTCGGCGCCCATGATCTGGGCTGCGGGGGCGTTGAAGAAGGTCTGACGGAAGGCACCGTCTGAGCCCAGGATGGCCAGGGCTTCGACGGGCTTCCCCATGTCCTTGAAGAAGACACCGAGCGTGACGTACTGGCCATTGCTGAAGTAGCGCTCATAGCGCGCGTCGATGTTTAAGAAGGTCGTATCCTCAAGGTACGGGTTCCCCGTTAGGATCCGGTCGGTCTCCGTGTCCCGATATCGCTGCGGTGCCAATTCGCGGAACTGGGGGCGCCCGATGGTCTTGGAAGCGCCGAAGCGCAGCTGCTGGTCCTCGGCGAAGTTCCAGGTCAGGGTCCCCGCGGGCAGGATGTAGTCCTGTGTCACAGAGCGGCTGAAGGTAGCCGCTGCCGAAGGGTTGAAGATGTCCAGGGTGCGGACGGACTGGTCCGCAGTTTCATACCGGACCCCGAGGCTACCCCGGAGAAGGGGCATGATTTCACTGTCCACCTGGATGTAGGCACCGGCGACGGAGAGTTCGGCTTCGTAGAGGGCGGAGTCCCCGGTCAGGGCGGAGCCCGTGAGCTCCCGTAGCATCACGATATCGTCGTTGATGTTCCGGTCCGAGACCAGGTAGTCGATCCGCTCCTTCGCATATCGCGCCGGATCCCAGTTACGACCCTGGTCATAGGTGAAGTCACGGCGCCAGGAGGTCCGGGAGTTCTTCTGCCAGGCGGCACCCATCTTGAGTTGGGCCTGCCGCACGAAGTCCACGGGCAGGTCGTAGCTGAGGTCGACATTGGCCGAGCCGATATTCTCGTCGAGATCGGAAAAGGCCAGAAGCTGGTTTGCGCCTGACAGAAGAGCCGTGCGCGAACCGTCGGCTCCCAGGCCGTAGCGATAGAGGCGCTCATAGGGCGCCTGACGCGTCGTACGACCGTAGGTGCCCTTCCACTCCAGGTCCCAGTCAGCAATCCTGTGCTTACCGGAGAGTTGGCTCAGCTGAAGGGCGCGCTCGTACCATTCGGTCGCGTAGGCATTGACGTTGGCATTGCCCTGGGACTGGGCGCTATTCTGGGTAATCCGGGCGCGCTTGGACGTCGACTGGATCCAGAGGCCCGTGTAACGGACCTCGTTGTCGTCGTTTTTCCAGGCGAGACCAGCCAGACCGCTCCATCCAATGTCGTTCTGGTTAGCCTCGAAGGTTGAATCCGTCGCCAGGGCGAGTCCGCCGAGGTCCGGCGCCGACGTCTGGCGCACGCCCTTGCGGGTCTGCCAGCTATTCCGGTAGCTCAGCACACCGATCGCCCCGATCACGCCGACGTCGGTGTCAAAGGATCGCCCGGCCGAGACGTCGAAGTTGCCGTTGAGCGGCATCTTGTCACTCTGGATCAGGTTGATCGGCGCATTGGTGAAGCTGCGAGCGACGGCCTTGTACTGGTCATCCGTCAGTCCGCTTGTACCGGTCCCTGGTACGACGGGGCGGTTCAAGGCGAACTCGCGGATGCCGACAGGCAGCTTGCGCGTGCCGTCATCGAAACCTAGCCAGTCCGTTTCCGAACCGTAGTAGGTCAGGCGCCGCTCAGCGGTCGTTTCGGTATCTCCGCCCAGGCCGACACTCAGCTTGACGAAGCTCTCGTCAGGCACGCCCACGGTCTGAAGGTCGATGAGACCACCGCCGAAATCCCCGGAGTAATTGGCGGAATAGGTCTTCTGGATGACCGTACCCGCAAGGATCGAAGCGGGGAACAGGTCCAGGGGGATCACCCTTTGCAGGGGCTCGGGGCTTGGCAGGGGCGACCCGTTCAAAAGGGACTGGGAGTAACGCTCGCCAAGGCCGCGCACATAGACGAACTTTCCGGAGACGAGGGAAATGCCCGTGATCCGGGTCAGGGCCTGGGCGGCGTTGTCATCCCCCGCACGCTGGACATCCTCCGCGCTGAGGAAGTTGGCGACCTCGGCCGTGTCCCGGACCACATCCGGGATAAAGCGGCCGTTGACGACGATTTCCTCGACCTCAGCTTCGGCCGCAGGTGCGGCCGCAGCGAATGCGGACTGGGCGGAGACCAGTGCCGTGCCGGCAAGGAGAAGGGCGCTCAGTGTACGGGTGGTGACGTTCATCGGGAGTTAGCCTCCGGGAGGGGAAGAAAAAGGGGCGACGGTCAATCCGCCGCCCCGGTCAGGCGCCAATCAGCAGGAGGCGGCGCCCGCGAGCCCGCAGGTCCAGCCGACGTACCAGTTGTCGTTCAGGCCGGAGACAGCTCCGATATAGTTGACCGACAGGAAGAAGGCGGAGACGGCCGTCGGGTTTGTGGCCACGCGTCCACTCTCGTTGGTCCCATTGATGAACACCTGGGAGAAGGTCGTCGTGTAGCCAGTCGCGATATTGTTGGCCCCGGCCGTGAAGAGCGCCTCGGGAGCCGTCGGCTGGTCGTTATCGGTGGTCCTGTAGGGGCCGCCGCCGCAGGCGAAGGCGATGGAAGCGAAGGTCGACTTCGGGTCGGCCATCGTGGCCGCACCGTCAACGTCAAGGCAGGGCAGTGACGGATGGGCGGTATAGACGACCCCATTGAGGAAGTCGAACCGGGTGCCACTGTTCAGGACGATGCCCTGATGCTGGCGAGTATCGAAGGTCGTCGACGCCAGGCCTACCCGGCAGACGAAGTTCGAAACCTTGGGCGAAGAGCGCAGGAGCGGAAGGCCGTTGAAGGTCGAGCCTGCCGTGGAGGCCTCGAAGCACCGGTCTTCTTCCGTCGGGTTGTCCGAGTAGTTGATGAGGAACTGGGTGGCGCCCGTGTAGCCTTCGTCGGTGTCGTAACCATCGTCGTCCCACTGGTCGAGGACAAGGTGACGGGTGTTGACTGTCCCGCCGAAGAATTCGACCGCGTCATCCGCCGAGCCGTGCACCTGAACGAAGTCCACCAGCGTCCCGTTGCCCACAGAACCGAAGGTAATGCCGTTCAGCTCTTCATTAGGGGCGACTTCGTATCCGGCTTCCTTGACCTGGATGTAGCGAAGGATCCCGCTGTTGTCGTTCGCCGCGTTACCGCCCCAGTTGATGGTTTGGATGGCTTCGAACCGGTATTCGCACGCCGTCGGATTGGCGGGGAATGTGGTCGCGGTCGGCGGGCAGCGGTTGATCGGCGCCCGGCCAGCCAGGACGATACCGCCCCATTGGCCCTTGAGATCAGGTCCGCCGTTGAGGTCATTGAGGCTGGTGAAGATGATCGGGCGCGAGGCCGTGCCGTCTGCGATCATCCGCGATCCGCGGTTCACGGCAATGTATTCAGCGATGCCGCCGAAGATCGTCACACCCGGTTCAATGGTCAGCACCCCGGACAGTACGCCTGTGCGGGGGTTCTGGGCATCGGGACCGAGGTCCTGGCCGACTTCCGTCTTACCGTCGACGCGATAGGCGGTGCCGGGGCGATAGGGGACCGTGAGGGCACCCGTGATCAGCCGGGGGAGGCCGCAGGACCGGAGGGTCCCGTTGGCGACGGTCCCCAGATTGATGAAGCCGGTCGGGCAGTCAGCGGAGGCCCCACCGCTTCCGCCGCCGCCGCCGCTTCCACCGCCTCCGGTTCCGCCGGTGGCGAACTGGCCTTCACCCGGCGATGTGACCGAGGAACCGCCGCCACATGCGCTGAGCAGGGCGGCGGCGGCGAAGCCGAGGGTCAGGGTCTTCAGCTTTCCGAGGGCAATCATGTATCGGTCTCCACCGTGTCCGCATTTGGCGCGTGATTGGGGAGCGGCGGCCGGAATCGGTAGGCCACAAAAACGCCCCTTGTCGGGCTCGATTTAGCCGTGAGGTGTGACGACTGGGTTTCGGTTCCATGACGGACTTATGACACACGCTAGACCGTGGCCGACTAAGGCCCAGGACCGGCCTGTCCGTGGACGCGGGGGCATTCCATCTCCCCTCCATTCTGACGGTCGAAATCGAAAAAGGTCGGACCTGCCCTTCCGTCACCCACTGGCGGCCCCGTTGAGGGTCTGTCAGTTTCCCTCCAGGCACCGGGGACCCGGCGCTGTCCAGCTGGATGGAGGCCCCGGCATGCGCGGCAAGTGTCTGTGTGGTGAAGTTGGTTTCGAGTGCGACGCCGCCCCGGTGGTGACCGTCGCCTGCCACTGCACCCATTGCCAGAAGACCAGCGGTTCGGCCTTCTCCGTCAACGCTATCGTGGCGGGTGCAGCCTTCCGGCTGACAGGCGCCTACGCCGTCTATGCCGACCAGGGCGAGAGCGGCGGGTCGGTGGAGCGCTGCTTCTGTCCGAAGTGCGGCTCGCCCCTGGCCTCGCGCCTGGCGAACGGCATGGTGGCGGTGAAGGTCGGGGCCCTGGAGAGCGACGAGGACGTGACGCCCGTCCTGCAGCTGTGGACCCGCAGCGCCCGGCCCTGGTCGAAGGCCCTGCTTGGTGCTCCGGGCTTCGAGACCAACCCGCCCTCGGCATGATCCGGAGACCCCGCTGTGCTTGCTCCCCTCGTTCCCGCCGCCATCGGATCGGAGGATGAAGCCCTCCGCGCCGAGGTGCGCGCCTTCCTGGCCGAGCGCCTTGCCGGTGTTCCCGGGGCTCGCCGGGCGCGGACCTGGATGGGCTTTGACGCCGAATTCTCCCGCGACCTCGCCGCCCGCGGCTGGGTGGGCCTGACCCTGCCTGTGGAATTCGGCGGCGGCGGCCGTAGCCCCTTTGCCCGCTTCGTGCTGATCGAGGAGCTTCTGGCCGCAGGCGCCCCAGTGGCGGCCCACTGGATCGCCGAGCGCCAGAGTGCGCCGCTTCTCCTGCGCTACGGGACCGAGGCCCAACGCCGGGACATCGTGCCGCGCATCTGCCGGGGCGAGGCTTTCTTCTGCATCGGCATGAGCGAGCCCAACTCGGGCTCCGACCTTGCCAGCGTCCGCACCCGCGCCGAGCGGACCGCCACAGGCTGGCGCCTGAACGGCTCCAAGATCTGGACAACCTACGGGCACAAGGCCCACTACATGGTTGCCCTGGTCCGGACCAGCGGCGGGCCGGATGACCGCCAGGCCGGCCTTTCGCAGCTGCTGATCGATCTGAAGACCCCCGGCGTGACGGCGCGGCCCATCCGCGACCTTGCGGGGGACGAGCACTTCTCGGAGGTCTTCTTCGAGGATGTCGACCTGCCCGGGGACGCCCTCATCGGCCAGGAAGGCCAGGGCTGGTCACAAACGAACGCCGAACTGGCCTTCGAGCGCAGTGGCCCGGAGCGGCTCTATTCCTCCACCGTGCTGATCGACGAGTGGATGGATTTTATCCGCAGCCGCGGCGGGCCCACCGAGTCGGAGGCCGAGCTGGCCGGACGGATGCTGGCGCGGCTGGCGACCCTGCGGAACATGTCCCTGGCGGTGACCGGCCAACTGGCCCGGGGAGAGAGTCCGGTGGTTGAGGCCTCCATGGTCAAGGACCTGGGTGCCAGCTTCGAGCAGTCCATCCCGGCCCTGGTCACCGACCACCTGGCCTCCGTGGATGGCCCCGTCCCGGCGCCCCTCCTGGCCACACTGGACTACCTGGCGGGCATGAGCCCGACCTTCTCCCTGCGCGGCGGCACGCGCGAGATCCTGCGCGGTATCATCGCCCGCGGACTTGGCCTGAGGTGAGGTCCATGCGCGAAGATCTCTTCCTGGATCCCTGGCGGCGGCTGCTGGACGGCCTTGGCGTCGACCCCTGGCCAGAGCTGGTCGGATCCGGCTTCCTCGATCTGCTGCGCCCAGAGGCGGAGGGCGGTGCCGGGCTAGACCTGGCGGGCCTGTTTACCCTGGCCTTTGAGGCCGGTCGGCGGCCCCGGGCGCCCCGCGTCCTGCCGACGATCCTGGCCCGGCTTGCAGACCCCCAGGCCCTGGACTGCCCCGATGCCGAGCCGGTGCTGGCGGCAGGGGGAGAGGACCCTGTCGTCGCCCGCGCCCTGTGCGCCGCCATCGACGCGGCCGTGATGGCGGGTGCCATCGACGCCCTGCAGGCCATGACCCTGGACTACGCCTCTACCCGCCGGCAGTTCGGGCGGGAGATCAGCAAGTTCCAGGCGATCCAGCACCAGATCGCTGTCATGGCCGAGGAGGTGATGGCGGCCCGGATGGCGGCGGAGATCGCCATGGCCGGCCCTCCGCTCTCGGTCTCGGTCGAAGCTGCGGCGGTGGCCAAGATGCGCTGTGGGGAGGCCGCCATGGCCTGCGCCGGCATCGCCCACGCCGTCCACGGGGCCATTGGCGTCAGCGCCGAGCACGACCTGCACCATTTCACGGGCACCCTGCACCGCCTGCGCCTGGCCCATGGCGGTGAGGCCTGGTGGGCCCGCAAGCTGGGCATCTGGGCCCTGTCCCGGCCCGACGACGCCGCGACCCTGGTCCGGAGCCTCTAGAGGCCGTCCAGCCGGCAGTCCCGCGCCACCAGGAAGGGCCGCAGGGCCGCGTAGGCCTTCGCATGCCTGAGCAGGGGGATGCGCGGGTAGAGGTGGTGGATGACGTGGAACTGCATCCCCGAAGACAAGAGGTTGCCGATGTGGCTGCGGAAGGCCCGGGTGTCCCGGTAGCGGCCCATTTCCGCCGCCGGGTGGTGCGGTGCCCAGCTCAGGTAGAACTGGATGTAGGTCGAGCCCAGGATCCGCGGCAGCCACCAGATCAGGGCAGCCTCGATGGCGAACCCTGACCAGGCCAGGGTGAACAGGATGGCGTGGTAGGCCAGGGTGTAGAGGGCGGCGACCAGACCCGCTTGCCGGGCTTCCTCCGTCCCGATCCGGGCGAGGGCCTTGCCGTAGTTCCCGCCCGTCGCCGATCCCGGCTGCCTGTGGGCGATGGTGTTCAGCAGAACCTGCCAGGCATTCGGCGCCTTGGTGTGGATGTCGGGGTCCAGCTCCGGGTGGTTGGCGTGGAGATGGTGCTCGTAGTGGGTTAGCCGGGCGACGCCATAGGGCAGGAGCATGGGCAGGGGCGACAGGTGGCCGACCAGTTCGTTGAGCCAGAACAGGGGCTCGCCCTCCCGGGCGATGATCCTGTGCTGGGCCTCATGCGAGGGCAGGTAGCAAAGGGCCACGTTCAGGGTGGCGATGGGAAAGGCCACCCAAAGGGGCATCACGCCAGACAGGGTCAGGGGCCAGAGCGAGAGCCAGACGGCGAGGTTCCCCAGCCCCCAGAGGACCGACCCCCAAGGGAGACCGCCCATGAACCGGGCCGCCGTCTCGGTCTCCAGGCGGTTGAGCTCCCGTGGGGGCAGGGCGCGGAGGGCATCTGCGGACAGGTCGGTCATAGCCAGCGTCCCGTCTTCTGGGCGAGGGCGCCCCAGCCCCCTCCGACCAACAGTCCGACCGCAAGCGGCCAGGGCGTGGTGGCGATCGAAGGCACAGCCCGCTCGAGGACCTGGGTGACCAGGGGGGCCAGAAACCCGATCCCGAACAGGAAGGTGAGGTTCTGGAAAATCAGCGGCAGGATACGGCTCACAATGGGTCCTCTTTTCACCTCCACTTATGGAAGGCGAAAATGACGGATGCGTCAACTTTGTTAGTCACGAGTAAGGCGCTTCAGAAAATCTGCCTGTGCCCCTCCGCCAGGTCGTCCCGTCTCAGGACTCCATCTCTTCCCGGATCGTCTTCCGGGCGGTCCAGAAGAGGAAGAAGGCCAGCAAGCCGAAGCAGGTGGACATCATCAGGGCCCAGCGCACGCCCTGGGCAGAGCCCAGGCCCACGCCATTGGCCATGACGTCTGAGAGGATGCCGACGACGGTCGGGCCGAGGCCCAGGCCGATCAGGTTGATGACGAACAGCAGGATTGCGGATGTGGTCGCCCGCATGTGCGGCGGCACGATGGACTGGCCGATCGCGTAAACCGGTCCGTACCAGAGCGAACCCAACAGACCGTTGATCACCAGGATCCAGAGGGCCACGGAAGCCGAGGGCACGCTCACCGCAAGGATGTAGATCGGTACGGCGATCAGGGAGGCGATGGCGGGAACGACGACATAGCCGCGCAGGTCTGTCTTGGCGAAACGGTCTGCGATCTGTCCCCCCAGCCAGGCGGAGATCATGCCAGCGGTCCCCCCCATGAGGCCCAGGGCCAGGCCCATGAAGCCGACGGATTTCAGATCGAACATGCTGGCCAGCCGGGCGATCTCATCACCGTGGACCCGAAGGAAGAAGCTGGCGGTGAAAGGGGCGTGTCCATAGCCGATGAAGGCCTTGATGGCGGCGCCCAACGCGATCAGCCAAAAGGTCTTCTTCTTCATCAGGTAGGCCAGGGTCTCCCGGAAGGTCGCCTGGGCCGCGGTGATTTTGGCGCTGTGTTCAGCGAGAATCTTGCGCGGCTCACGAAGGGTGAAGAAGCAGAGGGCAGCAAAGAGGAGCCCCGGGACGCCGGCGACCAGGAAGGCGACCCGCCAGCCGTAGGTATCAGCGACCAGGCCGCCCATCACAAGACCCAGAAGGCCGCCCAGCGGGGTGCCCATCGAGTAGAAGGCCAGGGCCGAGGCCCGCTTCTCCTTGGGCACGTAGTCGGCGATCAGGGAGTGGGATGGCGGCGTGCATCCCGCCTCCCCGATCCCCACGCCGATCCGGCAGAGGACCAGCTGGAAGAAGTTGCCCGCAGAGCCGGACAGAGCCGTGAAGCCGGACCAGACGGCGACCGAGGTCCCGATGATGATCGGACGGTTCCGCCGCTCCGCCATCTGGGCGAGGGGAATGCCGAGGAAGGTATAGAACAGGGCGAAGGCGAGGCCGCTCATCATGCCCAGCTGCCAGTCCGCCAGCTTCAGCTCGTTCTTGATGGGCTCGGCCAGGATGTTGATCACTGACCGGTCGAGGAAGTTGATGGTGTAGATCGCCATCAGGAGCAGCATGGCATAGCGCGTGTAGGAAGCCGAGTAGGGTGCCCCGCTGACGGTGGCCGTGGCCGGCGGAAGGATGGGGTCGGTCGACGGCGTCGCGGTCTCTGTCATTTTGGGGTCCCTGGGTTTCCTCAGCTTTTTTCCGAGTCTGGGAAGCCGCCCGCCCGGTGTCTAGTCCCCGACAGCCTCAATCCGCTCCATGGGCGCCTTTGGCGGCGGCCTGAGGATCATGATGAGCGGATACATGGCCAGGATGAATATGATCATCCAGGCGAAGACACCGATATAGCCCAGCATCATCGATTGCCGCGTGATCTCGCCATTCATCATGGCAAGCCCCGCGGGGGTGGAAACGTCGACCTGGGATGGCAGGATGTTTTTCAGTACGGGATTGGAGGGATCCATCCGGGACGCGAGTTCACTGTGGGCGACAGCCGAGTTCCGGATCACCAGGGCCTGGACAATGGAAATGCCGACACTCGAGCCGAGGCTCCGTGCCATGGTGGACAGGATCGTGCCCTCCACCCGGTGGATGGGACTGAGGGTGACGTAGGCCAGGGTGCTGAGAGGGGCGAACAGGAGACCCGTCCCAGCCCCCTGGACAAAGCCGCTGGCCACCAGTGGCCACTCGGTCATCGAGAGGTCGAACTTCGCCATGGCCCAAAGCGAAACGACACTGAGCGTGGTTCCGACGAAGAGCATTTTCCTCGGTCCGATGGACTGGATCAGGATCGGGACCAGGAGAAATGTGATCAGGGAGCCCACACCGCGGCTCATGCTGACCCAGCCAGAGTGGACCGCGGAATAACCGAGCAGGCTCTGCATCAGCACAGGCAGGAGAGCCGTCGTCGAGAACAGCAGGACGCCCACGAAGAAGCTGAAAACCGTGGTGCCGACAAAGTTGCTGTCCTTCGCGAGGTCCCGATGGAAAAAGGGATTTGGTGAGGTCGCACTCTGGACGAGGAAGACCCAGAGCCCTGCAAGGGCAATCCCGGCCTCGATCCAGACTTCCGGCGAGTCCCACCAATCCTGCCCCGGTCCCCGGTCCAGCATGACCTGCAGGCCGACGACGAAGGCGGTCAGGGCCGCAAAACCGATGGTGTCGAAGGGTCTCTGCCGGCCTCCCGGGTCATCCGCCATCAGGCTTGTCACCGCCAGGGTCGCAATGATTCCCAGTGGCAGGTTGATGAAGAAGACCCAGCGCCAGCTGAGGTTCTCGGTGATCCAGCCTCCGAGCGTCGGCCCAAGGATTGGCCCCAGGATGACGGCCGCACTCCAAAGACTCATCACCTTCGGGATCATCGACTGGGGATAGATGTCCAGCATGACCGACTGGGATAAGGGCATCATCGAGGCACCCGCCAGGCCCTGCAGGGTCCGGAACAGGACCATCTGCTCGACCGAAGTGGCGACCCCGCACAGCATGGAGGCGATCGTGAAGGCGGCGATCGACAGGCCGATCATGCGCTTGCGGCCGAACTTCATGGCCAGCCAGCCCGACAGGGGGGTCATGACCGCCGTGGCCAGTATGTAGGAGGTCAGCACCCAGGTCAGCTGCTCCTGGGACGCTGAGAGGCTGCTCTGCATCTTGGGCAGGGCAACGTTGGCGATGGTGCTGTCGAGGGTGTTCATCAGCGTCGCCAACATGAGGGCGCCAGTGATGGGGATGCGGTTCAGGACATCCTTCTGCAGATGGGAAGGCGTATCAGTCATCCGCAGCCGTTCTCCAGTCCGACGCAGTGGCCGAATAGAGCCCGATCAGGTCCTGGAGCCTGTTGGCCCGGGCCTGCGCTAGGCTTCGCCTGGCCTGGCTGAGGTGCCGCCGGGCATCAATGGCGCGCAGGAGCGGCGTGCCGCCTAGCCGGACGCCGGCCGCCGTGATGTCGGCATCCTTCTGGGCCAGGGCCACCTCGCGCTCGATGGCGACGACCCGGGCCTCGTCGTTCTCAAGTGCGGACAGCAGGTCCGAGACCTGCGTGAAGGCTGACAGCACGGTCCGACGATAACGCGCCTGGGCTGCCTTCAGGTCCGCCTGCGCCACCTTCAGGTTGGCCTTTCGCAGTCCGCCGTCGAAGATCGGTACACTGATCCCGCCATTGACGCTCCAGCCCTTGGCATCGGTGTCGAAGAGGGAATCCAGCTCGGTCGAGGACTGGGCATAGCTGGAGCCCAGGCGGAGCTTGGGGAACTCGTCGGCCCGGGCGACGCCGGCGGCGGCCGTTGCGGCATGGAGATCGGCCTCGGCCGCCAGGATGTCGGGCCGCCGGCGCACCAGGTCCGAGGGCAGGGCGACCGGCGTCGAGCCGGGGACCTTCAGGTCATCCAGCCTAAAGTCGGGCGGAGTCCAGTCGGCGGGTGCCTTGCCGGAAAGCAGGGCCAGCTGGTGGCGCGACAGGTCTTTGGCCTTGGTCAGGGCGGGGATCTGGGCCAGGTCCTGGGCGAGCTGGGCTTCGATCTCGACGACGCCGGACCTGGAAAGTCCGCCCAGCTTCTCCGCACGCCCGGCCAGTTCGAGGAGCTTGCGGTCGTCGCTGAGTACGAGATCCATCGCCTCGAGCTCGGCGTTGAGGCCGGCCAGGCGGACCGCCTCCAGGGCGACATTGGCGGTGAGCATGAGGGCCGCGGCGTCTGCCTGCCGTTCTGCACGCTCACGTTGGGCCCCGGCTTCTTCGACCCGGCGCCGGTTCTCCCCGAAGAGGTCGAAGTCATAGCTGACGACGCCGCCAATGCTGAACAGGTTGAAGATCCGGTTGGGAAAGCCGGTGAGCCCGAAGGCCTGGCTGTTGAAGAGCTGGCGTTCCGTCCGGGCGTTGATTCCCACCTGGGGCAGGGTCCGGGCTCGTGCGGCGGCCTCCGAGGCCTGGTGTCGCTCCAGGACGGCCTGGGCTTCTTCCAGGCTGGGCGAGTTCGCCAGGGCTTGACGGATCACGGCGTCGAGTTCCGCCGAACCGAAGCTCATCCACCAGGGCCCCGCCGCCGCCGAGCCCAGCACGACGCCTGGGGGCGCGGCGTCGCCCGCCATGGCGTATCCCGCGGATGTGGGGCTGGTCTGGGGTGACACAAAGTCCTCGCCCACCGTCATGCAGGCCGACAGGGCAAGTGCGCACATCAGGGCTCCGGGCAGGGCAGGCCTGAAGGATCGGGCGATGAATCTGGGGTTTTTCCTCACCGCCACCGCCCTACCTGCGGTCGCCGCTGGACCGCACGTCCACCTTGACCGTGGCCGAAAGTCCGGCGCGGGACGCCATGTCCGGCGGCGGTTGATCGAACTCTATCCGGACGGGAAGCCGCTGTGTGACCTTGACCCAGTTGCCAGTGGCGTTCTGCGCCGGCAGGGCGGAGAAGGCCTGGCCAGTGCCTGGCGCGAAGCTGGCCACCCGTCCCGTCAGCCGGTGCTTAGGATAGGCCGCGACGTCGATTTCGACGGGTTGGCCCGTACGCATCCGCGCGATCTGGTCTTCCTTGAAGTTGGCTTCGACCCAGGGACGGCCCGACATCAGCCAGAAGGCGGTCTGCGAGGCGTTGACGTAGGCACCCACCGGTAGCTGGTCCACACGCGCCACGATACCGTCAGAGGGCGCCACGACTTCGGTATAGGATGAGTTCAGCCGGGCGCGCTCCAGTTGGGCGCCGGCCTGAAGGACGGCAGCGGCCCGGGCGGCGCCATTGGGGTCCCCGCCCAGGACCGCCAGGGCGGCGGCGGCGGTTTGCTCGGCCGCCCTCAGTTGTTCCCGGGCCAGACGGGCGGAATGACGGGCCTGGTCGGCCTGTTGGGCCGATCCGGCTCCCGCAGCCGCCAAGCCGGCCTGCCGGGAGGCCTCACCCTCGGCGTAACTCAGGTTTTCACGGGCGGCGGCGACATTCGCCTGCTCCCGTGCGTAGCCGGCGCGCTGCTGGCCAACCGTCTGCTGGGCGCCAGCCAGCTGGGCCTCCGCCGCAGCCAGGTTCGCGCGGGCGTCGCGGGCGTCGAGACGGAACAGGACCTGACCCTTCCGGACCGCCTGGTTCTCGCGGACGTAGATCTCGAGCACCCGTCCGCTGATCGATGGGGCGACGGGAGTCTTGGCCACCTGGACGAAGGCGTTGTCCGTCGACTGGAAGCGCCCGAGGGACAGGATGTAGACGGCCAGGGCGGCCAGGATCACCAGAGGCCCGCCGAACATGAGGATCCACCTGCGGGAGAGGCCTCCCCGGCTGGGGGCTCTTCCTGAAGGCGTCTCGGGTGTCTTTTCCGTCACGCGTTTCTCCCCCAGCTTCTCTGTCGCGCCGGTTCCGGCCCGGCCCGATGCGACCGACCTTCGCAAGGTAGGATCGCCATTAGTGTTCTGCCGTTCGCCCCCCAGGGGCAAGCCGGATTGCGCATCCAGGGGAAGTTTTCCTTCGGTTTTTTAAAAACTTAGCCAGGTTTTACTTTGGCGTCCAAAATTCGGGACGAGCTCTGAACTTGCAGCCATCGACCAGAGGCGCATGATTGCGTCCTGTCAGGGTTCTGGAGCACGACATGACCTCCGCAGCCTACCTCAGAGGCCAGGTCCGCGCCTGGAGGGCCGAGTCGGTTCGCAAGGTCCTTGTCGAGCGGCCGGACCTTGCCACCCTCCGGGATCCCCGGGGACGGAATTGGCTTCATGTCACTTGCATGGTCGAAGTCTCACCGCCGGATCGTGTCGTCGCAGACAGTCTAGCCACAGCAGGCGTCCTCTTGGACCTCGGTTATGGGATCGATGAGCCAGCCTTCTGCGAGGGGGATTGGCGAGCTACGGCGCTCTGGCACGCGGTCAGCCGGGGGCGCAACCTCGACCTCGCCCGCTTCCTGCTGGAGCGCGGCGCCGATCCCCGCTTTTGCCTCTACGCGGCGGCCTGGAACTCTGATCTTGAGGCCATAGACATCCTGCTGGCGGCGGGCGCCCCTATTGATGAGACCAGCTCGGAAGATGGCGCAACACCCTTCCTCTGGGCCGTCGCCACGAGCCATTTCGACAGCGCCCAACGTCTCCTTGAGGCGGGCGCAGACCCCGACCACCGCGGCCGGGACGGCCTGACCGCCCTTCATCTGATGATCCGCAAGTCGAGCCCCGCCAAGGCGCTTGCGACAGTTATTGGCTTCGGCGCCCGTGGCGACATTCCCGGACCGGACGGTAGGACCGCGATCGACCTCCTTGCGCGCAAGCGGGATCCCGCCCTGCGGGGCTTGGCCGAAACATTTTCTAACATGGCTCCGAAGTCGGTTCCGGGAGTTTTGCTGGGCTAGGGGCCAGGGGCTGGGGGCCGCAGCCGCTTGGGTCGTCAGTTCGGGATTGCTGGGGCCTCCCGGCGCGCCGCCGCGATTTTAGCGCGCGTCGCCGCGTGGTCCGCGCTGGAAATGCTGAACCGCGAGTAGAGCAGGACAGCGAAAACGCCGGGGATCATGGAGATCGGCCCCAGGAAGAGCCCGAGGTTCTGGAGGACGCCAGGATCCACCTCGCCTGGCTGCGCCTTCTCCGGGAAGGCGATCAGGGTCAGTACGATACCGGCGAGGGCTGCGCCGATCGCTGTATCGAGCTTGGCGAAGAGGGCTCGGGTTGAGTACAGCACCCCCTCCTGCCGGACCCCGAAGCGGACCTCGTTCTCGTCCGCCACGTCGGCCAGGGCGCTCATCACCGAGATGTTCAGTATGGCGCCTGTGGCGTAGCTGACGGCGGAAATGGCCACCAGGGTGGGCAGAAGCCGCGGATCCCCGTTGGGGAACATCCACCCGACCTCCCGCAGGATGTAGCCCAGTGCCGGGAAGACGACGGATGCCGCCGCGCTGGCGATGATCACGCCTCGCTTGCCCCATCGGGCGTGAAGCCGGGGCGTGAGGGTCAGGGCCGAGACGAAGCCGACCAGGCTACCCAGCGAGTACCAGCGCAGCATCTCCGACGGGAAGCCCCAGTAATAGGTCCCGCCGTAGAGCCCCAAGGTGTCGCGGATGCCGGTCATCAGGGACAGGGCGAAGAGGCCAGCCAGCAGCCAGACATAGTTCCGGTTGGCCAGGATCTTGCCGACGTCCTTCAGGAACTCGAAGGGCGAGAAGGGCGGCTGATCCTTCGGCGGCCTCGGGAGGCGCGGGATCTGGTCGCGCGTGAACCAAGCCGAGCCGAAGAGGATGGTCAGGGTCGCCCCTGCAGCCAACAGGGAGAAGGGCAGATAGGGCGCGGGATTCAGGAGGCCACGCGGATACTCCGGCGTGGCCTTGAAGAAGTAGGTGAGGGCGATCAGCGAGATGCTGGTGCCGCCGATCCAGGTGGAGAAATTATTCCACGCCATCACCTTGGTGCGCTCGATGTAGGACTCCGATAACTCGCCCCCGAGGGCCAGGTGCGGGGTGTGGAAGACGCTCATGGCCACCCGCAGGCCGATCACTGAACCTGTGAACCAGAGGAAGAGTAGGGTGTGGCTGAGGCCATCCGGCGGATTGAAGATGGCCAGGAGGAAGAGGGCGATAGGTATGGGCGCGGCGTACATGAAGGGATGCCGGCGTCCCAAGCGGGACCGTGTGCGGTCCGAGATCGACCCGACGACCGGGTCGGCGAACCCGTCCACCACGAAGGAGAGTGAGATCGCCAGCCCGCCCAGCCAGCCGGGCAGCCCGAGCACCTGATTGTAGTAGAGCAGGCCATAGGACCCGAGTGAGAACAGGGCGATCGTTTCCGCCGCACTGCCGATCCCGAAGGCCAGCTTGGTGCGAAGACGCAGTGACGGCAGCTCAGATGCATCCGGACGAGCCTCGTCGACGGACATTGGATTTTCTCCCCGCCCGCCTTTTGAACAGGCGGTATGGAGAGTGGCGGGGAAAAGCGCCGTCTCGTCAAGCGTCATGCCTGGTTCGGGCCTTGGCCTGACGTCCCGGTCCGGACGCAGGATCAGTTTCGAAGGGCGCGATAGACCGGAAGGCCTGCCGGCAGGAGCAGGTCGCCGTAGCCCGCGAGGACCTGGCTTCGGAAACCGGCCGCCGCCAGGGCCCCAAGGACGACCTCCTGCGGCAGGAGGGTAAGCTGGTGGACCTCGTCTGCGCGTCGCCAGCCCCCTGTCTGCAGCCTAGACGGAGCGGAGGGCGCTCGCCGGCCGGGCGGACAGGATGGGCAGGGCACCGGCAAGGCTCAAGGCCAGGGTGACCGCGAGGCCCACTGCGACCGATCCCAGGACGCGGCCCCAGTCTGGCGCCCAGGTAAACTCGAAGACCCGGACGATGATCCACCAGGCGCCGGACAGGCCGGCCGCGAGGGCGACCCCGCCCAGGAGCAGGCCGAGGAGCCCGAACTCGAGGGCCTGCACGGCCAGGAGCTGTCCCCGGGTGGCGCCCAGGGTCTTGAGGATGACGGCGTCGTAGGTGCGGGCCTGGCGCGCGGCGGCCACGGCCCCGGTCAGCACCGCCATCCCGGCCAGCAGGGTCACTGAGGCGGCTGCGGTGACCGCCAGGGCCATCTGGTCGAGAAGGACGCGCGCCTGGCCGATCACTTCGCGGACGGAGATCACCGAGGCGCCGGGAAAGGCCGCGAGGATGGCCCGTGCCGAAGCTGTCTCCCTGTCCGGCGGAAGGCTGACCGATCCCGCCAGGGTGTGGGGCGCCTGGGCAAGCGTACTCGGTGGGAAGACCATCATGTAGTTGAAGCCCAGGGTCTCCCAGTCGATCTTGCGGAGGGAGGCGATACGCGCGGGGATCTCCCGGCCCAGGACGCTGACCGTCAGGGTATCGCCGACCTTCAGGGACAGGGCCTCCGCCACCCGTTCATCGAGGGAGACCAGGGGCGGTCCCTGGTAGTCCGCCGGCCACCAGGCGCCCGCCGTGATGCGACTGCCTTCGGGCAGGGTCCCGGCATAGGTCACACCCCTTTCGCCGCGCAGGACCCAGGCTTCCCGCGGAAGGGTCTTCATGTCCCTGACACGCTGGTTGCCATAGGCCGTGATTGTCCCGCGCAGAGCTGGGACGAGGTCGACTTCGGCTCCGGGCGCTGCCCGCTGAACGGCCTCGCGGAAGGCTGTGGCCCCCGCAGACGGCACGTCCAGGACGAACTGGGCGGGCGCCCGCTTCGGAACCGACCGGGCGATTTCCGCATCGAGGCTGGTCTGGATGGCTGCGATCAGGACGAAGAGGGTCAGGGACAGGCCGATGGCGATGACCAGTGCGGAAGTCTGGGCGCCCGGACGGTGGAGGTTGGACACAGCCAGTCTCAGCAGGGGCGAAGCGGGTCGGGGCAGGCGCTGGGCCAGGGTCCTGACGCCAAGCCCCACCAGCAGGAGCAGGAGGAGGACGCCCCCCGTCGCCGCCAGCACCCCGGCGGAGAAGAGCGGCCCGTCCGTGGTTGCCAGGGCAAGGGCCACGGAGGCCGCCGCGGCGGTCCCGACAATGGTTGCGTCCCTCCTGGACATGCGGGCGGCGGGCTCAAGATCGGTCCGCCAGATGGCGGCGGGCGGGGTTCGGCCGGCGCGGGCCAGGGGCGGCCAGGTGAAGATGAAGGCGATCAGCAGTCCCTGGGCAGCGGCGAGGACCAGGGGCCAGGGATGGAGGACCAAGTCCGGTTTCACCGGCAGGCGGTCGCCGAGCAGGGCCAGGAGGGCGGGCGCCAGGGCTGCCCCCGCTGCGAGGCCGGTCGCGATTGCGCAAGCCGCGACCACGGCGACCTGCAGGAGATAGAGGACTGAGACGTCACGGTTGGAGGCCCCAAGGACCTTGAGGGTGGCGATGGCGCCCCGCCGTGCCGCGAGATAGCCCGCAACGCCGTTACTCACGCCTATCCCAGCGATCACCAGGGCGGACAGGCCGATCAGGCCCAGGAACTGCCCCATTCGCGCGAAGAAACGGCTGGCGCCTGGCGCGGCGCGGCCGTGGTCGCGAACCTGCCAGCCGGCCTCTCCGTGGGCGCGCTTGAGGTCTTCCGCCAACTTGTCCGGCCGGCGAAGGTCGTCTGGTGCCAGCCGGATCCGGTACTTGGCCTCGAAGAGACTGCCGGGCTGGATCAGGCCGGTAGAGGCCATATCCTCCAGCCGGATCAGGGCGGCGGGACCGAGGCTGAAACCTTCGCCGACCCGGTCAGGCTCAGAAGCCAGTACGCCAGAGATACGGAACCGGGCCTTGCCGACGGCCAGGCTGTCGCCGACCCCGACGCCCAGGCGCTCGCCAAGTCCGCGCTCGATCAGCACCTCCCCGGATCCTGGCCGATCCGTTGCGGCGGGGCCTGAAGGGGTGGCCACGGTCAGGCGGCCATAGAGGGGATAGCTGCTGTCGACGCCCTTGAGTTCGGACAGGATAGGTGGGCCGCCGCCGCCGCTGGCCATCGCCCTCAGCCGGACGGTCTCGCTGACCTTGCCCATCTGCGCCATCTGCGCCTTTTCGGCCCCTTCGGCGTACCTCTGCGTGAGGGCGACCTCCAGGTCACCGCCCAGGAGTTCGCGTCCCTTCCGGGTCAGCTCGCCGGTAATGGCCGCCGTCAGGCTACCAATGGCCGCCAGGGCACCGACCCCGAGGAACAGGCAGAGGAACAGGAGGCGCAGGCCGCGGAAGCCTGCAGACAGGTCCCGTCGTGCGATCCGCCAGAGCAGGTGGAAGGGTGCGGAGGTCATGCGGGCCTGTCGGATACGATCCGGCCGTCGGCCATCTCGACAATACGGTCGCAGCGGGCTGCCAGGTCAGGGTCGTGTGTGATGATCACCAGGGTGGCGCCTGTCGCGGCCCGCCGTTCGAACAGCAGGTCCGCCACCCGCCGGGAGGTGACGCCGTCCAGGTTCCCCGTGGGTTCATCGGCAAAGATCAGGCCAGGCCGGGACACCATGGCGCGGGCGATGGCCACCCTCTGCTGCTCGCCGCCCGAAAGCTGAGCGGGATAGTGGGTCAGCCGGTCGCCCAGGCCCACGGCGGCCAACTCCGAAGCGGCGCGATCCCGGGCATCCGTGGCGCCCAGAAGCTCAAGGGGGGTGGCCACGTTCTCGAGCGCCGTCATCGTCGGCAGGAGGTGGAAGGCCTGGAGGACCACGCCGATCCGTCCCCGGCGCGCCCTTGCAAGTTCATCCTCGTTGAGCGGCCCCAGATCCTGTCCGTCGATCCGGACCTCGCCGGAGGTGGTCCGCTCCAGCCCCGACAGCACGGCCATCAGCGACGACTTTCCGGAACCGGAGGGTCCAAGCACCGCCAGGCTCTGTCCCCGGGGCGCATCGAGGTCGACCCCCTTGAGAATGTCTGTATTTCCGAGCGAGAGTGTCACGCCCCGGGCGCGGATCATCAGGTCGGCGTCAGGGCGGTTCATGCGAGGAGGCGTCCAGTGCGTTCGGGTTGGTGGCTATATGTGGTCCTTGCCGGGCTTTGCCAGATTATTGTCGCCTGTTCGCCGCCGGACGACGCTCGGAAGACACAGGCCGCGCCCGCCCTGGCCGCTGTTGCTGACGGCCCCCTGGTGGTCATCTTCGGGGACAGCCTCTTCGCCGGTTACGGGCTGGAGCCGTCCCAGGGCTTTGCGCCAGCCCTTGAGCGGGCCCTGCGCCGCAGCGGGCGTGCCGTGACTGTGGTGAATGCCGGCGTCTCGGGGGATACGACCGCAGCGGGTCTCGCACGGCTGGGGTTCACCCTCGACGGCCTGCCCCGCAAGCCGGACCTGGTGATCGTTGGTCTGGGTGCCAATGACATGTTGCGTGGCCTCAGCCCGGCGCAGACCCGGGCGAACCTGGGGGCCATCCTCGATGAACTCGACAGGCGCAAGGTCCGCGCCGCACTCACCACAATGCTGGCGGCCCCGAACCTGGGCGAGGACTATGCCCAGGCCTTCAATCCCATCTATCCGGACCTGGCCCGGCAGAGGGGTGTGCGCGTCTATCCCTTCTTCCTGGAAGGCGTGGCTGGAAGGCCCGAGCGGCTGCTACCAGACGGCATGCACCCCAACGCCCAGGGCGTCGAGGACATCACGGCCCGCCTGGCGCCCCGGATCGCCGGGGACCTGCCGGCCGCACCCGGAGCCCCAGCCGGATCCTGAGCCCCCGGCCCGCGGTTACTTGGCCGCCGGCGCCGCAGCGATCACCTCAACGGGCAGGCCAAGCTTGTCGAGCTGGGGTTTCACCACTGAAGCGTCGCCCACGACCACGAAGGTCAGTCGGGAAGGATCGATGGCCCGGCGGATCGCACCATCCATGTCCGCTGCGGTCATGGCGCCGTAGCGCTCGGGAAGGCGCTCGTACCAGTCATCCGGTCGGTTGAACTCCGCGATTTTCGAAAGGCCCGTGAGGACCGCCGCGCCGCCTTCAAAGGTTCCCGGAAGCTCCCGGGTGGCGCCGTCGACGGTCAGCTGCCGCTCCTCGGCGGTGGTCCCCCGCGCGGATGTGAAGTCCCGGACGTCCTTGAGCAGTTCCGAGATCGAGTCCGCGGTGCGGTCGGCCTGGACCGGAGCATTGATGCGGAAGGCAACCCGGTCAGAAGTCTCCGAAATCCCGGATCCGACCCCGTAGGACCAGCCCTTTGTCTCGCGGAGGTTCATGTTCAGGCGGGACAGGAAACTTCCCCCCAGAACGTCATTGCCAGCCTGCAGGGCCAGCAGGTCGTCGCCGCCCCGGGCCTGGAGGACTTGTCCCGCCGCGATCACCGACTGGGGCGACTTCGGCCTATCGACCAGAACGATCCGGTTGCCTGAAGCCGCCGGAGGCTCGGAGAAGGTCTTCACACCCCGGGCAACCCCCGTTTGCGGCTTCCAGTCGCCGAGGGCGGCGTTCAGCCTGGGCAACAAGGCTGAGAGGGGCAGGTCGGACACAATGACCAGGCGGCCATTGTCCGGCCGGATCCACCGGTCGTGGGCGGCCTTGAGGTCCGCAGGGGTAACCCGGCCCAATACGGCCGCATCCCCGGCGCCGCCGGCGCGAACGCCATAGGGGTGGTTGGTGCCGTAAAGCCGTCGGGAGAGCTCGGCTGCGGCCACGGCCGAGGGATTGTTGGCCTCTGCGGTGATGCGTGACAGCTGCTGCCCGCGCAGGCGTTCCACTACGGCGGCTTCGAAGGTCGGACGCTGGAGGACGGCGGCGTAGAGGGCCAGCGAGGGCGTCAGGTTCGGGGTCAGGGCGTCAAGGAGGACTCCGGACCGGTCTGATCCCGCAGCGGCTCCCAGGCTGGCCCCTAGCTTCTCCGATTCTTCGGCGATCTGCCGGCTGGAAAGTCCGCCAGCGCCTTCTGTGAGGGCTCGAAGCATCATGGACTGCAGGCCGAAGTCCCGGACCTGGTCCGCAGCGGTGCCGGCATCGAAGCTGGCGGTGATCAGGGTTCGCGGCTCTCCGGCCCGCTGGGCGTAGACCACTGGCATGCCGTTCGCCAGGGTGGCCCGCTCGATGCCGGGGAAGTCGAGGTTCGAGACCTTGCCTGCGCCGGGCATGGCGGGTTCAGCGCGCGCCGTACGGGCCGAGGTCGCAACCCCCGTCCGGTCAATCCTAGCGCCCTTGGCCGCCGTATCCCCTCCGAGGGGGCCGCCGTCGAGGTCTCGCTCGCCGGGATCGACGCGCAGGGACAGGGCCGGCCGGCCAAGCCAGGTCTTCAGGGCGGACTGGACCGCCGACGGTGTGAGAGCGGCGTAGGCGTCAAGACGCTTCCGATAGAGCTGGGGATCATTGTTGTAGAGCTCGCCCTCGGCGAGGGTCACAGCCTTGCCCCCAAAGCCACCCACGGACTCTGTTGCGCGGATCTTGCTGGCGATCTCGACCCGCCGGGCCCGGTCCAGCTCCTCCGCCGAGGGGCCGGAGGCGATCAATCCGGCAATGACCTCGTCCATCCGCTTGGCGACCAGGTCCGGCGAGACGCCGGGGCGTACGTCTGCCGACAGGGTCAGGACTCCCACGGACTGAAAGACGCCATAGTCGGCACTGACCGAGACGGCGATCTTCTCGTCCCGCACCAGGGCGTTGTCGAGCCGGGAGGACGACAGCCCGCCGAGGACGCTGACCCCCGCCTCGAGGGCGACGGTGGACAGGTCATTCAGGCCCGGCGTCGACCAGCTGCGGTAGATCCGGGTGGTCGCCACCCGGTCCTTCAGGGTGAGGCTGACCGGGGCCTTGAGGGTTACCGGACCGTCCGGAACGGGGGCGACCCGCGGGCCGCGGGGGATGGCACCGAAATACTTCTCAACCAGGGCCCGGGCCGAGCCCGCGTCAATGTCGCCAGCCAGGACCAGGACGGCGTTGTTCGGGCCATAATTATCCGAGAACCAGCGCTTCACGTCGGCCAGGGATGCCGCGTCCAGGTCCGCCATGGAGCCGATGGTGCTGTGGCGGTAGCCGTGGCCCTGAGGAAAGAGGTTGTCGTTGATCACATACTCGACCAGGCCGAAGGGCTGGTTGTCGCCCTGGCGCTTTTCGTTCTGGACTACCCCCCTCTGATTATCGAGCTTGTCCTGGGTGACGGCCCCCAGCAGGTAGCCCATGCGATCACTTTCCAGGAACAGGGCCCTGTCGAGGGCACCGACCGGGACGGTCTGGAAATAGTTGGTCCGATCGAACCAGGTGGTTCCGTTGAAATCTGTGGCGCCCACCTCCTGAAGCGGCTTGAAGAAGTCGCCAGGGGCGTTCTCCGAGCCGTTGAACATCAGATGCTCGAAGAGGTGCGCAAAGCCAGTGCGACCCGCAGGTTCGTGCTTCGAGCCGACGCCGTACCAGATCGAGACCGCGACCACCGGGGCCTTGCGGTCGGTATGCACCAGCACCCGCAGGCCGTTGGGCAGGGTGAAGCGCTCGTAGGGAATGTCCACCAGGCGGGCCAGGTCCGCCGCCGAAGCGGGCTGGCTGGCGGCGGCTGAGTTGGACGCCGGTGCGGCAGAGGCGGGCGCCGTGGAGAGAGCGATGAGAAGGGCGAGGCTCGCGCCCGAGAGAAGCCTTCCGGCAAGGGTCATGAAAACTCCGGTATCAGGGCCGATCAGGGTTTCGGCCTAATTATCCCGCAGGGATTACGGCGATCCTCGGGCAAGGCAAGGGTCTTGGTACCGCAGTGTCTGCCCGGAGCTCGGACAAGAGCACTGGACCTTGCCCTCAGTCCGTCCAATATCTCTGGCAATTGAAGAGATATCTGTTGAAGAGATATCTGTGGGAGGGCGGACATGGCTGACGGATCAGCGACGCGTACG
>NZ_JBAXIM010000020.1:0-24134 GCF_037138395.1 Phenylobacterium sp.
GGCTAAAGGCGATGCGGGGGCGGTACCGAAACCGTCATGAAGACGGTCCAGAAGCAGGGTTTGCCAATCTGCTCCGGAGCCTGAGAATGTCCATCCGTCGAACCGCCGTCCTGGCGTTCGTCAGTCTCCTACTGACCGCCTGCCAACCGGGTGCAGGTTCGTCCGGAGACAGGACCGTGGTCCGGTTCTCCATCCTGCCCACCGAGAGCCTGCAGTCGGCACAGAGCGCCTGGACACCCTTCCTGGCCGACATGGAGACGGCCACGGGCCTGAAGATCGAGCCCTTGTACGGGACCAACTACACGGCCCTGATCGAGGCCATGCGCTTCAAGCAGACGGATGTCGGCTGGTTCGCGAACCAGTCGGGTCTGGAGGCCGTGCGCCGCTCCGGCGGCGAGGTCTTCGCCCGAACCACCAGTACCGACGGGCCCGACGGCTACCAGGGACTGATCGTGGTGAAGAAGGGCTCTGGCCTCACCCTGGACCGTATCCTGGCTTGCAACCGGACCCTGAACTTCGCCATGGGCGATGCCAAGTCGACCTCGGGGACGCTGGCGCCCATGACCTGGCTGTTCGGCCCGCGGAACATCCGACCAGAGACCTGCTTCAAGACCGTGCGAAGTGCGAACGCCGAGGCCAACCTTTTCGCTGTGTCCATGGGTCAGCTGGACGCCGCGACCAACAACAGTGAGTCCCTGGAGCGGCTGGCGGATCTCAAGACGGAGGCCGCGCAAAAGGCTCTCGCGGATATCGAGGTCGTCTGGCGCTCCCCCACCCTGCCCGAGGATCCCATGGTCTGGCGCAAGGACCTGGACCCGGCCGTCAAGGCGAAGATCCGCGACTTCATGCTCTCCTATGGGGTCGGTGATAGCGTTGAGGCCCAGCGCCAGCGACGTATCCTTCGGACCCTGCAGACGGGCCCCTTCAGGGCGGCCGACGACCGCCACCTTCTGGTCGTCCGCGAGATGGAAGCCACCGCCGCCCTCATCGATGCCCGCAACCGCAAGGACCCCGATGCCGAGGCCAAGGCCCGGGCCAGCCTGGATCAGGTCCATTCCGAGACGGCGATGCCCGCCCGACCCGATAAGAGCGCTGACCTCGAGGGCAGGACTCACACGCCCGGTGGATGATCCGTCAAGTCAGGGCCGTCTTGCCAATCCACAAACAGGCCGCAATGGTCGCTGGGCAGGATGCCCTCGGCATTGGGGTGGGTCAGGACGCGCTGCCCCTGGGGCAGGCCGCCGCCAATCCTGACGAGGTGATCGATCGCCGGTCCGGCTCCGTGGGTCGTGGATCCGATCTCCGGCGGGGGCGGCGATCTGCTCCAGAGTTCCCCAAGACAGGGGGCAGATGCCGGAGCATTCAGGTCCCCCCCGACGATCAGCTGGCCGCAAGGCCCGCTCCGGGCCCATCCCAGCGCCGAGGCAAGTTGCAGGGCGCGCAAGTCATTACCCTGCGGTCCGGGCAGGTGGGTCAGGTGCAGATTCAGGATGCGGATCTCACCCCCGGGGCTGTCCACAGACATCGCCACCCGCTCGCCGTCCCTGGGGTCTGATGGGAGGTGATGGTGCCTTGCGGTCGTCGGCCAGCGCGTGAGGATCGACATTCCCGAGGCGCAAACCTGCAGGGTACCCTCATGGGGCCGAGCCTTCAGCCGCGCCGGAACGGTGCAGGCATGAAGCCGGAGCCGGCTCGCCAGCCATTCGGCTGTATCCCATCCGGCGCCGATGAACACCTCCTGGAGGAGGAGGACGTCAGGATCCAGGCCCGCGAGGCCCTCCGCCATCCCTTCCAGACGTCGGGGATAGGCTCCCTCGTTCTTCCAGGTATTGAGGGTGACCAGCCTCACCTTCCCTAGGCCACACGCAGGCCCTGGGCCCAAACCCCTCGAAGGATCGGCAGGTTCTGGACGGGCTTGACCCGCAGCATGTCTGCCCTGAGACCCTCTGCGACGACGCCGCGGTCGCTCAAACCCGCCGCTCGCGCCGCCGTCGCCGTCACGGTCCGGACCGCCTGCGAGAGCGACCAGCCGAACTCCGGCCGGTTCAGGATGAAGGCGCACTCAATCAGGCTACGCGGGACATAATCGGAGGCAAAGGCTTCCAGGAGTCCCTCTCGCACAAGGACCGAGGCCTGGACGTTCCCGGAGTACGAACCTCCGCGCACAAGATTCGGTCCGCCCATGACCACCACCATGCCACGCGCCCGGGACCGTTCCGCCGCCTCCAGTGTCACCGGAAACTCCGCGACCGTTGCGCCGAGGTCTGCAGCGCGGTCGACATGGTCAGCCGTCTCGTCGTCATGGCTGACGAGCACGGCCCCTCGGTTTCGGGCGGTTTCGGCCACAAGCCGTGCATTGGCGTCGGCATTTCGCCCCTGGCGCTCCCGGCACTCCTCGAGCCGGGCGGTGACCGCCGCCTCGTTCAGGCCCTGGTCCCGCCAGTTCTTCAGATAGTTGCCGAGGTTGCGGTACTGCCGCTGGCCCGGCGTGTGGTCCATGAGCGAGAACATGGTGGCCATCGGATGATCCGCGAAGCCATTGAGCCAGTCTTCCAGGGAGTCTGAAGCCGTCTCGCAGCGCCAATGCAGGTGATGGTCGGCCTTCAGCATGGCGGTATCGCGAGCGTGCATCAGACCGTCCGTCAGGGCCCGCAGGTTATCCTTCCCTCGGGCAGGGGATCCGTTGAAGGACCCAATGCTGAGGGAATCGAAGACCGTCGTCACGCCGACCGACAGGCAGGCCGCATCGTGGGTCACCGCCGCGGAGACCGGCGACCAGTCGATGTTCGGCCGGGGAAAAAAGTGCTTCTCGAGGTTGTCGGTATGGATGTCGATGATCCCCGGCATGAGGATATCGCCCTCCAGGTCTTCACCGACCTGTCCAGGACCGGGGTCCACGGCTGCGATCTTGCCATCCCTGACCAGGACCGAACCGATGAAGTCATCGTCATGCGTGACGATGCGAGCGTTTCTGAGGGCGTACTCCAAGATGGATCTCCAGAGGCTTCAGTGAGCGGGGTCTGTAAACTCGACCATGACTTCGCCCCCACTGAGGGACTCGCCATACTCGAGGGGGCGACCCAGGCCGTCGACGTTGACGTACCTTTGAACCAGCAAGGGAATGTGACGGGGCAGGCGGAGAAATTCCGCTTCCCGCGCTTGCGACATTCGAGCTGAGATCCGGGTCTTCTGACGTGTGTAGTCGGGAACGCCGCTGTCGATCAGGGTCTGGGTGATGGTTCCGCGCACCCGGTACATCTCCGGGAAGCCCGGAAACCTCTCTGCGCTGAAGTGGTGCAGGCTGAGCCCTACCGGCTCGTCATCGACGATCCTCAGGCGCTCGAGAAAGATGACGGGCGCTCCAGGGTGCAAGTTCAGCTCGCCGGCGACAATGGGACCGGCGGGCTGCACGTCGAGACGGAGCAGGCGGGAATCAGGACGTCGACCCTGGTTCAAGACGGCTTCGGTGAAGCGGGGCCGCCGCTGGAGGGTGGCGGGTTGACGCCGGCGGCAGACAAAGGTGCCCCGTCCCTGCGTCGATTCAACGACCCCCTTCTCCTGGAGGTCCGACAAAGCCCTACGAACCGTGTGCCTGTTGACCATAAACTGCCGTGATAACTCGTACTCGGTGGGCAGTTTATCTCCCGGTGTGAAGCGTTTTTCTTCAATCTGAAGCTCAATAGTTCGCACTATTGCCTTCCATAGACTGATTCCACTAACCTCATTTACTGGACTAAAACGGGTAAATACAGGATGTCTAGACAAGTTTTATGTCCGTCAAATAAGCTTCATACTTCAGATGTTGTTACTTCTTCATCAGATAGATAACCTTCTACATGACTGGATGCAACAGACGCCTTGGGTGGAGAAGCGGTTCGTGTCGGACACAGGATTGGAAATCGCGGCCTCAGAGGGGCGGCGGGAATGGATGGCGGTACTCGCCAAGGCGGAGGCTTCAGAGGTCTCCGCCGCCTGGGAGAGGCTTGAGAAGCCGGCCTACACCCTGCTTCGCTCACCAGAGCCGGGCCTTGTCCTGGTCCGCGGGCGAATGGGTGGGCTTGGCGATCCGTTCAACCTTGGCGAAATGACGGTCACCCGGTCCGCCGTGCGGCTGACGACCGGCGAGACCGGTCTTTCCTACGTGGCCGGCCGGAACCGCAAGCATGCGGAAATCGCTGCCGTCCTTGACGCCATGCTGCAGTCGGAAGCGCATCATGACCTGGTCCGGGCCGAAGTCATCGCGCCCCTGGAGATCGCCCAGGCGGCCCGTCGACAGGTTGCCGCCCGGAAGGCGGCTGCGACACGCGTCGACTTCTTCACGCTCGTTCGGGACAGGGAGCCATCGAAGTGACTCTCGGCATCGACCTTTCGCGAATTCACCCCGGTTTTCCCGACCCCGTCCGCGACTCCCAGACTGTCTTCAGGGCGATCATGGACGCTGTGGCGCGTCCCGGGCTCGCTGTTGCGCTCAACAAGGCTCCAGAGGCACCGGCGCCCTTGGCGCGGGCGACAGGCGCTATTGCCCTTACCCTGCTGGATTTTGAGACACCTGTCTGGCTGGACGCTGGCGTTCTCGCTGGAGAGGCCCCAGCCTGGCTTCGCTTCCACTGCGGGTGTCCCCTGACGTCCGAGACCCAGGAAGCGGCCTTCGCCTTCATTACCCGTCCCGAGGGTGGCCCGCCGCTCTCGGCCTTCAACGCCGGCGACGCCAAGTATCCGGACCGTTCCACCACAGTGGTGATCCAGCTTCCTCACCTGGAGGGCGGGCGACCTGTCTGCCTCAAGGGGCCGGGCATCAAGGGTGAGCGGACCATCGCCCCCCAGGGGCTGCCCGGGGATTTCTGGGAGCAGGTCGCTGACAACAATTCCGCCTTCCAGTTCGGCGTCGATGTCATCCTGGCGTCAGGGGACCTCCTGATGGGACTTCCGCGCTCACTCCACATCCAAACTGAAGGAGCCTGACGATGGCCTATGTCTCGGTTAAGGGCGGCGAAAAGGCGATTGAGAACGCCCACCAGTGGCTGGCTGAGGAACGCCGCGGGGATCCGGCCGTGGAAGAGGTCGCGGTGGCCCAGATCCGTGAGCAGCTTTCCCTGGCCGTGGACCGCGTGATGGCGGAGGGCTCTTGTTATGATCGCGACCTGGCGGCCCTGGCCGTCAAGCAGGCGGGGGGCGACCTGCCGGAAGCGATCTTCCTCGTCAGGGCTTATCGTACGACCTTGCCCCGATTTGGGGGGTCAGAGCCCGTGGACACGGAGCGGATGATTGTCCGCCGGCGGATCTCGGCCGCCTTCAAGGATATTCCCGGCGGCCAGGTTTTGGGACCGACCTTTGACTACACCCACCGGCTTCTGGATTTCAGGCTTGCTGCCGACGGCGCTGCGCCGCCCGAGCCGGCGCCCCTGGCGAACGAACCCCAGGCCTGGCCCATGCCCACGATCGGATCCGTCTTCGCGCACGAGGACCTTCTTGAGCATGATGTCCGCTCCAGCGATGACGCGCCCTTCGATCTCACGCGGGAGCCGATGAGCTTCCCTGCGGGGAGAGACCAGCGCCTTCAGGCTCTGGCACGGGGGGATGAGGGATTCCTTCTCAGCCTCGCCTATTCTTCCCAGCGCGGTTGGGGATCGACGCACCCTCTGTGCGGTGAAATCCGTCTTGGCGAAGTCGCCGTGGAATTCATCCCCGAGGAACTGGGCTTTCCGATCGAGATCGGTGAAGTCACCCTGACCGAGTGCCAGATGCTCTCCGGGTTCGCCGGTTCCGCCCAGAAGGCTCCGCAGTTCACACGCGGTTACGGGCTGGCCTTCGGACACAGTGAACGCAAGGCGATGAGCATGGCCATTGTCGATCGCGCCCTTCGGCGCGGAGAGGTCGGCGAAGACGTCGATGCCCCGGTGCAGGACGAGGAATTCGTCCTCTACCACTCCGACAATGTCGAGGCCTCGGGTTTCGTCCAGCATCTGAAGCTGCCGCATTACGTCGACTTCCAGGCGGACCTTCAGCTGGTCCGCCGGCTGCGCCGTGAGCACTTCGAGCGACTCAACCCCTCCAAGGAGGCCGCCGAATGAGCGCCGCTGAATCCCGTCCCAACGAGGCCGAGCGTTACTACAACTATGCCTACCTCGATGAGCAGACCAAGAGGATGATCCGCAGGGCGATCCTCAAGGCGCTTGCGATCCCCGGCTATCAGGCCCCCTTCGGATCAAGGGAAATGCCCGTCCCGTATGGTTGGGGCACAGGCGGTATTCAATTGACGGCGGCGATCATCGGCCCCGACGATGTCTACAAGTGCATCGACCAGGGCGCTGACGATACGACCAACGCCGTATCGATCCGCAAGTTCTTCGCCCGGGTGGCTGACGTGGCGACGACCGATAACACCGCGGAGGCCACGATCATCCAGACCCGTCACAGGATACCTGAGCAGCCACTGAAGGCGGGTCAGGTGCTTGTCTTCCAGGTGCCGCAACCTGAGCCACTTCGTGGGCTCGAGGCGCGCGAAACCGAGACCCGGGCCATGCACGCCTACGAAGAGTATGGGCTGCAGTATGTCTCACTCTACGAGAACATCTCGGCGTTCGGCCGGATCGCGGCTACGGCGGGCTACCCTGTGATGGTCGAGGAGCGATACCTGATGTCGCCTTCACCCATTCCCAAGTTCGACAATCCGAAGATGGATGACAACGAGGCCATCCTCCTCTTTGGCGCCGGTCGGGAAAAGCGCATCTACGCCATCCCGCCCCACACGCGGGTCAGAAGCCTCGACTTCGAGGACTATCCTTTCGAAGTCCAGACCTGGGAGGAGAACTGTGCCCTGTGCGGGGCGGAGGACTCCTACCTCGACGAGGTGGTTCTGGACGACGCCGGCAACAGGATGTTCGTCTGCTCGGATAGCCACCATTGTGGCCAACGCCGCGCCGAGGGGCATGTCGGGCCGATGGCCGGTCATCAACTCGCCAATCCCGTCGCAGAGGATGGCCAATGAGCGCTGTCGAACGATTGGCCTCAGAGCCCCTTCTCAGGGTTACGGACCTTTCCCGGTGGTATGGGTCCATCGTGGGATGCCGGGATGTCAGCTTCGAAATGCACCCCGGGGAAGTTCTCGGCATCGTCGGTGAGAGCGGATCCGGCAAGACGACCCTCCTGAAGTGCCTCTCCGGTCACCTCGAGCCGACCTCAGGCCAGGTGGAGTTCGACACGCGACGTCACGGCATGTCGGATATCTACGGGCTTTCCGAACCTGATCGCCGTCGGATGCAGCGGGAAGACTGGGGATTTGTGCATCAGAACCCCAGGGATGGCCTGAGGATGCGCGTTTCGGGCGGTGCCAATGTCGCCGAACCGCTCATGAACCTGGGCCGGCGTCACTATGGCGAAATGCGCAGTGCGACCATCGCCTGGCTGGACCGTGTCGAACTCGACACCAGTCGCATTGATGACAAGCCCCGGAATTTTTCCGGTGGGATGCAGCAGCGTATCCAGGTCGCCCGGAATCTGATTCATGGCCCGAAGCTGGTCTTCATGGACGAGCCGACAGGTGGCCTGGATGTCTCTGTCCAGGCGCGGCTTCTCGACCTCATGCGCGAACTGGTTCGGGATCTTGGCCTGGCGGTCATCATCGTGACCCATGACATGGCTGTTGCGCGGCTCATGGCCGACCGTCTGCTGGTGATGCGCAGGGGCGAGGTGGTCGAGACCGGCCTGACCGATCAGGTTCTGGATGACCCCCAGCACGCCTATACCCAGCTCCTCGTTTCCTCCGTTCTTCAGATCTAGGTCGCCATGTCTGAATCCTCAAAGCCCCTGATCATCGTCGAGGACCTGGCGAAGACCTTTACGCTTCATAATGCCGGGGGCACCGTGATCCCGGTCTTCGAGCATCTGTTCCTCGAGGCGTCACCAGGGGAGTGCGTTGTCCTCTCAGGGGAATCTGGTGTGGGCAAGTCCACCTTGATGAGGTCCATGTTCGGGAACTATGTGCCGAGCACGGGCTCTGTGCGGGTCCTGCACAAGGGTGCCTATGTGGACATCACCGGAGCCAGTCCCCAGGTCATCCTGGAGATCCGGCGCCGGACCCTTGGATATGTCAGCCAGTTCCTCCGGGTCATTCCGCGCATCCCCACCCTTCGCCTGGTCATGGAACCCTTGCTGGAAAACGGCGTCTCCATAGAAGAGGCCGAGGCCCGGGCGCGAGCGCTGCTCTCCGATCTCAGGCTGCCCGAACGTCTCTGGACCCTGCCTCCATCGACGTTCTCAGGAGGCGAGCAGCAGAGAGTGAACATCGCCCGCAGCTTCATCCGGCGCTATCCCGTCCTGCTCCTGGACGAGCCGACCGCCTCCCTCGACGCCGAGAACCGCGCGATCGTGGTCCAACTCATCCGTAACGCCCTGGCTGAGGGTGCAGCCATGATCGGGATCTTCCACGACGAAGATGTGAGGGACGCTGTGGCCACGCGGCTCTTTCCCGTCCTCGCCTACAAGGTCGCAGCATGATCAGCGTCTCAGAAGAAAAACGCATCTACTGCCCGGCGATCATTACGCCTGAAGGACAGATCTGCGGGGAGATCGTCATCAGGGACAACCGGATCCATGCCGTTGAATCGCGGCCGACAGCGCCTCGCGGCGCGGAGGACTGGAGCGGAGATATCATCACGCCGGGACTCGTCGACATCCACACCGACAACCTTGAAAAGCATTACCAGCCCCGGCCAGGTGCACTCTGGGACGCCTATGGAGCGGCCCTGGCACACGATGGCCAGTGCGCGTCCGCCGGCATCACCACGGTTCTGGACAGTCTGAGCCTGCACGGCGCCAAGGACGGGCTGGACCGGAGAACCGCCCTGGCTCCGATGATTGCCGCCATGGATGCGGCTGCGGCGGACGACGCCCTGAGATCGGAACACTTCCTTCATCTGAGATGTGAGGTGACCAATCCGGAGCTGATGGATCTGGTCACCCCCTTCAGCAACCACGCCCGGCTTCGGCTTCTTTCGGTCATGGATCATACGCCTGGGCAGAGGCAGGTTCAGGATCTGGCCAGGCTGGAGCGCATGCTGGCGGAGGAGGGCCGGGATGCCAATGAGATCGCTAGCATCATGGCCGGTCGCCACGATGGCAGGGACCCAGGCATTGCAGATCGAAACCGGCGTGCGGTCGTCGATCTCGCCCGGACCCTGCGGGTGCCTCTGGCCGCCCATGATGACGCAACGGTCGAGCATGTAGACGAGGCTGCGGCGGACGGGTGCAGCATTTCGGAGTTCCCGGTCACCCTGGTCTCCGCGCGCCGTGCCAACGCGTTGGGCATGGGCATCTGCATGGGCGGCCCTAACCTTGTGCGTGGGGGGTCCCACTCCGGCAACCTGAGCGCCCGGCATTGCGCCGAGGAGGGGCTGCTCGACATCCTGGCCTCGGACTATGTTCCACTCTCGATGCTGCGCTCGGCCTTCATTCTCATGGATATCCTGAAGTGGAGCCCCGAACGGGCGATCGCGACGGTCAGCGTCAACCCCGCGAGAAGCATCGGACTGCTCGACCGGGGCGAGATTGCGCCAGGTCAACGCGCCGACCTTGTACGGGTGGCCAGGGGAACGGCCGGCTGGCCTTCGCCTAGGGAGGTTTGGCGGGCTGGAGCGAGAGTGGCGTGACGGCGCGATACGCGGTCTATTACGCACCTCGGCGTGGCAGCCCGCTTTGGGACAAGGCGTCCGCATGGCTTGGTCGGGACGCCTATGATGGCCGACCCCTCCAGCGCCCCGACCTGCCGGGTCTCGAGGGTCTTGATCTCGACGCCTTGACCTCTGATCCCCGGGGTTATGGATTCCACGCCACCCTGAAGGCACCCTTCGAACTGGCAGAGGGTAGCGACGAGGCGGAACTCATCGCCTTCGCGAGCGACTTCGCCGCCCGGCGTCGCGCCTTCGAAGCGGAGATTGAGGCGGGGGCGATTGGCAGCTTCCAGGCTTTCCGCCTAAAGGATCCCTGCCAGGACATGGACGATCTTCATGCGGCCTGCGTTCGTGAATTCGATGCGTTCCGCGCGCCGATCTCGGACCTTGATCTTGCGCGCCGCCGCCGGGCCGGTCTCAGCCCGACCGAGGACGAACGGCTCGTCCGCTGGGGATATCCCTACATCTTCGAGGACTTCCGATTTCACATGACGCTGACTGGGAGCCTGAGGGACCCGTCTCTGAGTGAACGTATGCATGCCGCGCTGTCAGCCTGGTTCCGCGATGAGGCGGGACGGCATCGGTTTGATGGCGTGGCAATCTTCAAACAGGCCGATCGTGCCAGCCCCTTCGTCATCATCGCCCGCGCCGACTTCGCCTGAGCCCTCCCGGATCGGGTAGGGCTAGGTTGTCATCAGGATTCCAAGGAAGCTCTCGACAGCGTCCTCAGGCGAGCCATCATTCCAGAGTTCGATGACATCGGGCCCGAAGGTCTCGAAAGCCATGGCGCGCTCAACCCGCGCCTCGATGTCTTCGGCGATCTCCCGTCCCCGGGCGACAAGTCGCGACCGAAGGATATCGGGAGCCGCCCGGACTGACACGATGACAAGGGAAGGGAAGCGGGCCCGGGCGTCGTCCAACACACTTCGGGACACGTTTGCGACAACCGTTCTCCCCTGAGTGAGCCTCTCCTCGATGGCGACCGGAATACCGTATCCAAGCCCATGAGCCTTCCAGCTGAGGGCATAGGCGCCCTGGGACTCGCGACGGTCGAAGTCGATTTCCGTGACAGCGACATGGTCTTCACCCCCCGACTCTGCCGGCCGGGTGATCTCCCTGCGAGGGAACACCACATCGGGACCGGTTCGGGACTTCGCGCCGTCTATCAGGGTGTCCTTTCCGACCCCCGAAGGGCCGACGACAAGGACCAGCCTCCCGGTTTTAGGTGTGCTTTTCGACAAAGGCATAAGCATCCAGGGTGCGGAAATCCTCTAGGGCGACTGCCAGCCGATCGTGTTCCCAGTCCCACCAGGCAAGCTGAAGCAGACCATCCTGTACGGCTTTTGGAAAGCGCTCCCGAAGAGGGCGGGATGGCACACCAGCGACGATGGTGAACGGGGCCACATCCTTCGAGACGACTGCCCCAGCGCCGACCACGGCGCCTGTGCCGACCGAGACCCCTGCGAGAAGAGTAGCCCCATGGCCGATCCAGACATCATGGCCGAGGGTTACATGATGGGAACGCCGCCAATCGAAGAACTCGTCATCGTCGGTATCCCCGAGATCGTAGGAGATCGCCCTGTAGCTGAAGTGATGCTGGGCGGCCCGCCAGGTGGGGTGATTGCCGGGATTGATGCGGACATCCCGCGCAATTGAACAGAACTTGCCGATGGTCGTGAAGGCCGCGCTCGAGTCCGTAACGATGTAGCTGTAGGCGCCCAGCACGGTCTCGGACAGGCTGGTTCGGGCTCCGACCCTGGACCACGGTCCAAGAATGCTATCGTGCACACTGCCTTCAGGATCCACAAACGGCCAGGGACCTTTGGCCTGTGCCAGGGGGTCTGCTCCCCCTTGGAAGCGCTCCACATAGACGTCGCCCGGCGAAAGCGCCTGAGCGGCGAGTTTGAGCTTGCTCATGCGGCGGCTTCCAGTTCGCTGCGGGATGGGATCGTGACGCTGTTGAGGCGACCCGAGTAGATCCGCTCGACTTCTTCGTGAGACAGGCCGGAGGGACAACCGTCAAAGACGATCCGGCCCTTGGACATGGCCACGATGCGCGAGCAATGGCGCCGCGCAATCTCCAGGCTGTGGAGGCTGACGAGCACCGGAATGCCGCGCTCCCTCGTGGCGGTCTTCAGGGCTTCCATCACCGCCTCGGCGTTGATGGGGTCCAGGGAAGCGACCGGTTCATCGGCAAGGATGAGTTCGGGGTCTTGCATCAACGCCCGTGCGATGGCCACGCGCTGTTGCTGACCTCCGGAGAGGGTGCCGGCGCGCTGGAGGGCCGCATGAACCATGTCGAGGGCTTCCAGCTCGCGGATCGCTCGGGCCCTGTCGGTCGCTGGAAAGTGCTTCACCAGGGAAGTCGCCAGAGGCCGCTCCGCCACCACGCCGATCAGGACGTTGGTGATCACATCCAGGCGGGGGGCCAGGTTGAACTGCTGAAAGATCATCGCGCACCGGCGACGCCAACGACGAAGGTCTCGCCCCTTCAGATCGTAGATCGACAGGCCGTCCCAGCTCACAGTGCCTGAAGTCGCGGGGGTCAGCCTGTTGATCAGCCGAAGCAGGGTTGACTTCCCCGAGCCTGACCGGCCGATGACACCAACGAGCTCTCCCCTGTCGATCCGAAGCGAGACGTTGTTCACGGCAACGGTCTCGCCGAATGTCTTTGTAAGCGCGGTCAGTTCCAGCACGCGATGACCTCCGGCGAGCGAAACTAAAGGCTAACCCGGCCCGGTGAACTTCAGGTGACGATAGGGGAGCCATCCGGACGACCAATCGCGGATTTGTGCTTACACTATTATCTCAGGTTGCGTCTCAGCCAGCCTGAAGCCGTGTCGAGGAGGGTGACGGCCACTATGTAAAGTAGGATGATGAAGGCCACCTGATCGAAGGCAAAAACCCGGATCCGCTCTTCGAGCTCAAAACCGATCCCGCCGGCGCCAACGATCCCCAGTACCGCTGCATGACGGAAGTTGCTTTCCAGGAAATACAGGCACTGGCTTGCCATGATCGGGGCCATTTGGGGCGCAAGGCCAAACCGCAGTTCGAGCAGGGGAGAAGCCCCTGCCGCACGCGCGCCTTCGACGGGACCGGGGTCGCCATTCTCCAACGCTTCCGCGAACAATTTCGAGAGGCTCGGAATGTCAGCGGCGGCAAGCGCCAGGACCCCGCCGAACGGACCGAGGCCGAAGGCGGCGACAAAGATCAGGGCCCACACCAGGGAGGGAACGCCCCGGAAGATATCCAAGCCGCGGCGGTAGATGAAGTGGAAGACAGGGTTTCTGATGACGTTCTTCGCGCCGATGACGCCAAGCGGGATGGCCGCGAGTACTGCAAGGCATGTGCCGGCAAGGGCCATGGCCAGGGTTTCTATAAGTGCAGTGAAGATCCGGGAAAAATCGCCTCCGTCGCTTGGAGGAACCATGGCCAGGAGGAACTGCCCAAGTTTTCCAAAGCCGGCAGCCATCGCTTTCGGCGAGAGACCCAGGTCCATGATCATCGCGACAACCGCCGCCAGGCCCAGTGCGGTCCAAAGGATACCCCGGACCAGACCCCAGTTCCCGGTTACCGGCCTTGTTGGTACGGACGCGACGCTCATGGCTCCCTATCCTGCGAGAGTATGAGGCGATGGCGGATGGCTTCTGAGGTGATGTCGATGACAAAGATCACCGATACCAGAAGGAGCAGGATCGCAAGGTAGGTACTGAACTCTGTGTAGGTGATCGCTCGCTGAAGTTCGAGACCGATGCCGCCGGCGCCCACGATCCCAAGAGCCCCGGCCGCCGCGACGTTGCCCTCCAGCCGCAGCAGGCTGTAGGAGGCGTAGTTGGGTAGCACCTGCGGGATGAGTCCAAAGCGTATCCGGGTCAGCAGGCCCGCACCCGCCGCATCCAACGCCTCAAGTTGCCGCGGATCGACCTCTTCATTGATCTCCGCGAAGAGCTTGCCCAGACTGCCAACTGTGCTGACGGTAAGGGCGATGACCCCCGCTGTAGGACCCGCTCCGAAGGCCGCAACCAGTATCAGGGCGAGTACGAGGTCCGGGAGAGTCCGGATCACTTCGAGCGCCCTGCGGACGACAAACCTGACAGGCGCCCAGGGCATAAGGTTCCGCGCGCACAGGAATGAAGCCAGGGTCGCGCCGATGGCGCCGAACACCGTGGCCAGAGCGGCCATCTCCAGGGTTTCGCGTATCGCGTCCAGCCATCTGGGCAGGTCGTAGAACCAGGCACTCAGGGACCCTGGCGTGTCCGTCCCCCGGAAGAGAACCTCGCCCCTGAGTTCCGGGACCAGGCGGGTGAGAAAATCAAGAATCCGGCGGGCGGGATCCCCGCCTATATCCGCCGTGAAGAACTGACTTTGATGGAAGGCCGCGGCAAGCAGAAGGCTGGAGATGAGTAGGCCGGCGCTGCTCTTCAGCCACTGCCTGCGAAGTTGCCGTCGCCGGGCGGCTTCGAAGTCCGCTATGGCGTCGTCTGGACTCACTTTGAGGGTACGGCCCTTGCGGGCGACAATGCGTCGGCTTCAGTCGGATCAAAACTCCCCGCTCCTGGCTTTAATGCCGAGGCGGCTGCGAAGGCCTCTGGGGACTCCAGGTGCATCGCGACATAGATTCCAACGAGACGGTACCGGATCTGGGCCGGCATATCCCGGCGCACAGCCAGCGCCGTCTTCGCCCGGGGCCGCCCTCGCCAGACGATTTTCAGGTCGCTGCATGGCTTTGCGGTTGGCGTATCCCCGCGACAGCTCCTCTCCCAAGCGTCTCCATTGAGCAACAGTGCGTCGGCACCGCGGGAACGTAAGAGCTGTGCAGCGGAGCCGGCGCTTTCGGCCTTGATTTCGCTTGAAAAGAATCCTGTCCCCGCCCCCTGGTCAGACAGCGCCGCGCGAGGGCCGGTGAAGTCGTAGGTTGCGGAACCCGCAAATACGGCTCTGCGACCCTTCAGGTCCGCCAAGGACGTAATCCCGGATGCCACTGTGACTGCGACGACGACGGGGACCCGACCGGGCTCGCCGGTTGGGGTCACGGTCAGGATGGCGCGGACCTTGTCCGCGGCAAGGGCGTAGGACCCCGGGTCAAGTTCCGCCATATCCACACTTCCGCTGGCCAGGGCCGCGGCGGCGGAGCGCCTGTCCGCGAGCGGGCAGTCAAGAACCTGAACGCCAAGACGTGCGGACAGCAGTTTGTGGAGGCTCATCAGGCCCGGAGGTGCGCCGGCAGGCAGGGGGCGGCAGGCGGCATTTGCCCCCACGCTCGCCAGGCGAAAGGGGTCCGCATGGACGGCGGTGGGAACCAGGAGGAAAATCGACGCAATGACCGAGAGACCTCTCATTTTCCTTCTCCTGGCCGTCCACCCTTGCGGCGTTCGGCAGCGTCTGCATTGCGCAGGCGAATGATCTCGGAATAGTAGTTCCGGTCGATCGCCATGAAGGAAGACCCCTCCGGCTGCCCGATTCCGGTCCAGATGTCGGGTTCGTCATAGGCCATGGAGGCCATGGCCCCTCGCAGAAGGTCAATATCGGCCTGCGGCCGGTCCGTCCGAACCACGATGGAGGTGTCGGGGATCGGGCCCAATACCCAGATGATCCGGAAGTCCTTGATGTTGACCAGACCGCGGGCGGCCATGGTGTAGATCGACCCTGTGGTGAACCCATGCTCGGGATCGCCGCCGGCCACCTGCACAAAGGTGGCGTCAAACTGCCCGTTTGCCAGCGCCATTACGGACTGTGTATGGCCTCCGGCAAATGAGGTTTTTGAAAAGAAACTCTCAGGATCAACGCCGGCTTCCCTCATCTTCGCTCTGGGGACAAGGTAGCCAGAGGTCGAATTGAAGTCGACGTAACCTAAGGACTTGCCCCGCAGATCCTGCAGCTTCCGGTAGGGGCTGTCTGCACGGACGACGAGGGCCGAGTAGTATCCCGTCCCGCCATCGGCATGGCGAACGGTGAGGATCGGGGCGATCTTGTCTCCGACCTGAGCATCCGCATTTGCATAGGCGGCGCCAGCCAGGGTGGCGACGTCCACCTGTCCTGAGGCGAGAGCTTGAATGACCCCGTTGTAGTCGGAGGCCTCGAACAGCTTCACCGGCCGGCCGGTCACCTTTGCAAGGTAGCTCTGGTAACCGTCGCGCCGCTTCACCAGGGCGGGATCATTGTTTGAACCTTGAATGGAGAAGCGAAGCTCACGGTCCGCCGTTTCCGGCGCGCGGCCACAGGCGGTCAGCGCTGCAAGAAGGCCCCCCATAAAGAGCAGGCAAACCAAACGTCGCATTCTGGGAGTCACCGATTACAGCCAATGCGGGAACGAAGTCCTACACCCCTTCGTGTCTGAGGCTGATGTCGCGGATATGACGAAGGTTGGCACGCAAGCTCAACCTATTCAGGATTTGTAGGATTTAGGAGACTTGTCCCCAGTCGCTCGCTGCCCCCCCTGTCTCCCTCGGGGCGCTCGATCCCAGGCATATCCAGAAACCCAGGGCTTTGGATCTCGGGATCTGGGCACCAACCGGAGGTCACTCCAGGTACAACTTCCGGAGCCGCGCCATTTCCGCCGGGCCGACCCCGGCCTCAGCCTGAAGATAGGCGTCAACAGAACCCCAGCGCCGATCGATTTCGTCCAGAGCGAAGGTCAGGTAGCTTTGGCCGGTGGCGTCCTTCAGGGGCTGCGGCTTCAGGTATTTCGGATCCCTCTGGTACTGGGCGTAAATCGCAGCGCCCGGGTTGGCCGCGATAAGCTCAGGCGTCAGTTTCGGCATCTCGTATTCGGGGCGTCGATAAGTGGTGGAGAGGTGGTAGTCCGCAAGAACGGTCTCCATCGGCACCCCGAGTGCGCGCAGGATCAGCGCGGTCGCAAATCCGGTCCGGTCCTGCCCAGCTGAACAGTTGTAGACGACCGGGCCGTCGTGACGCAGCAGGCTTGCGAAGAGAACGCGGAGTTGGGGCGCCAGCAAATCGGGGAAACCTCGATACACGGCTTCCATGGCGGGGATGCCGGGTTTGCCGCCGAGCGACAGGGCGGTCATCGAGTAGCCCACGGCCGAGTAGGGGACGCCCTCGATCCGGGTCGGAGCCAGGACCCGCTCGTCGCTCGACCTGAGGTCGACCATTTCGGCAAGCTTCAGGTTCCGGATCTTCTCCATGTCCTCATCCGTGAGCGTGGGCGTGGCACCGGACCGATAGATCTGTCCCCAGCGGACGGTCCTTCCATCCGCCGTTGAGTACCCTCCGATGTCGCGGAAGTTAGAGCCCTGGGTCAGCGGAAGCACACGCTCCGCCACCCGGGTCCCATGACCGTCCCGGGTGTCGACGAGGAGGAAGTAGGGCCGGCTGAGCAGGTCTGCACCCCATTCAAACTGGCCGTCACGGTCGTCGTCCGACACCAGTTTCATCTTGTCGCGCGGCGCATCCGGCGTACTGGCCATGTAGACGTCGACCGGCGTGCTTGAGGTCCAGGTCACGCGGACCCGATCCGGCGAGGTGCGATCCGCCACCCCTCCTGAAACCCGAGCCTCGGCGGTCCCGATGGCCAGAAGCAGGCTGAGGGTTGCAGAGAGAGCGGTGATCTTGATCATGAGGTCTTCCCTTAGATTGATACCGACAGTTGCCGCTAGGGAAGCGCTGTCGACAACCAGCCGCGCTGCCACCGGCCCTAACCCGTCGTGGGGCCGCACCCTTGCTGAAACGACCGCGCCATCTCCACTACGACGCTTGGGAGAGACTTTGATGACGATCCCAGGCCTTGCCGAAGACCGGCGCGTCCTGCACCGCGGTCCGTCCTGTCTGCCGCTGTCAGGACTCCCGAATACCTTGCTGCCCAGAACGCGCCTCGTTTGCCTAGTAGCGGACCTTGGCCTCAAAACCGAACGTCCGAGGCTCGTTGAAGGAACCGTTCACGCCGTTCGTGGTCGAGATGGAGCGGGAGTAGAGGTACTCGGTGTTGAGCAGATTGCGGGCCCAGAGCGAAAGGCCGAGGGTAGCGGTGCCGGCCAGGTCGATGTCTTTGAAGCCAATCCGCGCATTGAAGACCAGGCCCTCCTGGCTCCTGATCGCGGCCAGCACAGGACTGGGATCGCGGTCCGTTGCATAGGACCCGGAGTCCCAGCTGCCATCAATGTGCGCCTGGAGCGCGAAGGAGCGGATCGGCGTTTCGTAATCCACCGCTGCGGTGAGCGCGTGTTCGGGCGTGAACTCCTGGTAGATCCGGGTCGGTGTCGTCGCCAGCACCATGCCGACGCCCGCCACATAGGTGGGGAAGGGATTCAGGGTCGCGGGGATATCGACAACCGAATAGGCGTAGCTGGCGGAAAGCGTCAGGCCCTCGACGGGAGCGGCCGTGATATCGAGCTCAGCGCCGTGCACCTCGCCCTGGCCAGGGGCATTGATGGTATCGGTCGTCGTGCGGGTTGTACTCGCGCCAGTGATGATGTTCCCGTTGGCGTCATACGCATAATAGGGCGCGGAGAAGTCGACCTGGAAGCCTTCGTAGGTGCCGGTGTAGACCGCCATATTGAGGCGCAGGCGGCGATCCAGGAACTCGGATTTTATCCCGGCCTCGTACATGGAAACCTCTTCAGGCTCGAAGGCCTTGTAGGAGAGGGACCGAGAGTTCGCTCCGCCGGACTTGTAGCCCTTGCTCCATTTTCCATAGACCATCACGTCATCGGCGACGTCGAAGGCAATATTGACCATGGGGTCGATCCGCGACCAGCTCTTGTTGAAACTCAGAACCCCTGGCTTGCCGTAGGCATTGACGGGAAGCGCGTTGTTCACGACGTAGAGGTCACCCTGCTTGCTGTCCTCCGTCCAGCGCAGGCCGCCGGTCAGGTGGAGCCGGTCGTCGAGGAGCGGCGGGGTGTAGGTCACCTGGCCATACACCCCGTAGCTTTCCGTCGTTGCACGGCTCGCCCGGTCGATCGCGGCGGTCGGGAACAGGCTGGGAAGGTCGATGGCAATCGGCTTGATGTTAGGACCCGCGGCGAGGACAGTCGCCGCTGTACCGTCGGCGTTGAACTGCATGGAATTGTAGGCCTGCGCCATGTCGCCGACCTCCTCGTGATAGAAGAGGGCGCCCACCACGTAATCAAAACGCTCGGTCTCGCCGATCGCCTGCAGTTCCTGGCTGTACTGGGACTGGTCAAATGCAGCCAGGCTGTATCGCGCGAACTGTCCATTCGGCGTGAAAACGGCGCCCGAGATGCTGTTCGAGAACTGGTTCTGGTAGAGCTCCCGGTAGGACGAGATCGACTTGAGGGTAAGCGACGGCAGAACGTCCCAGGTCAGGGTCAGGGCATGCCCCGATTGTGTGCCCTTGCTCGGCTGCAGCGGTATCCCGACAGGGGACGCCTTGACCCGGCTGGGAAGGACAGGGGTGATAGGGGCGAGTTTGTTGGTCCCCGGAGAGACATTGTAGGAGAACAGGGTCGTTGAATCGTCCCGGCTGGAGTCGTAGGTGTAGTTTGCAGTGAAGCTGTCGGTGGGACGCCACTCCACCTGACCTCGGAGCCCTCGGCGTTCATTGGCGCCAAAGTCGGAAGCCCCGGCCAGTGGATTGCCGACAACGCCGTCCCGACCGGACAGCGCCCCGTCCAGCTTAGCCCGGAAGTTGTTGTACTCGGGCATGTCCAGATGGAACTCGGTCCTGTAGCTGCCGTAGTTGCCGACCCCAGCGATGACCTCAATTCGCCCTTCGCCTGAGGGCTTCTTCGTGACGATGCTGAGGGCGCCACCCTCTGTATTCCGGCCGAACAGGGTGCCCTGGGGCCCCTTGAGAACCTCCAGGCTCTGCACGTCGTAGAGACCAGCATTCAAACCTTGAGGACGGCCAAGGTAGACACCGTCAATGTACACGCCCACGCCGGCGTCCCGTGCCGGCTGATTGGTGTCGAGCATCACGCCGACACCACGAATATTCAGGATCAGGCTGAAGGGCCGCGATGCATAAGGCATCACCCTTAGCCCCGGAATGCCTCCCGTCACCAGGTCGGCGAGGGACTGAATGTGGCGGGTCTCAAGCTGTTCCCCGCTGACCGCGGTTATGGCGATCGGAGTCTTCTGGAGGTCAGTTTCGCGCTTCTCGGCAGTCACCACCACTTCAGAGAGGCCCACTGCAGTATCCGCTTCCGCCTCCGCGGCGAAGCTGCTGGATGCAAAACCCAGAACGGTGAGCGCAGCGCTGCAAAGCGCGGCCGTCCGAAACGAAGTCAGCGAATTCATCGGTCAACCCCCAGTTTGATCTCCGGGGACTACGGACCTTTGGCATCACTTCAGCTTCGGTTCGAAGAATTCCTCATGACGAGGCCGGGATTTGTATAGTCCCGGTGGCGACCTACCGCCGCCCCACCATGTGGCCTCCGGGGGACTGAGGCGTGAGATGACAGGGCCTCTCTGGCTTCAGATCAGTCCGTTGGACTCGAGCAGAGGCAGGAGATCGTCGACAGTGTCGATCACGAAGTCCGCTCCGGCTGATGCAAGCTCGTGCCGCGCGCCGGTGAGCGCTTCAGTGCGCGCATTCCCGGTCAGCGCGGCGTAGGAGTCAGCGTCCAGGCCCAGGGCGTTGCCGCTGGCCGCAACGCCGACCGTGAGGCACCCGGCGTTCCTGCCTTCAAGTATGCCGACAGGGGCGTCATCGACCTTCAGGACGGAGGCCGTTGGCCAGCAGCCGAGGGTCTCAAGGGCGCGCCAGATCATGAAGGGGGCCGGCCGGCCCGCCGTCGCCTCGCCGGCACAGACCACGACCTCTGGTGCATAACCCTGTGCGGCCGCTCGCTCCAGAATGGGCTCCATCATGGCCCGGGTGTAGCCGGTTGTTGAACCAACCCGGATCCCCTTCCCTCGGAGAACTCGAGCGGTCTCCGCAGCCCCTGGGATCAGGGTCGCCCGGTCTGCGCCGGCGTCCGCCATCAGGGGAGCCAGCGTCTCGAAGATCCGGTCAACATCTGCATCCACGGCGTCACGACCCTGCCTTGCAGACCATGCGCCGGTTACCCGCTCCGTTCCGAGGATCGCGGCCACGTGATCGCGTTTGGCGAGCCCCATGCCCGAGCGAATCTCGCTGTCGGTGAGGCCGATCCCCTCCTGGGCGAAGGCCTTCCGCATGGCGATCACCGGGGCGATGGAGCCGAAGTCCACCATGGTTCCGGCCCAGTCGAAGATGACAGCGGAAAGCTTCATGGCAATGCGTCTCCTGGATGCGGCCCGAACAGGTCTTCAAGGGTTTCCTCGGCGATCGCAAAAGCGGTGGAGGCTCCCGTGCCGCTTGTGACGACGACATGCCTTACATGATCCGCGGGCGCGGCGCGGAACATGTCCGCCTCTGCGCTGGCGTAGGTTCCCGTCCAGCGCTCCCGGATGTGGGGGGTGGCGCCAAGGGTCTCCCGGAGTTCATCCAGGATGAGCCGCTCGACCTCGCTGGCCGCGAAGGGGCCTGGCGAGTCCGCGTAATGATGGCTGTCACCGACGATGAGGGATCCGTCCTGGCCCTGGGTCACAATCAGATGCACCCCGTGCTCAAGGTGTGAAGCCTGTTCGGTCCGAAGGCGGGCCAGCAGGTCGCCCGCCTGCGGCAGGTCCGCATAGCCCCTGTACCGGACAAGGCTCAGGTCCGTCATGAGGGGCGCCGGCAGCCTGTGTCCGGGGCTTTCCAGGCGCATCATCTGAAGCACGCATCGTGTCACGCCCAGGCGGTCATAGGTCTCTGGATAGAGGGTTGAAAGGTCATCGCCCGGGCAGGCAATGACCCGTCCTGCCCGGATGCGACCCCGGGAGGTTTCGACCCCGGCGTCATCTATCGCCAGCGCCGCGCAACGGAACCGGAACTCGACGCCGAGACTCGCAAGCCAGTCGACAAGGCGGGGGATCGCCTCACGACTCTCGACGCGAACTTCGTGGGGGCTCCAGAGGGCGGCGCCGAGGGACGCTGGCTGCACCCCGGCCAGCCGGCCTTGGGCGGCGTCTCCAGAAAGCAGTTCGCACTGTTCGCCCATCTCGGTGGCCGCAAAGGCCTCCAGGACGGCAACGGCCTCCGGCCGGCGGGCCAGGACCAGCAGCCCCCTTTGTTCTATGGCGATACCCGCCCGGGGCGCGACCTCGGCCCAGATTGCGGCGGACCGGAGGGCTCGCCCCCAGGTCTCGCCCCGTCTCTGGCCTGTGACAGTGATGAAGCCGAAGTTCCGGATCGAAGCTCCTGATGGGCTGGCGTCCCGGTCTATGACTATGGTCTTGAGGCCGCGCTTTACGGCGGCCAGGGCGTGGGCCAGCCCGACGATTCCCGCGCCTACGATCGCTACGTCATGGCTCATGGTCACCCGCCTCTGCCACTGAGGTCCCGTTGATAAGGCTACGAGTGGCCATCTCCAAAAAAAGAAAACCGGCGGAGCCAGGGGGCTCCGCCGGTCCGTTGCGCTGTTGCGCGGGGGATTACATCTTGACGGCGACCTCGAGGCCGAAGGTGCGCGGCTCATTGAAGAAGCCTGCATAGCCGAAGCGAGGATCGAGGAACTTCACGAAGACATGCTGTTCGTCGAGAAGGTTGCGCGACCAGAGGGAGACTGAGGCCTTGCCAGTGCCAATGGAAATGTCGGCAAGGGAGAGGCGCGCATTCACGATGAAGGAGGAGTCGCCCTGGGGCTGCTTGATGGTGACAGCCCGGGTCACCGGATCATAAGCCACATCCGTGTAGTTCGCGTAGTAACCATCACTATAGTTGGCGTCCAGGTGGGCAGCGATGGTGGCATTCTCTAACGGGTGCGCGTAGTCGATGACAAAACTTGCTGAATTCTCAGGCGTATAGACCTGGTAGATCGGAATTGGCGTCGTGATGAATGTGCCATTCGCCTGACGGAACGGATTGATCGTCGCCGGGATTTCGACCTTGTTGTAGGCGTAATTGGCGGCGAGGGTCAGTTCCTCCGTCGCCGCAAAGGTCAGGTCCGCCTCAAAGCCGCGCAGCTTGCCGGTCCCCGGGGCATTGGTTGTTTCGGTCGTCGTGCGCTGGGTCTGCAGCAGGGCCCCGGTGACCGGGTCGGTCTGGACATACTGGGCGCTGAAGTCGAGCTGGATGTCCTCATACTTGCCGTCATAGGCGGCGACGTTCAGGCGGGCGCGGCGGTCAAAGAACTCAAGCTTCGCACCGATTTCGGTCATCGCGACCGTCTCCGGGTTGAAGGGTTGGTAGCGGAGCGACCGCGAGTTGGCACCGCCTGACTTGTAGCCCGTGGAGTAGCGGGCATAGACCATCAGGTCGTCCGAGACGTCGAAGGCCGCGTTGATGATCGGGTCGAAGCGATCCCAGGACGAAGCCATGGGCGGCGGCGAAAGGAGGCCGTTGATGACCTGGCCTTCCGAGCCGGCCGGGAAGTTGACGCCGTTGATCGTCAGCATCCGGCCATTCTTCTCGTCCTTGGTCCAACGTCCGCCCAGGGTAACATGAAGGGCGTCATTGAAGATCGGCGGCGTATAGGTCGCCTGCCCAAAGACGCCCATGCTCTTGGTCGTCACCTTGCTGGCGCGGTCGATCCGCTGGGCAAGATAGTCGATGGAGCGTGCGACGTTCGCGACGCCAGTGGCGTCCGTGAAGGTGTTGGTCTCGAAAGCCCGGGCGTTGTCGTCGACATTCTCTTCGTAATAGAGCGCCCCTGCGACCCACTGCAGCCTTTCGGAGTCACCGATCAGCTGGAATTCCTGGCTCAGCTGGTCCTGGTGGAACAGGGCCAGGCTGAAGCGGCCGAAGTTGCGGTTAAGGAAGGTTGTCGCCGGGGCGATCAGGAAGGCGCCGGCAGATTGGGAAGCGGATCCGTTGTCCCACTGGTCCTGCTTCAGGCTCCTGTAGGAGGAGATCGACTTGAAAGTCAGACCTTCGAGGATCCGGTAGTCAACCGTCAGGCGGTGGCCAGAGGTGATCCCGACGCTCTCCAACTGTGCGACACCCATCGTCGCCACGTCGATACGCTTGGTGCTCTGGGTATTGCTCGCCGCCGGCGTGAAGGACCCGGGGTAACGCTCCAGGAACTGCTGGTAGAGGGTCGAGGTGGAGTCATAGGCGGTGTCGTAGGCGTAGTCGAAGGTCAGGGAGGAGGTCGGTTCCCAGAGGGCCCGGGCGCGCATGGCGCGCTTTTCCATGGAACCGAAATCCGCGCCCTGGGGCAGGGGGTTATGAACCCAGCCATCCTTCGCCGTCAGGACCCCATCCACCTTGATTTTGACACCGGCCACCGCCGGAAGGTCGAGGTGCATTTCACCCGTGTAGCTGCCGTAGTTACCCACCCCGCCCTTGGCCATCAGACCGAATTCACCCGTAGGCTTCTTCGTCGTGATCGAGACGGCTCCGCCTTCGGTGTTCCGTCCGAACAGGGTGCCCTGCGGCCCCTTCAGGACTTCGATGTTCTCGACGTCATACATTGCTGCGCCCAGACCTTGCGGGCGGCCCATGTAGACGCCGTCGACATAGACGCCGACGCCCTGGTC